>NZ_JBHUSC010000089.1:5549-15383 GCF_042673805.1 Streptomyces sp. NPDC057010 | reverse complement strand
GGTCATGGTTACGCGGGCTACTGATGTCGGGACGAACCAGAGCGTCGAACGTGGCAAGGGGTCGGACAGTGGCGGCGGGACAGCGTTCGGCGCCCTGCGGGGGCGCCCCGGCGCACGCCCCTCCCCGGTGGGGCCCGGGGTGTGCCCTTCGGCGGCGGGGGTGGGGGCCGGCGGGGCGGTGTCCGGCTCCGTGCGGGGGCGCCCCGGCGCACGCCCGTCACCGGTGGGGCCCGGGGTGTGCCCTTCGGCGGCGGGGGTGGGGGCCGGCGGGGCGGTGTCCGGCGCCGTGCGGGGGCGCCCCGGCGCATGCCCGTCCCCGGTGGGGCCCGGGGTGTGCCCTTCGGGGTCTGGGGCGGCGGTCATGCGGTGGGTCCCGTCAGGAGCGGCTTCGTGCGGTCCAGGGTGGCGTCGAGGGTGCGCAGGCGGCTGTAGGTGTCCGCGTCGGCGGTGCGGCCGCCGTAGGTGACGTCGTCGAAGGTGCGGGCGGCCGCGCGCAGGTCCGCGGCGTGGGCGGGGAGGGACACGGCGGCTTCGGCGGCTGCCTCGTCGGCGGTGCGGCCGGGGCGGGGGTCCAGGAGGGTGCGTTCCTCCAGGGAGCGGACCACGGCGCGCATGCGTTCCTGGACGGCCTCCGTCCAGCGGCCCGCCGCGGCATGGGCTTCCGCGGCCTTGCGGTGGTCCGCCGCGCTGCGGATGCCGCCGTCGTCGAAGAGGTGGGTCGACGACGTGCTCCGGGCCGGCTTGCCCAGGCGCCACCACAGGGCCGCCGTCGCCAGGACGACCAGGACGAGGATGACCACCAGGCCCAGCGTGCCTCCGGGGGTTGCGCCCGAGGCCGCGTCGAAGAGGTCGTCGATCCAGTTCAGGAACTTGCGCAGGGCGCGGTCCAGCAGGCCCGGGTCGTTCTCGTGGTACATCGGCTTGGACAGTTCGCGCTCGGCCGCCTCCCGGGCGGGGTCGCGCGGTGTCGTCACCGGTGGTGTGTCCGCGCGGGTGATGAGGCCCCCCGTACTCATCATCGGTGCGTCAGCCTCCGGTCGTCCCGTAGTTCTCGACGCCGGCGGCCCGGGCGAGCTCCAGGTCGAGGCCCTCGCGCCGGATGCGCTGGTCGACGTAGAGGAGGACGGTGACGCCGGACTGGATCGGCATGGTGATCGTCTGGGCGATGATCGTGCCGATGCCGGAGAGGATGAGCGCTCCCCAGGCGGTGGAGGCGGTGCCGTCCGCCATTCCCGTGAGGCCGCCGCCGAAGGCGACCATGCCGACGAGCGTCAGCGGCCAGACGATGATCGCCGAGACCATGCCGGTGATCAGGGCGGTGAGGACGGTGATGCCGAAGATGCGCCACCACGTGCCCTTGACCAGCTTGGAGGAGCGGGCCAGGGACTTGAAGACCGTGGTCTTCTCGAGCATCAGCGCCGGGGAGGCCAGGCTGAACTTGATCCACAGCCAGGCGCCGATGACGGGGAAGCCGAGGAGGAGAGCCGCGAGGATGAGCCCCGGGCTCTGGGCGAGTATGCCGGGCAGCATCAGCACACCGGCCAGGAGCGCCGCGCCGAGGGTCAGGAGCAGCGTCAGGCCGAGGAGGCGCAGGAGCTGGGACCTGGCCTCGCGCCAGGCGGTGGCGACCGTGGAAGGGGTGCCGAGCACGGCCCGGCTGTAGATCATCGTGAGCATCGCGGTGGCCACGAGGCCGCCGATGGCCGCGATGAAGAGGGTGGCGGCCAGGAGCGTCAGGGTGGTGCCGATGTTGTCGAGGGACGCGTTGACGTCCGCCTCGGAGCCCGAGGAGAGCGCGAGGTCCGCCATCGCGTACTTCTGCGTGATCAGGCTGATCACCTGGATGACGGTGGCCACGACCAGGGTGATCGGGAGGACCGAGCGCCAGTGGGAGCGCATGGTGGCGACCGCGCCGTCGAGGATCTCGCCGAGGCCCAGGGGGCGCAGGGGGATCACTCCGGGCTTCGCGGCCGGCGGAGCGCCCCACTGGCCGGGGCCGCCCGGATGGCCGTACGGGGGCTGCTGCCCCCAGCCCGGGCCGGGCTGCGGCGGGGGCGGCGTCTGGGGTGCGGGGCTCTGCCACTGGCCGGGCGGCGGCTGCTGGGCGGACCACCTCGGGTCGGCAGCGGGCTGTGCGGGCTGATCGGCGGGTGCCCCCGGTCGCTCACCGTCGGACGGAGAGGATCCGGGCGTGGCCCAGCCCGGAGAGTCGTTCATCGTCGCTCCTTCACGTGCACTGCGGCGGGGGCGCTGGTCGCTGCCATCGTGTCATGAGGGATCACCCGACGGACCGGCCGTACCCCCCGATCTCCGGCAGCCCGTGGCTTCAATTGTCACCCGGATACGGGGCAGACTGGTCGACCTGATCTCCACGCAGGTCCGAGGGGCGATTTCCAGCCCTTTTGGCTGTGGGGCAGCTCACCGCCTGGTAACGATTAGCTAATGGGATGATGTCAACCATGAAGGGACGCGTCCTTGTCGTCGACGACGACACCGCGCTGGCCGAGATGCTCGGCATTGTGCTGCGTGGAGAAGGTTTTGAGCCGTCGTTCGTAGCGGACGGTGACAAGGCACTTGCTGCCTTCCGGGAGGCGAAGCCGGACCTGGTGCTGCTCGACCTCATGCTGCCCGGACGGGACGGCATAGAGGTCTGCAGGCTGATCCGGGCCGAGTCCGGCGTGCCGATCGTCATGCTCACCGCAAAGAGCGACACGGTGGACGTGGTCGTGGGCCTGGAATCCGGGGCCGACGACTACATCGTCAAGCCGTTCAAGCCGAAGGAGCTGGTGGCCCGCATCCGGGCCCGCCTGCGCCGGTCGGAGGAGCCCGCGCCCGAGCAGCTGGCCATCGGTGACCTGGTCATCGACGTGGCCGGGCACTCGGTCAAGCGCGACGGTGCCTCGATCGCCCTGACCCCGCTGGAGTTCGACCTGCTGGTCGCGCTCGCCCGCAAGCCCTGGCAGGTCTTCACCCGTGAGGTGCTGCTGGAGCAGGTGTGGGGCTACCGGCACGCGGCGGACACCCGCCTCGTCAACGTGCACGTACAGCGTCTGCGCTCCAAGGTCGAGAAGGATCCGGAGCGCCCCGAGATCGTCGTGACGGTGCGCGGTGTCGGCTACAAGGCCGGACCCAGCTGACGTGCAGTCCGGCAAGGGCCGGGGCGGTTCCCGCTGGGGGACCCTGCGGGCCGGCCGGCTGCTGCGGGACAGGGGGCCCGGCGGCGCCGTGCTGCGGCTGTGCGTACGTCTCGTACGCCGGCCCCTGCTCCCGGCCGTCCGGCTGTGGCGGCGCAACATCCAGCTCCGGGTGGTCGCCGCCACCCTGCTGATGTCACTCGCCGTGGTGCTCGCGCTCGGCTTCGTGGTCGTCGCGCAGGTCAGCAAGGGCCTGCTGGACGCCAAGGAGGAGGCGGCGCAGAGCCAGGCCGCGGGCGGGTTCGCGGTCGCACAGGAGAAGGCCAACGCCCCCGCGACCGTGGACGGCCCCGACGCCACCGACAACAAGGTCGGCCGGGACGCCAGCACCTGGATGAACTCCCTCGTCAAGCAGCTCGCCAGTGGCGGCCAGACCGCCTTCGAGGTCGTCGCGCTCGGCGCCGGCACCGGGGAGCAGGACCTGCCCGGCACCCAGGGCGTCAAGGGCGCCCGTGCCTCGGGCAACGTGGACCCGACCGCCAGCGTCCCGGTGTCGCTGCGCCGGGCCGTCGACCACGCCACCGGCGCCTTCAAGACCTTCTCCGAGATCCGGTACACCTCCGGGGCCGGGGAGAAGGCGCCCCAGCCCGCGCTGGTCGTGGGCAAGCGGCTCACGGACATCAACGGGGACCCGTACGACCTGTACTACCTCTTCCCGCTGACCCAGGAGGAGGAGTCCCTCAACCTGGTCAAGGGCACCTTCGCCACCGCCGGCCTGTTCGTCGTCGTGCTGCTCGGCGCCATCGCCTGGCTCGTCGTACGGCAGGTCGTGACCCCCGTCCGGATGGCCGCCGGGATCGCCGAGCGGCTCTCGGCCGGGCGGCTCCAGGAGCGGATGAAGGTCACCGGCGAGGACGACATCGCCCGCCTGGGCGAGGCCTTCAACAAGATGGCGCAGAACCTCCAGCTCAAGATCCAGCAGCTGGAGGACCTGTCGCGGATGCAGCGCCGGTTCGTCTCGGACGTCTCGCACGAGCTGCGGACCCCGCTGACGACCGTACGGATGGCCGCCGACGTCATCCACGACGCCCGGGTCGACTTCGACCCGATCACCGCGCGCTCGGCCGAACTGCTCGCCGGCCAGCTGGACCGGTTCGAGTCGCTGCTCGCCGACCTGCTGGAGATCAGCCGCTTCGACGCGGGCGCCGCCGACCTGCAGGCCGAGCCCATCGACCTGCGCGACGTCGTGCGCCGCGTCATCGACGGGGCCGAGCCGCTCGCCGAGCACAAGGGCACCCGGATCCGGGTGCTGGGCGACACCCAGCCCGTCATCGCCGAGGCCGACGCCCGGCGCGTGGAGCGCGTGCTGCGCAACCTCGTCGTCAACGCCGTCGAGCACGGCGAGGGCCGCGACGTGGTGGTCCGCCTCGCGTCGGCGGGCGGGGCCGTCGCCGTGGCCGTACGGGACTACGGCGTCGGGCTCAAGCCCGGCGAGGCCACCCGCGTCTTCAACCGCTTCTGGCGGGCCGACCCGGCGCGGGCGCGCACGACCGGCGGTACGGGCCTGGGCCTGTCCATCGCCGTCGAGGACGCCCGGCTGCACGGCGGCTGGCTCCAGGCATGGGGCGAGCCGGGCGGCGGCTCGCAGTTCCGCCTCACCCTGCCGCGCACCGCCGACGAGCCGCTGCGCGGATCCCCGATTCCGCTGGAGCCCGAGGATTCCCGGGCCAACCGCGCCAGGGCCGCCGCCGACGCCGCGGGCCGGGCGGCCCCGAAGCCGCCGGCGGACGGCGCCGACCGGTCGCCGATACCACCCCGGTCGGCCGTCGCCACGGCGCTGCCCGTACCCGCCGACCCGACGGCCCTGCCGGGCAACGGGGCCAGGGTCGTGCCCCGGCCGGCCGAGCAGGCACCACAGGAGGACCGAACCGATGCCGACGCCGAGGGCCGTGCCGATGCCGATGCCGACGGACGCTGAGCCCGGGAGCGGGCGGGCCCGGGGCCGCGGGCCGCGCACGCTGCGGGCGTACGCGCTGGGCGCGGCCGGGCTGCTGCTGGCCGGCTGCGCCTCCATGCCGACGCACGGGGAGATCCGCGCGGTGCAGGGGTCGCAGGGCGTCGACTCGCAGGTCCGGGTGTTCGGCGTGCCCCCGGCCGACAAGGCCGGCGCCGCCGAGATCGTCAAGGGTTTCCTGGAGGCGATGACCAGCGACGACCCGCAGCTGGAGACCGCCCGCAAGTACCTGACCGAGGAAGCCGCGAAGACCTGGAAGCCCGGCAGCGCCGTCACCGTGCTGTCGGCCGGCCTCGACCGGTCCCCGATCCGCGGCGAGAAGGACCCCGACGGGCCCCGCTGGAAGGTGACCGGCACGAAGCTCGCGACCGTGGACGAGCGCAGCGCCTACCAGCCGGAGACCGGCGGCGGAACGTACGAGGAGTTCCTCCAGCTGGTCCAGGAGAACAAGCAGTGGCGGATCGCGACCCCGCCCAAGAGCCTCGTGCTCAGCGAGTCCGACTTCCAGCGCATCTACATGCCGGTCAACAAGTACTACTTCGCGGGCGGCACGCTCGTCGCCGATCCCGTGTACGTGCGCCAGCGCACCGACCCCGACTCGCGGATGGACCCGACCACGCAGACGGTGCAGTCGCTGCTCGCCGGGCCGTCCAGGTGGCTGGGGCCGGTCGTCGAGTCCAGCTTCCCCACCGGAACGGAACTGCGCCCGGGCACCAAGTCCCTCTCGTACGACGGCCAGAACACGCTGCGCGTGCCGCTCAACGACAAGGCGGACAACGTCGCCCAGCCGCAGTGCCAGAAGATGGCCACCCAACTCCTGTACACGGTGCAGGAGCTGACGGCCTCCCGGCTCAACCGGGTCGAACTGCTGCGTTCCGACGGCAAGTCGTCCTCGCTGTGCTCGGTGACCGACGTGAACGCGGCGGCGATCGCGAACCGGCCGCGCGTGCCCGAGTACCAGTACTTCGTGGACGACGCGAACCGGCTGGTGCGGATGAAGCTCGACATCGCCGGCGAGGACCAGCAGTACCGGCCCGAGCCGGTGCCGGGGCCGCTGAACGCGGCCCCCGGTTTCAAGGCCGGATCGGCGGCCGTGTCCTACGACGAGCGGCGGGCGGCCGTGGTCTCCGAGGACGGGCACGGGCTGTACGTGGTGTCGCTGTCCGGCGCCGGGGTCATGCCGCAGCCGGTGCTGACCGGCAAGGGCAACAAGCCGAACTCGCTGACCGCGCCCAGCTGGGACGCGGCGGGCGACCTGTGGGTCGCGGACCAGGACCCGCAGCACCTGGGGCTGTGGCGGGTGCCGGGCGGAACGGGGACCCCGGAGAAGGTGCAGGTGGCCGGGCTCGACGGCGGGCGGATCACCTCGCTGAAGGCTTCGGCGGACGGGGTGCGGATCGCGCTGCTCGTGCAGCGGGACGGTGCCCGCAAGAACCTGTACGTCGGGCGGATCGAACGGCCCGACGGCAAGGGTGACGTCTCGGCGGTGTCGGTGCGCGAGCTGCGTCCGGCGGCCCCGCAGATGGCGGACGTGACGGCGATGAGCTGGGCGCCGCGGGGCCGGCTGCTGGTGGTGGGCCGGGAGAGCGGCGGGGTCGTGCAGGCCCGCTACATGCTGGCGGACGGCTCGATGGTCGCGGCGAGCCTGCCCGGGGCGACCGGGCTGAGCGCGGTGGCGGTCGCCGCCTCGGAGGACGAGTCGAAGCCGAAGCCGGTGGTGGGCTGGTCGGAGGACGACGGCATCGTGTGGCTGCCGCCGGGCGCGCAGTGGCGTACGGTCGCGGCGGGCGGCCGGGCTCCGGTGTATCCGGGCTGACCTGCGGCTTCTCCCGGTCGTCCACAGGGGTGGCGGGCCGGCGCGGGCCCCTGCAGAGTGGATGGGTGCGGGGGTGGCGGCAGGAGCTGGCCGGGTTGGTCCTGCCGGTCGACTGCGCCGGCTGCGGGGCCGCCAGGGTGGTGCTGTGCGCCGGCTGCCGGGCGGCGCTGAGCGGGGCCGGGGCGGTGCGTGCGCGGCCTTCTGCGCGGGTGTCCGGGCTGCCCGCGGTGTATGCGGCCGCCCCCTACGAAGGTGCCGTACGGGCCGTGCTGCTGGCCCACAAGGAGCGCGGGGCGCTTCCGCTGGCGGGGGCGCTGGGCGCTGCCCTGGCCGGGGCGGTACGGGCGGCCGGGGCCGGGCGTGGGACGGGGGAGCGGGAGGTGGCCCTGGTGCCCGTCCCGTCGGCGCGGCGGCAGGTCCGGGCGCGGGGGCACGATCCGGCGCGCAGGATCGCGCTGGCCGCCGCGGGGCGGCTGCGGCGGGCCGGTGTGCCCGCGCGCGTGGCGCCCGTACTGCGGTTGCGGCGGGCCGTGGCGGACCAGGCCGGTCTGGGGGCCGGGGAGCGCCGGGAGAACCTCGCAGGGGCACTGGGGGTGTGCCGGGGCGGGGCGCGGCTGACGGACGGGGCCGTGATCGTACTCGTGGACGACTTGGTCACCACCGGAGCGACGCTCGCGGAGGCGGCCCGTGCGGTGCGCGCCGCCGGCCTGGGGCAGGGGGAGCTGCGGGCCGCGGTGGTGGCGGCTACCCGTACAGCGGAAAAATCTTGTGAATAGATTTGGAACTGCCGGGGAAGGCCCATCGTTGCAGGTAGTACGAGGGATTGGCCACCTGGACGGAAGTACGTTCCGGTAGCGGGTGCCGACAACCGCCATAGAGGGATATGTTCGGTTGTGAGGACTGGCGAGCCTTGGGCCCCACGCATCGCTGTCTCTCGACTCCGAAGTCGGTGGGGTGTAGATCTTGCCGATGGGGGAGGAGGAGGTGAAAGTCGCCAAGTCCGAGGCTCCGGCCTTCGCCGGAGCCTGGTGCGAAAGGGAGACGCTTCGCCCCACGAGGCGGAGCTATCCGGGAACGGAGTTCTGCGTGGACATCGTCGTCAAGGGCCGCAAGACCGAGGTGCCCGACCGGTTCCGCAAGCACGTGGCCGAGAAGCTGAATCCGGAGCGGATCCAGAAGCTCGACGCCAAGGTGATCAGCTTGGACGTCGAGGTGTCCAAGGAACACAACCCGCGCCAGGCCGACCGTTCCGACCGCGTGGAGATCACCCTGCGTTCGCGGGGCCCGGTGATCCGTGCCGAGGCCGCCGCCGCCGACCCGTATGCGGCGCTGGACCTGGCTCAGGACAAGCTGGAGGCCCGGCTGCGCAAGCAGCACGACAAGCGATACACCCGCCGCGGCACCGGCCGGCTCTCGGCGGCCGAGGTGGCCGACGCGGTGCCGAATGCCGCGACGCTCGACAGCAATGGTCAGCCGTACCAGGAGGAAAAGGCCAACGGGGTTCCGATCACCCGGATCGGATCGCTGGAAGTGCAGGGCGAGGGCCCGCTCATCGTCCGCGAGAAGACCCACTCGGCCGCACCCATGTCGCTCGACCAGGCTCTCTACGAGATGGAACTGGTCGGCCACGACTTCTATCTGTTCGTCGACTCCGAGACCAAGTTGCCCAGCGTCGTCTACCGCCGTCACGCCTACGACTACGGCGTCATCCACGTGAACCCCGACGGGGCCTCCAGCTCGGAGGAGCCGCGGGGCGGCGCCGGCGGAGCGCTCGGCGGCTGAGCCGCGGCTGAGCACGTCAATCGTCTGCCCCTGCGGGACGCCGCTCCGGCGTCCCGCAGGGGCAGCTGCATGACGGGTATGCGCCAGGTGGCCACCTTTGGGCCCCCGCGCCGTGGTGTGGGCATGGAATCATGGCGGGCAGTCAACCGGCGGCGGTGCCCGTCCGGTTGGCCCGGCAGCTCAGCACATGCAGGGGGAGGAATGATGGCGGACAGCTTCGGGCCGGTGCGCGGTGACGACGGTGCGGGCTGCCGAGAGGCGGGCGCTGCGGGTGCGGTGGAGGATTCCGCCGCGGAATCCGCGGGCACGCCGGCCGGGGAGCCGATCCGGGTCCTCGTGGTCGACGACCACGCGCTCTTCCGCCGCGGGCTGGAGATCGTCCTCGCGCAGGAGGAGGACATCCAGGTCGTCGGCGAGGCGGGGGACGGTGCGGAGGCCGTGGACAAGGCGGCCGACCTGCTGCCGGACATCGTGCTGATGGACGTACGGATGCCCCGGCGCGGGGGGATCGAGGCGTGCACCTCGATCAAGGAGGTGGCCCCCTCCGCGAAGATCATCATGCTGACGATCAGCGACGAGGAGGCGGACCTCTACGACGCGATCAAGGCGGGGGCGACGGGGTACCTCCTGAAGGAGATCTCGACGGACGAGGTGGCCACGGCGATCCGGGCGGTCGCGGACGGGCAGTCGCAGATCAGTCCGTCGATGGCGTCGAAGCTGCTGACCGAGTTCAAGTCGATGATCCAGCGGACCGATGAGCGGCGGCTGGTGCCGGCGCCGCGGCTGACGGACCGGGAGCTGGAGGTTCTGAAGCTGGTGGCCACCGGTATGAACAACCGGGACATCGCCAAGGAGTTGTTCATCTCCGAGAACACGGTGAAGAACCACGTGCGGAACATTCTGGAGAAGCTGCAGCTGCATTCCCGGATGGAAGCCGTCGTTTACGCGATGCGGGAGAAGATCCTGGAGATCCGGTAGGGGTGGGGGGGGGGGCCCCCCCCCCCCCCCCCCCGCGGGGGGGGGGGGGGGGGGGGGCCGCGGCCGCCCCCCCGCGCCCCCACGGGCGGGGGCCCCCCGGACCCGCCCGC
>NZ_JBHUSC010000089.1:0-5539 GCF_042673805.1 Streptomyces sp. NPDC057010 | reverse complement strand
AACATTCGGCATTACGAGCCGGTTCTTACCGGGATGGATCCGGTGGTTTCGGCGTGGGGGTATAATAACCTGGCGAACGGGTCGGGGCCGGGGGCCCCGCCCCGCACCCCGGAACCTAGAGGGCGGCGAGTTCCGACGTCACGGCTGCTGCCTCCGCGGGAGAACTGGCGCGGTCGACACGGATCGCGTCGCAGCCGACCCACTCCGCAGCCTCCCGGAGCGCCTGCGCCATGGCGGGGGCTGCCTTCGGGGAGGTCAGGGAGAGCTGGCGGGCCACCAGGGTGGTGCCCTCGCGGGCCGGGTCGACGCGGCCCTGGAGCAGGCCGCCCGCCAGCAGCGGCATCGCGAAGTAGCCGTGTATCCGCTTCGGCTTGGGGACGTACGCCTCCAGGCGGTGCGTGAAGCCGAAGATCCGCTCGGTGCGGGGGCGCTCCCAGATCAGCGAGTCGAAGGGGGACAGCAGCGTCGTGCGGTGGCGGCCCCGGGGAGGTGTCGCGAGCGCCGCCGGGTCCGCCCAGGCGGGCTTGGACCAGCCCTCGACCTCGACCGGGATGAGCCCGGAGTCCGCGATGACCGCGTCGAACTGATCGCCCCTGAGGCGGTGGTAGTCGGCGATGTCCGTACGGGTGCCGACGCCCAGCGACCGTCCGGCCAGTGCGACGAGGCGGCGCTGGCACTCGCGGTCGTCGAGGTCGTCGTGGAGCAGCGCGTCGGGCACGGCCCGCTCGGCCAGGTCGTAGACCCGCTTCCAGCTGCGGCGCTCGCTGCACACCACCTCACCGGTGTCGAGCAGCCACTCCACCGCGATCTTGGTCTCGGACCAGTCCCACCATTCGCCGCCGTTCTTGGCGCCGCCCAGCTCGGTGGAGGTCAGCGGGCCGTCGGCCTTGAGCCGGTCCAGGACCGCCCGCGTCGAGCCCTCCTTGTCCTTGAGCCGGTGCCAGCCGTGGCCGCGCGCCCGGCGGGCGCGGCGCCGGAAGGCGAAATGCGGCCATTCCTCGATGGGCAGGATGCAGGCCGCGTGCGACCAGTACTCGAAGGCGTGCCGGTCCGACCAATAGGCCTTCTCCACGGTGTCGCGGCCCACCGCGCCCAGCCGTGCGTACGGGATGAGCTCGTGCGAGCGGGCCAGGACGGAGATGGTGTCCAGCTGTACGGCGCCCAGGTGGCGCAGCACCCCCCGGACCCCGCCCCGGCGGTCGGGCGCTCCGAGGAACCCCTGCGCGCGCAGGGCGATCCGGCGGGCCTCATCGGCGGACAACGAGATCATGGTCATGTGCCGGAGCCTAGGGGGTGGCGCTGACAGCGGGCAGGTACGGCAGCCGGGAGGGCAGGCCCAGGTCCGAGGGGAGCAGGGCGCCGACCCAGCAGTCGCCCAGGGTGCCCCTGTGGTCCATGCCGGCGCGCTGGACCCCCTCCATGAGGAAGCCGGCCTTCTCGGCGACGGCGCGGGAGGCGGTGTTCCCGATGCCGGCGCGCCAGATCAGCCGGACACAGCCCGCCTCGGTGAAGGCCCAGTGGGCCACGGCCCGCAGGGCCTCGGTCATGTAGCCGCGGCCGCGGTGCTCGGCGACGGACCAGTAGCCGACCTCGTGGGCGTGCGTGCCGCGCGGGACCACGGCCAGGGTGGCGACCAGGGGCCCGTCCGCCCCGAGCCGGGCCGCGAAGTTGAACTCGGTGTCCTCGCGCCAGCCGCGCGGAACGGTCTCCGTGACGAAGGCCGCCGCCTCCGCCGGCCCGTACGGGAGGGGTACGGGCAGCCACCGCTGGATCTCGGGGTCCTGGCAGGCGGCGTGCACCTCGGCCGTGTCCTCGGGGGTGTGAGGACGCAGTACGAGGCGTTCGGTGTTCAGGGTGATCGACTCCATGAACGGCGATTGTGCCCGGGCCCTACGCGGAGGGCGGCGGCAGGTAGGGCAGCCGGGAGGGCAGGCCCAGGTCCGAGGGGAGCAGGGCGCCGACCCAGCAGTCGCGGGCGGTGCCGTTGCGCAGGAGGCCGGCGCGCAGGAGGCCCTCGAAGCGGAATCCGGTCTTCTCGGCGACCGTGCGGGAGGGGTCGTTGCCGGCTTCGGCGCGCCATTCCAGGCGGGCGGCGCCCAGCTCGGTGAAGGCCCAGCGGGCCACGGCTTCGACGGCTTCGGGGACGTAGCCCTTGCCGCGGTGCTCGCGGACCGCCCAGTAGCCGATCTCGTACGCCGGGCCGGCGTGGACGTGGACGCCGACGGCGGCGACCAGCGGGCCGCCGGTGCCCAGGCGCACGGCGAAGGGGTAGGCCGTGTCCTCGCGCCAGCCGTTCGGGGCGAACTCGGACACGAACCCGTGTGCGTCCGCGCGCCCGTAAGGGGACGGGACCATCGTCCAGCGCTGGATGTCCGGGTCCTGCACGGCGGCGTAGACCTCGTCCTCGTCGGAGGGGCCGAAAGGCCGCAATTCCAGCCGGGCGGTGCGAAGTGTGATCGGCTCCATGAACGAATTCTCGTGCCGGGCCGACACCCCGGGCGAACGGTTTTGGGGAAATGCGGCACCTATCCGGTCCCCCGTACGTTCTCAATACGGGCACCCGCGCCCTCGCGGCTACGGCGGACCTCCCGACGCGACCACGTCCTCGCTTACGATGGCCGTTGCGGTGGGGCCCACCTGCCGTGCCCGTGTACGAACAGTGCCCAGGCCCGACCGGCAAGGAGACAAACCTCGGTGTCCGTCTTCAACAAGCTCATGCGTGCAGGCGAAGGCAAGATCCTGCGCAAACTGCACCGCATCGCGGACCAGGTCAACTCCATCGAAGAGGACTTCGTCAACCTCTCCGACGCCGAGTTGCGGGCGCTCACGGACGAGTACAAGCAGCGTTACCAGGACGGCGAGAGCCTGGACGACCTGCTGCCGGAGGCCTTCGCGACCGTTCGCGAGGCCGCCAAGCGCGTCCTCGGCCAGCGGCACTACGACGTCCAGATCATGGGTGGCGCGGCGCTGCACCTCGGCTACGTGGCCGAGATGAAGACCGGTGAGGGCAAGACCCTCGTCGGCACGCTGCCCGCGTACCTGAACGCGCTGTCCGGCAAGGGCGTCCACCTGATCACGGTGAACGACTACCTCGCCGAGCGCGACTCCGAGCTGATGGGCCGGGTGCACAAGTTCCTCGGCCTGGAGGTCGGCTGCATCCTGGCGAACATGTCGCCGGCGCAGCGCCGCGAGCAGTACGGCTGCGACATCACCTACGGCACGAACAACGAGTTCGGCTTCGACTACCTGCGCGACAACATGGCGTGGTCGAAGGACGAGCTGGTCCAGCGCGGCCACAACTTCGCCGTGGTCGACGAGGTCGACTCGATCCTCGTCGACGAGGCCCGCACCCCGCTGATCATCTCCGGCCCCGCCGACCAGGCCACGAAGTGGTACGGCGACTTCGCGAAGCTGGTGACCCGCCTGACCAAGGGCGAGGCCGGCCAGCCGCTGAAGGGCATCGAGGAGACCGGCGACTACGAGGTCGACGAGAAGAAGCGGACCGTCGCCATCCACGAGGCCGGTGTCGCCAAGGTCGAGGACTGGCTCGGCATCGAGAACCTGTACGAGTCGGTGAACACCCCGCTCGTCGGCTACCTCAACAACGCCATCAAGGCGAAGGAACTGTTCAAGAAGGACAAGGACTACGTCGTCCTCGACGGCGAAGTCATGATCGTCGACGAGCACACCGGCCGTATCCTCGCCGGCCGCCGCTACAACGAGGGCATGCACCAGGCGATCGAGGCGAAGGAAGGGGTGGACATCAAGGACGAGAACCAGACCCTCGCCACGATCACCCTCCAGAACTTCTTCCGCCTGTACTCGAAGCTGTCGGGCATGACCGGTACGGCCATGACCGAGGCCGCCGAGTTCCACCAGATCTACAAGCTCGGTGTCGTCCCGATCCCGACCAACCGCGACATGGTCCGCAAGGACCAGCCGGACCTGATCTACCGGACCGAGGTCGCGAAGTTCGCCGCCGTCGTCGACGACATCGCGGAGAAGCACGAGAAGGGCCAGCCGATCCTCGTCGGTACGACGTCGGTCGAGAAGTCCGAGTACCTCTCCCAGCAGCTCTCCAAGCGCGGCATCCCGCACGAGGTCCTCAACGCCAAGCAGCACGACCGTGAGGCCACGATCGTCGCCCAGGCCGGCCGCCGGGGCGCCGTCACCGTCGCCACGAACATGGCCGGCCGCGGTACCGACATCAAGCTCGGCGGCAACCCGGACGACCTCGCCGAGGCCGAGCTGCGCCAGCGCGGCCTGGACCCGGAGGAGCACATCGAGGAGTGGGCGCACGCCCTGCCCGAGGCGCTCACCAGGGCCGAGGCGGCCGTGAAGGCGGAGTTCGAGGACGTCAAGGAGCTCGGCGGGCTCTACGTGCTGGGCACCGAGCGGCACGAGTCGCGCCGTATCGACAACCAGCTGCGCGGCCGCTCCGGCCGACAGGGCGACCCGGGCGAGTCCCGCTTCTACCTGTCGCTGGGCGACGACCTCATGCGCCTGTTCAAGGCGCAGATGGTCGAGCGCGTCATGGCGATGGCCAACGTGCCGGACGACGTGCCGATCGAGAACAAGATGGTGACGCGCGCGATCGCGTCGGCCCAGTCGCAGGTCGAGACCCAGAACTTCGAGACGCGCAAGAACGTCCTGAAGTACGACGAGGTCCTCAACAACCAGCGCGAGGTCATCTACAGCGAGCGCCGGCGCGTCCTGGAGGGCGAGGACCTGCAGGAGCAGGTGCGCCACATGATGGACGACACCATCGACGCGTACATCGCCGCCGAGACGGTCGAGGGCTTCGCCGAGGAGTGGGACCTGGAGCGGCTGTGGGGCGCCTTCAAGCAGCTCTACCCGGTGAAGGTCACCATCGAGGAGCTGGAGGAGGCCGCCGGGGACCGCGCGGGCATCACCGCCGAGTTCATCGCGGAGTCCATCAAGGACGACATCCACGAGCAGTACGCGGCGCGCGAGAAGACGCTGGGCTCGGACATCATGCGTGAGCTGGAGCGGCGCGTGGTGCTGTCGGTGCTCGACCGCAAGTGGCGCGAGCACCTGTACGAGATGGACTACCTGCAGGAGGGCATCGGCCTGCGGGCGATGGCCCAGAAGGACCCGCTGGTCGAGTACCAGCGCGAGGGCTTCGACATGTTCAACGCCATGCAGGAGGGCATCAAGGAGGAGTCCGTCGGCTACCTGTTCAACCTGGAGGTCCAGGTCGAGCAGCAGGTCGAGGAGCTTCCGGTGCAGGACGCGGCGCCGTCGCTGACGAAGGAGCCGGTGGGCGCGGGCCGGCCGGAGATCCGGGCGAAGGGGCTGGACGCCCCGCAGCGGCCGGACCGGCTGCACTTCTCCGCCCCCACGGTGGACGGCGAGGGCGGGGTCGTCGAGGGCGACTTCGACTCGGACGCGGCCGCCGGTGACGGGGACGGCATGACGCGGGCCGAGCGGCGCAAGGCCGCCAAGGCCTCCGGCGGGCGCCGCCGCAAGAAGTGACCCTGCGGGGTCGAGCCGTCGGCCGGGGCCGGACACCGAGTGG
>NZ_JBHUSC010000088.1:0-15799 GCF_042673805.1 Streptomyces sp. NPDC057010 | reverse complement strand
CTTGGGGAGGAGCCATTTGTCCGGGGTGCCGAGGTGGTGGTTGACGTAGTGCCAGGCGCACATGAACCCGTGCGCGTCGTCTTTGGACACGTCGAACGTGTGCCGGGCCCCCTCGGCACGCGTGAAGCCGTCCCAGGTGAACTCCCACAGGGCGGCCGGCAGCCCGTCGTGCGTCGTCGCGACGACCTTGTTCTCCCGGTAGCCCCGATTGGTGTCCGGGCCGTTCTTGTCGGCGAGCCGCATCACCGCGAGCGGGCCTCCCGCCGACGGCGCCGTCATCTTGATCCCGATCCGCACGGAGCCGTCCGGCGACTCGTAGAAGACGCGCTGGTCGTCGGTGCTGCGCCGGAACCCGGCCGGTACGGCGAGGCTGAAACCCCGCACGTCGGACACGACCTGGTACCCGGCGGGCGCGGGCCGCACCGACCCGCCGGCCACGGCCGGCGGCGACGGGGACGCGGACGGCACCGCGGCCGGGGACACGGACAGCGAAACGGACGGCGACGGGGACGGCGACACCGACACCGACACGGACACGGACGGGCCGGCGGCACCCACCGTCCCACCGGACCCCTTCCCCTGATCCCGGTCGTCCGCGAGCAGCGTGGTCGCCATCACCGTGCCGCCGACCGTCGCGACGATCAGCGCCGCGACCAGCCCCACCCGCAGCGCCGTCCGCCGCCGCCCGGACCGCGCCGGCAGCGGGCCGCCGGGCCGGGTGACCCGCTCGGTCGGCGTGTACGCCGCAGCAGGCAGCGGCCCGGCCCCGTCCTCGCCCGCCGCGCAGGCGGCCAGCATCCGCCCCGCCTCCGCCGCGCCCAGCCGCCGCTTCGGATCCCGCTCCAGCAGACCCCGTACGACCGGAACGAGCGGCCCCAGCCGCGCGGGCGGACGGATCTCGTCGAACACGACGGCGTGCAGGATCCCGCCGATCGAATCCCTGCGGAAGGGCGACTCGCCCGTGACGGCCGCGCACAGCAGGGCGCCCAGCGACCACAGATCGGCCGCCGGCCCGGCCTCCGCGCCCTGCATCCGCTCGGGCGCCGTGTACTCCGGCGAGCCCACGAAGGCCCCGGTCTCGCTGATGGTCGTCGCCCCGGCCAGCCGGGCGATCCCGAAGTCGGTCAGCACCGCGCGGCCGGTCCCCGCCTCCATGAGGACATTGGCCGGCTTCACGTCCCGGTGCAGCACACCGCGGTCGTGCGCCGCCCCCAGGGCCCCCAGCAGCGCGAGCCCGATCCGGGCCGCCTCGGCAGGGGCCAGCGGCCCCGCGGTGGCGAGCCGCTCGGCCAGCGAGCCGCCGTCGACGAGCTCCATGACGATGAAGGGGATCCCCTCGTGCTCCACGACGTCGTGCACGACCACCACGTGCGGATGCCTGATCTGCGCGACGACCCGCGCCTCCCGCAGGGCCCCCATGGCCTGCGTCCCGGCGTCGAGATGGAGCTCCTTGACGGCCACCGGCCGCCCCAGCAGCTCGTCCTCGGCCCGCCAGACGGTCCCCATGCCGCCCCGGCCCAGCCGCTCCCGAAGCCGGTAACGGCCACCGATCACCGTGCTGTTGCCCGGCCCGTCCTGCGCCACGCCGTGTCCCCCGTCCCCCCGTCCGCCGGTCACGGCCATGATGCCGTACGCGGCGCGCGGCACACCGCAGTCCGCAAACGCAAAGAACCCCACCGAAGTGGGGTTCTCGCTCTTGTGTCCGAGGGGGGACTTGAACCCCCACGCCCGATAAAGGGCACTAGCACCTCAAGCTAGCGCGTCTGCCATTCCGCCACCCGGACAAGGTGTCTGTCTCGCGTCCCTCGCGGGCCGTTCCGACGTGGAAAACATTACCAAACATTCCGGGGTCCTCGATCACACCCCCCGGTGACCGGGGATCGCCCTTGGGCGGAGCGGCCCGGAGCGGGAGGATGGGGGCAGTTCGGTACTGATCAGTGGGAGGAAGCAGCGTGAGCGAGTCGAGCGCGGGCAGGACCGTCTCCGGCGAGGACGAGGTCGTCGACCTCTGCCGGGACCTCATCCGGATCGACACCAGCAACTACGGAGACCACTCGGGCCCCGGCGAGCGCAAGGCGGCCGAGTGGGTGGCCGAGAAGCTCGCCGAGGTGGGGCTGGAGCCGCAGATCTTCGAATCGCACAAGGGGCGGGCCTCCACCGTCGCGCGGATCGAGGGGGAGGACCCCTCGCGGCCCGCGCTGCTCATCCACGGGCACACCGACGTGGTTCCGGCCAATGCGGCCGACTGGACGTACGACCCCTTCGCGGGCGAGATCGCCGACGGCTGCGTGTGGGGCCGCGGCGCCGTCGACATGAAGGACATGGACGCGATGACGCTGGCCGTCGTACGCGACCGCATGCGCAGCGGGCGCAAGCCCCCCCGGGACATCGTGCTGGCCTTCCTCGCGGACGAGGAGGCGGGCGGCGTCTACGGGGCCCGCCACCTGGTCGACAAGCACCCGGGGCTCTTCGAGGGCGTCACCGAGGCCATCGGCGAGGTCGGCGGCTTCTCCTTCACCGTGAACGAGAACCTGCGGCTGTACCTGGTGGAGACCGCCCAGAAGGGCATGCACTGGATGCGGCTCACGGTGGAGGGCACCGCGGGCCACGGCTCCATGACCAACAACGACAACGCGATCACGGAGCTGTGCGAGGCCGTGGGGCGGCTCGGCCGCCACACGTGGCCGGTGCGCGTGACCAAGACCGTGCGCAGCTTCCTGGACGAGCTCTCGGACGCGCTCGGCACCCCGCTGGACCCGGACGACATGGACGCGACGCTCGCCAAGCTCGGCGGCATCGCCAAGATGGTCGGCGCCACCCTGCGCAACTCGGCCGCCCCGACCATGCTCGGCGCGGGCTACAAGGTCAACGTCATCCCCGGCCAGGCGACGGCCCACGTGGACGGCCGCTTCCTGCCGGGCTACGAGGACGAGTTCTTCGCCGACCTCGACCGCATCCTCGGCCCGCGCGTGAAGCGGGAGGACGTGCACGGGGACAAGGCGCTGGAGACGGACTTCGACGGCCGTCTGGTCGATGCCATGCAGGGCGCCCTGAAGGCCGAGGACCCGATCGCGCGGGCCGTCCCGTACATGCTCTCGGGCGGTACGGACGCCAAGTCCTTCGACGACCTGGGCATCCGCTGCTTCGGCTTCGCGCCGCTCCAGCTGCCGCCGGAGCTGGACTTCGCCGGGATGTTCCACGGCGTGGACGAGCGGGTGCCGGTCGACGGACTGAAGTTCGGCGTCCGGGTCCTCGACCGATTCATCGACAACGCCTAACGCCCGGGAATCGCAGAGGTGTGCGCAAACCACTGGGAAGAGTGAATGCGCTCATACGCTCGTAGCCCCGGTGATCCCTCCTCGTTACAGGTGGTGCGGTCCGCGGCTGGGACCGCATTGCCTACTAGGAGGAACAATGATCAAGAAGGTTGTGGCCGCTGCCGCTGCCACCGGTGGCCTGGTTCTCGCGGGCGCGGGTCTCGCCGTCGCCGACGCGGGTGCGCAGGGTGCGGCCATCGGCTCCCCCGGCGTCCTGTCCGGCAACGTCGTCCAGGTTCCGATCCACATCCCGATCAACGTGTGCGGCAACACCGTCAACGTGATCGGCCTGCTGAACCCGGCCTTCGGCAACACCTGCGTCAACGCCTGACGCTCCTGAAGTCCTGAGCCCCGGAACGCACTCCAGC
The DNA here is from genome assembly GCF_042673805.1 of Streptomyces sp. NPDC057010. Classification (NCBI taxonomy): domain Bacteria; kingdom Bacillati; phylum Actinomycetota; class Actinomycetes; order Kitasatosporales; family Streptomycetaceae; genus Streptomyces; species Streptomyces sp. NPDC057010. The sequence goes on along the minus strand of NZ_JBHUSC010000088.1, from coordinate 12,114 downwards.
GTTCCGGGGCCGCCGGGCTTTCCGGCCCGGAACCTCAGTTTCGGCGTACCAGGCGGGGGAGCCTCGTACGGCCTGTACGTCGACCGATACGTGCACACCAGGGGACGAGTACAGATGCGACGACCGGCACAGGTCACCAGGAAGACCCTGATCACCATGGCTGCCGCGGGGGGTGTCCTCGCCATGGGCGGGGGGTACGCACACGCGGACTCCGGCGCCTCGGGGCATGCCGCGAACTCTCCGGGACTGCTGTCCGGGAACACCGTGCAGGCGCCCGTGGACGCGCCGGTGAACGCGTGCGGGAACTCCGTGACGGTGGTCGGGGGCCTCAATCCGGCCTTCGGGAACCACTGCTTCAACGGTTCGGGCCACGGCGGCAAGCCGGAACACCCCGGGCACCCGGGACACCCCGGCAACCCGGGCCACCCCGGGCACCCCGGACACCCGGGCGGTGGCGACGACGGGGACGAGCCGTGCGACGACCACCCGGGACACCCCGGCAATCCGGGCAACCCGGGGCATCCGGGAACCCCGGGCCACCCCGGCAACCCGGGCCACCCGGGTACGGAGAACCCCGGAAACCCGGGTCACCCGGGTCAGCCGGGCAACCCCGGTACGGAGACCCCCGGCAACCCCGGCACGCCGGGCGGGGAGCACCCCGGAAACCCGGGTACGCCGGGCGGGCACACGCCGGGGACCCCCGGTACGCCCGGTACTCCCGGTACGGAGGCCCCCGGCCACGGCGGCCAGAACCCCGGGACGCCGGGTACCGGCTCCGTCACCCCCGTCACGCACCCCGGCCCCGCCACCGGCGGGAGCGGCACCCCCGGCCAGTCGGCCGGTCTCGCCGCCACGGGCGCCGGCGACGTCCTCACCGCCGGCCTCCCGCTCGCGGGCGGCCTGCTGCTGGGCGGCGCCGTCCTCTACCGGCGCGCCCGCAACGCCGCCTGACGGGCACTCACGACGCGGGCCCCGGCGCCGGGGCCCGCGTCATCCGCGTCACCAGGTCGCGCGGACCTGGCGGATGATCCGGCGGCGCAACCGCACGCGGCGGCTGCCGTCCCGGTGCAGGCTGAGGCGGTCGAGCTCCCAGTTCCCGTACTCGGCATGGTCGGTCAGCAGGCGGGTCGCCTCCTTGCGGGGAACCCCGCGAGGCACGTACACGTCGACAAATTCGTATTCCGGCATCGCATCTATTGTGCGGGCAGAGCCCTGCTACGGATAGCGTCTGCTCTATGTCTGATGCCGCTCTGCCCACTGTTGCCGAGGTACGCGCCGCCGCCGAGGCGGTCAAGGCCGCACTCGACCGCCACCTCGACGCGGTCGAGCGCAGGACCGGGGACGAGGACCCGGAGGTCTACGCCGCGTTCAACGAACTCGCCGCCGCGGCCGAGGAGTACGACGAGCTCCTCTACGACCGCTACGACGAGGTCACCCCCTTCGAGATCCCCACGCCCGAGGACGGTGTCCCGTACACCGGCCCGGCGGAGCCCGCCGCCTTCAGCGTGCTCATCCGCCGCGACTACGCCGTGGTCGAGCCGCCGCGGCTGATCGCGCAGGCCGAGCGGGTCGCCGCGCACGACCGCGAGGCCGAACTCGTCCACGACGGCGGCACGGCCGGGGCGCTGGGCGTGCTCTTCGGGGAGTACGAGCCCGACGAGATCGCCTCCCGCTACAAGGAGTTCGGGCTGGAGGAAGGCGATTCCACGCTCTGGATCGCGGCGTTGGAGGAAGCAGCCGAACCGGGGGAGTGGCTCGGCTCGCCCTTCGAGCACACCGATCCGGAGGACGTCCTCCACCGCTTCGACGTCAGCGCAGTCTTCGACGAGGAAGACGAGGAAGACGACGAGGACGATGACGAGGACGATGACGAGGACGCCGAAGACGAGGCCACGGAGCGGGGGTTGACCCCCGCCTGATCCGCCGGCGGCCCCCGTCCCGAGAAGGGTCGGGGGCCGCTTCCGGCTACTGCGGCTGCTCGCCGGCCGCCGACGCCGCGAGGGCCGACAGCAGGCCCGTCAGCCGGGTCGTGCGCGGCTTCGGCAGCACCTCCGCCACCGCGCGCGGCAGCGCCTGGTCCACGCCGTGCACCACCGACAGGTGCCGCTCGGCCCGCCCGAACGCCGTGTACACCCAGTCCCGGGACAGGGACTGCGCCGCGTCACCCGGCAGTACGACGACCACCGCGGGCCAGCGCGCGCCCACGGCCTGGTGCGCCGTGACCGCCCAGCCGTGCCGCACCCGGGCCTCGACGAGCTCCTTCGGTACGACGACCCGCTCGCCCTCCCGGTCCAGGTGCAGCCCCTCCGCGTCGGCCGACACCACCCGGGCCGGCAGGGCCCGCCCGGGCGAGGGCACGTGGACGACCCGGTCGCCGGGGTCGAAGCCGCCGAACCGGCCCGGGCCGGGGTTCAGCCGCTCCTTGAGGGCGGCGTTCAGCGCCCGGGTCCCCGCGGAACCGCCGTGGCCGGGGGTGATCACCTGCACCCTGTCGGCCGGGATCCCGAAGGCACGGGGCACCGACTCGGCCACCAGCTGGACGGCACGGTGCACGGCCTCACCGGCGTCGCGCACCGGGACGATGACGACCTCCTTGCCGGGGGCGTCGACCTGGTTCAGCTCGCCGATGCCGATGCCCGAGACCAGCTCGCCGATCGGGCCCGGATCCGGGACGCGGGAGACCACCTGGGGGCAGGCGCGGGCCGCCAGGAGATCGCCGAAGACCCGCCCGGCCCCGGCGGAACCGAGCACCCCCGGATCGCCGGAGAGAACCAGACGGGCCCCGTCGGGGACGGACTCCACCAGTGCGGCGGCGGTCTCCACGTCGAGCTGGGGCGCGTCGAGGACGACGAGCAGGTCCAGCGCGAACTGCCCGTCGGCGTCCCGGCCGGGGCCCTCCGTGCCCGACAGCAGCCCGGCCACGGTGACTCCCCCGGCGGAGGGGGCGTGCGCGGCCAGGCAGGCGCGCAGGCCCAGCTCGCGGGCGGCCGCCAGCAGGGCGAGCGGCTCGGCGCGGGCGGCCTCGCCGCCGGTGTGGGCGACCAGGCCGTGCGCGGCGACCGCGCGGATCAGCTCGGCGCCCGGTCCCGGCGCGGCGGCCTCCTCCCAATCGGCCGTGCCGTCGAAGGTGTTGGCGATCCGGGCCAGGCCGTCGGCCAGGCTCTCCTCGGCCATCGCGGAACCCTCCAGGCCCACGAGAATGCGTACGGGCTGCTCCTCGCCCTCCGGCACCGGGGCACCCAGCGGCTCGTGGAAGACCAGCACGGAGCCCTCGCCGATGGCCTGCTCCAGGGCCTCGGCGGGGTCCGGAACGCCGTACTGGGCCAGGGCCTTCTCCAGGACCGGGGCCTCCAGCGCGGTGTGCCCCTTGAGGCCGGCCTGGACCAGCAGCCAGCCCACCAGGGCGGTGGTGCGGCGCTCGTCGCCCGGGCCGGCCTCGGGGCCGAGGAGGGCGCGGGCGAAGCCGTCGGCCTGGGCCGGCCGGACCGCGGGGACCGCCAGCAGCTGCCAGGGGTTCTCGGCGAGCTGCTCGGCGGCGCCGTCGCCGAGGGCCGCCGCGGCGGGGGCGGCGAGGGTCTCGGGGGCGCCGCCGCGGGCCAGGAAGGCGCGGACGGAGTCGACGGCGTCGGCGGACGGGGCGGCGGCCGCCGCCGGGGCGGGGGCCGGCTTGCGGGTCGGCGGGGGAGTCGGGGCCGCCCTGCGCGGCGCGGCCGGGGCCTCGTCGAAGTACAGCGCGGGCGGCTTCTCCCCGCTCTCCACGGCCCGTACGGCGGCCAGCAGATCGGCGGCCTTCCCGCTGAGCTTCGCCCCGGCGTCCACGGGACCCTCCCGCTCGGCCTTCCGCCGCGCGATCCGCTCCCGCTCGACCTTCTGCGCGGCCAGTTCGGCGGCGGCCTCGCTCAGCGCGGGCGCCGCCGCCTCGCTGGAGTCGCCCGTGGCCTCCGCGTCGGCGGGCTCGGGGTGCGCGGTGGGCCCTGCGGGGCTTTCCCCCACCCCGCCCCTTCCCGAAACCAGGGGCTCCGCCCCTGGACCCCGCTCCTGGCCTTCGCCGCGGCCCGGGCCTCCGGCCCCTTCCGCGGGCTCGGCCGCCGACCCTTCGTCCCCGCCGCCCGCGGCGGGCTCGCCGGACGGCGGAGTGGCAGCCGGCTCGGGGGTGTTGGGGTCGGCCGGGGCGGCTGCTGGGGTCATGGGGGTGTCCTCCGTGCTGCTCGGTCCGGCCTGGGCCGAGCCGGGGCCGGCTTCCTCCGCGGCAGCGGCAGCGGCAGCGGCAGCGGCTTCGGCTTGGCGGTCCGTACTCACAGCGTGCTCCAGTCCTGGTCGGGGTAGCGGTGCACCGGAGCCGACACATCGTCCAGCGCCCGGCAGATCTCCTCCGGAAGACTAAGGGCCTCCACCGACAGAGCCGCCCCGAGCTGCGCGGACGTCCGCGCGCCGACGATCGGCGCGACCACCCCCGGCCGGTCCCGGATCCACGCCAGGGCCACCTGGAGCGGGGTCACCGCCAGGCCCTGGGCCGCCGTCACCACCGCGTCCACGATGCGGCCCGCCGCCTCGTCGAGGTACGGGTCCACCAGCGCGGCCAGGGTCCGCGAGGCGCCGCGGGAGTCCGCCGGGATGCCCTCCCGGTACTTGCCGGTGAGGACCCCTCGGCCCAGCGGGGAGGAGGGCAGGAGCCCGACGCCGAGGTCCAGCGCGGCCGGCAGCACCTCCCGCTCCACGCCCCGCTGGAGCAGGGAGTACTCCATCTGCGTGGAGGCCAGCCGGGTCCGCGCCCCCGGCGCCGCGAGCTGCCAGGTCGCCGCCTTCGCCAGCTGCCAGCCGCTGAAGCCGGCGACCCCGGCGTAGCGGGCCCGGCCGCTCGACACCGCCAGGTCCAGCGCCTGGAGGGTCTCCTCCAGCGGGGTCGCCGGGTCGAAGGCGTGGACCTGCCACAGGTCCACGTAGTCCGTGCCCAGGCGGGCCAGGGAGTCGTCCAGGGCGGACAGGAGGTGGCCGCGGGAGCCGTCGAACCGCCGGTCCGGATCCGGCACGCTGCCGGACTTGGTCGCGATGACCAGGTCCCGGCGCGGCACGAGCCCGTCCAGCAGCCGCCCGAGGAGGTACTCCGCCTCCCCGCCGCCGTACACGTCGGCCGTGTCGACGAGCGTGCCGCCCGCCTCCCAGAACGTCTTCACCTGCTCGGCGGCGGCTTCCTCACCGGTGTCGCGGCCCCAGGTGAGGGTGCCGAGGCCGATCCGGGAGACGCGCAGTCCGGTGCGGCCGAGATGCCTCTGCTCCATGGACGCTGAGACTACTGGGGCACTGACGCGGCGGGACCTGGCACGCTACAGTCCCCGCAGACCAACGTTACTGATCGGTAAACCGGCACACCGTAAGGGGACGACACATGAGGCTCGGCATCAATCTCGGCTACTGGGGCGCGGGCATGGACGCCGACAACCTCGCCGTCGCGCAGGAGGCCGACCGCCTCGGCTACGACGTCTGCTGGGCCGCCGAGGCCTACGGCTCCGACGCGGCGACGGTACTGGCCTGGGTGGCCGCGCAGACCGAGCGGATCGACGTCGGCTCCGCCATCTTCCAGATCCCGGCCCGCCAGCCGGCGATGACCGCGATGACCGCCGCCACCCTGGACTCCCTCACCAAGGGCCGCTTCCGTCTCGGCCTCGGCGTCTCCGGCCCCCAGGTCTCCGAGGGCTGGTACGGCGTCAAGTTCGACAAGCCGCTCGCCCGCACCCGCGAGTACGTCGAGATCGTCCGCAAGGCCATGTCCCGCGAGCGGCTGAGCTACGAGGGCGAGCACTGGACCCTTCCGCTGCCCGGCGGCCCCGGCAAGCCGATCAAGCTGACCGTGCACCCGGAGCGCGAGCACATCCCGCTCTACATCGCGGCCATCGGACCCAAGAACCTCGAGCAGACCGGCGAGATCGCCGACGGCGCCCTGCTGATCTTCCCGGCCGCCGAGCACCTGGAGGAGACGGCCCTGCGGCACATCCGCGCGGGCCGCGCGAAGGCCGGGCTGACCATGGACGGCTTCGACGTCTGCCCGACCGTGCCGCTCGCCGTCGGCGAGGACGTGAACGCCCTCGCCGACATGTTCCGCCCGTACACCGCCCTGTACGTCGGCGGCATGGGCAGCCCGAAGCAGAACTTCTACAACCAGCTCGCCCAGCGGATGGGCTACGAGAAGGAAGCCGCCGAGATCCAGACCAAGTACCTGGGCGGCGACAAGGACGGGGCGGCCGCCGCCGTCCCGCACTCGCTGATCGACTCGACCACGCTGCTCGGCCCCGTCGAGCGGATCGCGGACGGGATGCGGGCCTACGCCGAGGCCGGGGTCACCACCCTCACGCTCGCCCCGGCCGGATTCACCCTGGACGAGCGGATCGCCGCCCTGCGCGCCGGCACCGAGGCCATGGAGCGCGCGGGCCTGGCCTGATCTCCGGGCCCTGCGGCCGTGGTGGGGGCTCGGGGGTCTTCCCCGCCACGGCCGACACAGCCAACAACGCCGCGGGCGCCCGCCGGGTTACGCACCGGGGTCCATCCCCCCTTTTCGTTCATTCGGACGAGCCGCGCGACCCATCGGTTGCCCGCCCCCGCGGGCGGGGTTTGACTCGGAGCATGCTCTCTGCCCGCAGCCTGTTCCAGGAGATCGTCGACAACGACGACTCCTTCCAGCTGTTCTGCTCCATCGCCGCCAGCGGGGAGTCCCAGGGCGGCTGGGAGAACGCCCGCATCGCGGCCCTCGTCCCGGAGGGGATGCGCGATCTCACGCCCAAGATCACCCGGCACGGCGCCGACGAGGACAAGCACGGCCGGATCTTCAACGCCCTGCTGCGCAAGCGCGGCCTGCCGCCCGTCCCCGTACCCCCGGAGACGGACTACACGATGCTCCTGGAGCGCAGCGGCATCGGCCTCGCGCACGAGAAGCTGCGCCGGGACGAGCCGCTGACCGAGCGCGACATCGTGGTCTACCTCTCCCACAGCCGCGTCACCGAACAGCGGGCCGCCGACCAGATGGACATGCTGGTCCGGCACTTCGGCGACCATCCCGAGGTCGGCAAGGCCATCCGCATGATCAGCCACGACGAGGACAACCACCTCGCCTACTGCCACGAGGAGTTGCTGCGCCTGGCCCGGGCGGGCCACGGCCGCACCATCCAGCAGGTGCTGCGGGAGAGCGCGCTGGTCGAGATCGCCGTCTACCGGGACGTGAGCCTGGCCGTCATGCGCCACATGGGGCGGCTGCTGCACTGGCCCGCGCCCAAGGCGGCCGCGCTCGCCGCCGGCATCCGCGGCATGTACGCCTACGAGCGCTTCGCCGGCTGGCACCGGATGGTCGCCCTGCACATGCCGGAGCGGCGCGACGCGCTGGGCGGCGCTCCGGTCACCTCACCCGAGTTCGCCTGAAGCCCGGCCCGCCCGGCCTCAGAGCCAGCCGCGGCGTTTGAACAAGCGGTGCAGGCCCACGCACAGGGCCACCATGACCACCAGCACCGCCGGATAGCCCCAGGTCTGCTTGAGCTCCGGCATGTCGTCGAAGTTCATGCCGTAGATCCCCGCCACCATCGTGGGGACCGCCGCCATCGCCGCCCAGGCGGAGATCTTGCGCATGTCGTCGTTCTGCCGGACCCCCATCTGCGCCAGGTGCGCGGCCAGCGCGTCCGACAGCAGCCGGTCCAGGCCCTCGATGTACTCGTTCGCCTTGGTCAGGTGGTCGGCGACATCGCGGAAGAACGGCTGGGAATGCTCGTGGACGAAGGGCACCTCCCCGAAGGCGAGCCGGTCCATCGGCTGGAGCAGCGGGCTCGTCGCCCGGCGGAACTCCAGCACCTGCCGCTTGAACCCGTAGATCCGGGCGGCGGTGTTCTTGGTGTCCAGGGAGTTGGGGGCGAAGACCTCCGCCTCCAGCTCCTCCAGGTCCGCCTGGAGTTCGGCCGCCACGTCGATGTAGTGGTCCACCACCGCGTCGGACACCGCGTACAGCACCGCCGTCGGGCCGTGCCGCAGTACGTCGGGCTCGTGCTCCAGCCGCCGCCGTACGGCCGCCAGCGGGGAACCCTCGCCGTGCCGGACGGTGACGACGAAGGAGTCGCCGATGAAGACCATCAGCTCGCCCGCGGTCACCGTGTCGGACGCCTCGTCGTACTGCACCGGCTTCAGGACGACGAACAGCGAATCGTCGTAGACCTCCAGCTTCGGCCGCTGGTGCGCGGTCAGCGCGTCCTCCACCGCCAGCGCGTGCAGGCCGAACTCGCTGCGGACGTGGTCGAATTCCTTCGCCGTCGGCTCGTGCATCCCGACCCAGAGGAAGGCGTCACCGGTCGCGCGCGCCTCGTCGAGGGCGTCGGAGAAGTCCTCCGGTCCCTCGGTACGCCGGCCGTTCCGATAAATCGCGCAGTCCACAATCACCCGGGCATTCTTCCCTGCCCCGGCCCCGCCCGCACGCCGGCGGCACCGCTTAGGCTGGCGCCATGGCCACGCTGATCCTCGTACGACACGGGCGGTCCACCGCCAACACCGCCGGACTGCTCGCCGGATGGACCCCGGGAGTGACCCTCGACGAGCGCGGCGCCGCGCAGGCCGCCGCGCTGCCCGGACGGCTCGCGGGGGTCCCCCTCGCCGCCGCCGTCACCAGCCCGCTGGAACGCTGCCGGGAGACCCTCGCCCCGCTGCTGGCCGCCCGGCCGGAGCTGGAGCTGCACACCGACGAACGGATCGGCGAGTGCCACTACGGCGACTGGTCGGGCCGCAAACTCTCCGAACTGTCCGATGAACCCCTGATGAAGATCGTCCAGCAGCACCCGTCAGCGGCGGCCTTCCCCGGCGGCGAGTCCATGCGCGCCATGCAGGCCCGCGCCGTGGACGCCGTACGCGACTGGAACGCGCGGATCGAGGAGGAGCACGGCAGCGACGGCGTGTTCCTGATGTGCTCGCACGGGGACATCATCAAGTCCCTTGTAGCCGACGCCCTGGGCATGCACCTGGACCTCTTCCAGCGCATCCACGTCGACCCCTGCTCGGTCACCGCCATCCGCTACACCCCGACCCGGCCGTTCCTCTTCCGGCTGGGCGACACCGGGGACTTCGGCTCGCTCGTGCCGCGCCCGGCCGCACCGGACAAAGCAGTGGAAGACGGCGGGAACGCGGTCGTGGGAGGCGGCGCGGGCGCGGCGTGATCGAACGGCGCAGTAGGGTGGACTGGCCTTCCAAAAACGCAGCCCCCGCGTGCAGTACCGCCCCTGCCGCCGAGATTTGGAGACTGGACGTGCCCCGTCAGGTGTTCCTCTACGACCCGCCGGACCGCTTCGTGGCCGGCACGGTCGGCTTGCCTGGACGCCGTACGTTCTTCCTGCAGGCCTCCTCCGGCCCCCGCGTCACCAGCGTCTCGCTGGAGAAGACCCAGGTCGCGGCACTGGCCGAGCGGATGGACGAGCTGCTGGACGAGGTCGTACGGCGCACCGGGGGCAACGCCCCGGTCCCCGCCGTCGCCCCCGCCGAGGCCGCCGACACCGCGCCCCTGGACGTCCCGGTCGACGAGGAGTTCCGCGTCGGCACCATGGCCCTGGCCTGGGACGGCGAGGAGCAGCGGATGATCGTCGAGGCGCAGGCGCTCGTGGAACTCGAGGCCGACTCGGACGAGGATCTCGCCGAGGCGGAGGAGCGGCTGCTGCAGGACGAGGAGAACGGCCCGCCGATGCTGCGGGTCCGCCTCACCGGCGCCCAGGCCCGGGCCTTCGCCAAGCGGGCCCTGGACGTGGTCAACGCAGGCCGCCCGCCGTGCCCGCTGTGCAGTCTGCCGCTGGACCCGGAGGGGCACGTGTGCCCGCGCCAGAACGGCTACCGGCGCCAGGCGTGAGCGCGACGGGGGAACACGAGGAGCTGCTCACCAAGGGTGAGCTGACCGTCGTCGGCCGGATACGGGAGGCGTCCAACGCCGTCCTGCTGTGCACGGTCACGTACGCGGGCGTCAGCGCCGACTGCGTATACAAGCCGGTGAAGGGCGAGCGCCCGCTGTGGGACTTCCCCGACGGGAACCTCGCCCAGCGCGAGGTCGCCTCCTACCTGGTCTCCGAGGCCACCGGCTGGGGCCTGGTGCCCACGACCGTGCTGCGCGACGGACCGTACGGGGAGGGCATGGTCCAGCGGTGGATCCACACCCCCGAGGACGAGACGCCCGGCGAACAGCTCCTCGCGCTCGTCGAGGGCGAGGAGGCGGGGGAGGGCTGGAAGCCCGTCGCCTTCGCCGAGGTCGGCGAGGGCCGCACCGCCCTGCTCGTCCACGCCGACGACCCCCGGCTGCGGCGGCTCGCCGTCCTCGACGCCGTGATCAACAACGGCGACCGCAAGGGCGGGCACCTGCTGCCCGGCCCGGACGGGCGGCTCTACGGCATCGACCACGGGGTCACCTTCCACGCCGAGGACAAACTGCGCACCCTCCTGTGGGGGTGGGCGGGGGAGCCGCTGACCGCCGAGGCGTGCGAGGTCCTGGTCTCCCTGACCGCCGAGCTGGCCGAGGGCGCCCCGCTCGCCACCCGCCTGGCCGAACTGATCACGGCGGTCGAGCTGGCCGCCGTACGGGACCGGGTGGCGCAGCTGCTGCGCACCGGGGTCCACCCGCAGCCGTCCGGGCAGTGGCCGTCGATCCCCTGGCCGCCGGTCTGAACCGGCCAATTGCCACACGCATAGATCCGGCCAAACCGCAAGAGTGCCGATCAAGACAACAGTGCAGGTCCGGTTCGTTTCCGGAACATCCGTCCGGTTAGGCTCGAGACATGCATGCCTGGCCCGCTTCTGAGGTCCCCGCCCTTCCTGGCAAGGGCCGCGACCTCAAGATCCACGACACCGCGACCCAGGGGACGATCACCCTCGCCCCCGGTCCCGTCGCCCGTATCTACGTCTGCGGCATCACCCCGTACGACGCGACCCACATCGGTCACGCGGCGACCTACAACGCGTTCGACCTCGTACAGCGCGTGTGGCTCGACACCAAGCGGCAGGTCCACTACGTCCAGAACGTCACGGACGTGGACGACCCGCTCCTGGAGCGGGCGCTGCGCGACGGCCACGACTGGACCGAGCTCGCCGAACGCGAGACGGCCCTCTTCCGCGAGGACATGACCGCCCTGCGCATGCTGCCGCCGCAGCACTACATCGGAGCCGTCGAGGCCATACCCGGCATCGTGCCGCTGGTCGAGCGGCTGCGGGACGCGGGCGCCGCGTACGAGCTGGACGGCGACATCTACTTCTCCGTCGAGTCCGACCCGCACTTCGGCGGGGTCTCCAACCTCGACGCCGAGGCGATGCGGCTGCTGTCCGCCGAGCGCGGCGGCGACCCGGAGCGGCCGGGCAAGAAGAACCCGCTCGACCCGATGCTGTGGATGGCCGCCCGTCCGGGCGAGCCGAGCTGGGACGGCGGCTCGCTGGGCCGCGGCCGGCCGGGCTGGCACATCGAGTGCGTGGCGATCGCCCTGGACCACCTGGGCATGGGCTTCGACATCCAGGGCGGCGGCTCCGACCTGGCGTTCCCGCACCACGAGATGGGCGCCTCGCACGCGCAGACCCTGACGGGCGAGTTCCCGATGGCCAAGGCGTACGTGCACGCGGGCATGGTGGCCCTGCACGGCGAGAAGATGTCGAAGTCCAAGGGCAACCTGGTCTTCGTCTCGGCGCTGCGGCGGGCCGGGGTCGACCCGGTGGCGATCCGCCTCGCCCTCCTGTCGCACCACTACCGGGACGACTGGGAGTGGACGGACGCCGTCCTGGACGCGGCGGTCGCCCGCCTGGAGCGCTGGCGCGCGGCCGTGTCCCGCCCGGACGGGGTCCCGGCGGACGGCTTGGTCGAGGAGGTCCGCGAGGCCCTGTCGAACGACCTGGACGCCCCTGCCGCGCTCGCGGCGGTGGACCGCTGGGTGGAGCGGCAGCTGGCCTCCGACGAAACGGACGAGACGGCCCCGGGCCTGGTCTCCCGCACGGTGGACGCCCTCCTGGGCGTAGCCCTGTAGCCCCGGGCAGGGGGCGGTCGCCGCTGCGCGGAGCCGTCCCCTATCCGGGCGCGGCTCACTACACGGCGCTACCGCGCCCGCGCCTCAAACGCCGGCGGGGCTGGATAGATCC
>NZ_JBHUSC010000087.1:0-16557 GCF_042673805.1 Streptomyces sp. NPDC057010 | reverse complement strand
CGCTCGCGGCGCCGCTGCCCGGGGCGCCGCCGCGGCCCCCGGGGCTCACTCTCGGGCGGGGCTGGATTTGGCCGCCTGAGTGCGCAAGTGCCGCTCAAAGATCGGGGCTCCGGCCGGAGCCCGCGCCCCAGACGCCGGTAGGGCTGGAAATGGCCCGGCGATCGGGCCGGAATTGACCTCCGGAGTATGTCAAGTGCGGGTTCGGGGTGGGGTTAACCCCCCGGTGGACATGCCGACTCGCCGGATGGTTCCGGGTGGGTGGGAAACGGGAGGGTTGGGGGGTACGCAACGGAAGGGCGGGCGGGATCATGGGCGAGGGCATGGGCAGTGGCGGGGGGATCCGAGCCGTGTTGCGGGCTCCCGTCGCGGGGCGGACCTGGCGGGAGTTCGGGTATCTGCTGATCGGGATGCCGCTGAGCGTGCTCTACTTCTCGCTCGCGATCACCGGCCTGAGCGTCGGTGCCGGGCTGCTCGTGACCTTCCTCGGGGTTCCGGTGCTCGCCGGCATGCTGGCCATGTGCCGCGGGTTCGGCCGCCTGGAGCGGGCCCGGGTCCGCGTCCTCCTCGGGGCCGACGTCCCCGACCCCGCGCCCGTCCGCGCCAGGAAGGGCGGGGCCCTCGCCGCCATGGGTGCGCTGCTCAAGAGCGGGAGCGCCTGGCGGCACGCGCTCTACTCGGTGATCCACTTCCCGTGGGCGGTGTTCGGCTTCTGCGTGGCGCTGACGTTCTGGGCCTACGGGTGGGGCTTCCTGCTGTACCCGCTGTGGTTCTGGGTCTTCCCGGCGTTCACCGACCAGTCCGGGCTCATGGTCTTCAACAACGGCGACTACACCCTGTCCCTCGACTCTCCCGTGGCGATCCTCCTGACCTCTGTGGTCGGGCTGGCGCTCACCCTGGCCACGCCCTGGGTGTTCCGGGCGCTGACCACCGTCGACCGGGTCCTGGTCGGCGGGCTGCTCGGGCCGTCCCGGCTGGACAGCCGCGTGAGCGAGCTGGAGTCCGACCGGGGGGTGGTCGTGGACACCGCGGCCGCCGACCTGCGGCGCATCGAGCGGGACCTGCACGACGGGGCGCAGGCGCGGCTGGTGGCGCTGGCCATGGATCTGGGGCTGGCGAAGGAAACGCTGGCCCAGGACCCGCGGGCCGCCGCCCGCTTGGTGGACGAGGCCCACGGGGAGGTGAAGATCGCCCTCCAGGAGCTGCGGGACCTCGCGCGCGGGATCCATCCGGCGGTACTGACCGACCGGGGGCTGGACGCGGCACTGTCCGCGGTGGCGTCGCGGTGCGTGGTGCCGGTACGGGTGGCCGTGGATCTCCCGGCGCGGCCGGCGGAGGCGATCGAGGGGATCGCGTACTTCGTGGTGTCGGAGCTGCTGCAGAACGTCAGCAAGCACGCGTCGGCCCGGTCGGCCTCGGTGGACGTGTGGAAGTCCGGGGAGCGGCTGCTGATCCAGGTCGCGGATGACGGGCGGGGCGGAGCCGAGGCCTCCGGCGGTAGTGGGCTGGCGGGGCTCGGGGCGCGGCTGGACGCGGTGGACGGGGTGCTGGTGGTCGACTCCCCCGTCGGCGGGGGGACCACGGTGACCGCCGAGCTGCCGTGGCGCGAGCGCGGCTAGGCGGGCGCCGCGGATCTGGACTCCCGTCCGGGGTGGACGGGAGTCCCGCTGCGTGCCCGCGCCCGGCGCCGCTTCCCGGGGCTCCGCCCCAGACCCCGCGCCTCAAACGCCGGCGAGGCTGGATTTGGCCCGCCTGAGTGCACAGGTGCCGCTCAAAGACCGGGGCTCCGCCCCGCACCCCGCGCCTCAAACGCCGGCGGGGCTGGGATTGGCCGCCCTGAGTGTGCAGGTGCAGGGTGGCCGGATTCCGTTAGGGGTGGCCGGAAACTCCCGCCCCGTGGGCATTCGTTGGCTCGGCTCTGCCTTTATTCGGCCTTCAGGCTGGGATGCTTGGCTGCGTCAAGGAGTGCGGGAACGAGTGGACGCGGGAGCTGCGGGATCGTGGAAGACAGGGTGCGGGTGGTCATCGCCGAGGATTCAGTGCTGCTGCGCGAGGGCCTGACCCGGCTGCTGACCGACCGGGGGCATGACGTCGTCGCGGGCGTCGGGGACGCGGAAGCCCTGATCAAGACGGTGGCGGAGCTGGCGGCGGAGGACGCGCTGCCGGACGTGGTGGTGGCCGATGTGCGGATGCCGCCCACGCACACGGACGAGGGCGTACGGGCTGCCGTACGGCTGCGCCGCGATCACCCCGGGATAGGCGTGCTCGTGCTGTCGCAGTACGTGGAGGAGCAGTACGCCACCGAACTTCTGGCCGGTTCCAGCACCGGGGTGGGGTACCTGCTCAAGGACCGGGTGGCCGAGGTGCGCGAGTTCCTCGACGCGGTCGTGCGGGTGGCCCGGGGCGGTACCGCCCTGGACCCGGAGGTCGTCGCCCAGCTCCTCGGCCGCAGCCGGAAGCAGGACGTCCTGGCGGGGCTGACCCCGCGGGAGCGCGAGGTGCTCGGGCTGATGGCCGAGGGCCGCACGAATTCGGCGGTGGCCAAGCAGCTGGTCGTCAGCGACGGCGCGGTGGAGAAGCACGTCAGCAACATCTTCATGAAGCTCGGCCTGTCGCCGAGTGATGGGGATCACCGGCGTGTTCTGGCCGTTCTCACCTACCTCAAATCTTGATCGACTGACAATCTCTCAGATACGGCAATTACGGCACACACGTCGGCCGTCTCAAGGGGCGGGCCGACGGTCCAGAATGTGGTCGTCCCCTGGGACGAGAACCCTGCGGACGTAGGGTGGGTCCTGTGGGGGTGCCCACGCCTCGAAGGAGGTCCAGTTCAGTGACCAGCCAGGTCAGTAGCCCAGCCGAGCAGGCCGACGGGGCTGGGGGTGCGGTTGTCGGTGGACAGCGCACTCCGGCGAGCCCGGGCGGCAAGGAAGTACGTCGCCTCGATCGTGTGATCATCCGATTCGCGGGTGACTCCGGTGACGGTATGCAGCTCACCGGTGACCGGTTCACCTCGGAAACGGCGTCCTTCGGCAACGATCTCTCCACGCTGCCGAACTTCCCCGCCGAGATCCGGGCGCCCGCCGGAACCCTCCCGGGCGTGTCTTCCTTCCAGCTCCACTTCGCCGACCACGACATCCTGACCCCCGGCGACGCGCCGAACGTGCTGGTCGCGATGAACCCGGCCGCCCTGAAGGCGAACATCGCGGACGTGCCGCGCGGCGCGGAGATCATCATCAACACCGATGAGTTCACCAAGCGCCCCATGGCCAAGGTCGGGTACGAGACCTCGCCGCTCGAGGACGGCTCGCTGGACGCCTACAGCCTGCACCCGGTGCCCCTCACGACGCTGACGGTCGAGGCGCTGAAGGACTTCGGGCTGACCCGCAAGGAGGCCGAGCGCAGCAAGAACATGTTCGCGCTGGGCCTGCTGAGCTGGATGTACCACCGGCCGACGGAGGGCACGGAGGCCTTCCTGCGGCAGAAGTTCGCGAAGAAGCCGGACATCGCGGAGGCGAACATCGTCGCCTTCCGGGCGGGCTGGAACTTCGGCGAGACCACCGAGGACTTCGCCGTCTCCTACGAGGTCGCCCCGGCCAGCAAGGCCTTCCCCACCGGCACCTACCGCAACATCTCGGGGAACCTGGCCCTCTCGTACGGGCTGATCGCGGCCTCCCAGCAGGCGGACCTGCCGCTCTACCTGGGCTCGTACCCGATCACCCCGGCCTCGGACATCCTGCACGAGCTGTCCAAGCACAAGAACTTCGGCGTACGGACCTTCCAGGCCGAGGACGAGATCGCCGGCATCGGCGCGGCGCTGGGGGCGGCCTTCGGCGGCTCGCTCGGCGTCACCACCACCTCCGGGCCCGGTGTAGCCCTGAAGTCCGAGACGATCGGCCTGGCGGTCTCGCTGGAGCTGCCGCTGCTGATCGTGGACATCCAGCGCGGCGGCCCCTCCACCGGCCTGCCGACCAAGACCGAGCAGGCCGACCTGCTCCAGGCCATGTTCGGCCGCAACGGCGAGGCCCCCGTGCCGATCGTGGCGCCCCGCACCCCGGCGGACTGCTTCGACGCCGCCCTGGACGCGGCCCGGATCGCGCTGACCTACCGGACCCCGGTGTTCCTGCTCTCCGACGGCTACCTCGCCAACGGCTCGGAGCCCTGGCGGATCCCGGACGTGGCGGACCTGCCCGACCTGAAGATCCAGTTCGCGACCGCCGCGAACCACACCCTCGCCGACGGCACCGAGGTGTTCTGGCCCTACAAGCGGGACCCGGAGACCCTGGCCCGCCCGTGGGCCGTCCCCGGCACCCCCGGCCTCGAACACCGCATCGGCGGCATCGAGAAGCAGGACGGCACCGGCAACATCTCCTACGACCCGGCCAACCACGACCTCATGGTCCGCACCCGCCAGGCCAAGATCGACGGCATCGAGGTGCCGGACCTGGAGGTCGACGACCCGGACGGGGCCCGCACGCTCGTCCTGGGCTGGGGCTCCACGTACGGGCCGATCACCGCCGCCGTCCGCCGCCTGCGCCTCGCCGGCAGCCCCATCGCGCAGGCGCACCTGCGCCACCTGAACCCCTTCCCGAGGAATCTCGGCGAGGTCCTGAAGCGTTACGACAAGGTAGTGGTGCCGGAGATGAACCTCGGGCAGCTGGCCACCCTGATCCGGGCGAAGTACTTGGTCGACGCCCAGTCGTACAACCAGGTCAACGGAATGCCCTTCAAGGCGGAGCAGCTCGCGAAGGTCCTCGAGGAGGCCATCAATGACTGAGGTGACCGACCACCCGCACCTGCTGTCCCTGGTGCCCAAGGCCGAGGCCAAGCAGTCGATGAAGGACTTCAAGTCGGACCAGGAGGTCCGCTGGTGCCCCGGCTGCGGCGACTACGCGGTGCTCGCGGCCGTGCAGGGCTTCATGCCCGAGCTGGGGCTGGCGAAGGAGAACATCGTCTTCGTCTCCGGCATCGGCTGCTCCAGCCGCTTCCCGTACTACATGAACACCTACGGGATGCACTCGATCCACGGGCGCGCCCCGGCCATCGCCACCGGGCTGGCCACCTCGCGCCGCGACCTGTCGGTCTGGGTCGTGACGGGTGACGGCGATGCGCTGTCCATCGGCGGCAACCACCTCATCCACGCCCTCCGCCGCAACGTCAACCTCAAGATCCTGCTCTTCAACAACCGGATCTACGGGCTGACCAAGGGCCAGTACTCCCCGACCTCCGAGCTCGGCAAGATCACCAAGTCGACCCCGATGGGCTCGCTGGACGCGCCCTTCAACCCGGTTTCGCTCGCGCTCGGGGCCGAGGCCTCGTTCGTGGCCCGGACGGTCGACTCGGACCGCAAGCACCTCACCGAGGTGCTGCGCCAGGCCGCCGACCACCAGGGCACGGCTCTGGTGGAGATCTACCAGAACTGCAACATCTTCAACGACGGCGCCTTCGAGGTCCTCAAGGACAACGAGCAGGCCCAGGAGGCCGTGATCCGGCTGGAGCACGGGCAGCCGATCCGCTTCGGGGCGGGCGGCCACAAGGGCGTCGTCCGCAACCCCGCCACCGGTGACCTGGAGGTCGTCGAGGTCACCCCGGAGAACGAGTCGCGGATCCTGGTCCACGACGCCCGCGCCGCCGGCCCGACGACCGCGTTCGCGCTGTCCCGGCTGGCCGACCCCGACACCCTCCACCGCACCCCGATCGGCGTCTTCCGCAGCGTGGAGCGGCCCGTCTACGACACCCTCATGGCCGACCAGCTCGACACGGCCATCGACCAGAAGGGCAAGGGCGACCTCGGCGCCCTCCTGCACGGCAACGACACCTGGACCGTCGTCGGCTGACCGGCGAGCACGGCGAAGCACGAAGCCCGGATCCCCCGTCGGATCCGGGCTTCGGCGCGTCCGCGCCACACTTTCCCCCAGTGAGCACTTTCTAAAAGTTAGCGCTTACCGTAGGGTGGTGTCTCCGTCCAACGAGGAGAGCAGTCATGAGCATCGTCGTCACCGCAGCCACCGGAGCCCTCGGCCGTCTCGTCGTCGACGAGCTGCTGGAGCGGGTCCCCGCCGAGACGGTCGCCGTCGTCGTCCGCGACAAGGACAAGGCCGCCGACCTGGCCGAGCGGGGCGTCGAGGTCCGCGTCGCCGACTACGGCGACCCGGCGGCCCTGGCCACCGCCTTCCGGGCCGGCGACCGGGTGCTGCTGATCTCCGGCAACGAGATCGGGCGCCGCGTCGCCCAGCACACCGCCGTACTGGAGGCCGCGCAGGCGGCGGGCGTGGCGCAGCTCGCCTACACCGGCATCCTCGGCGGGCCGGAGGCCGACTTCGAGCTGGCGGCCGAGCACAGGGCCACCGAGCGGGCCGTCCTCGACTCCGGCATCCCGTACACCTTCCTGCGCAACGGCTGGTACCACGAGAACTACACGCGCGATCTGGCCACCCACCTGGAGCACGGCGCGATCGTCGGCAGCTCGGGCGAGGGCCGCGTCGCCTCGGCGGCACGCGCCGACTACGCGGCCGCCGCGGCAGTGGTGCTCACCGGCGAGGGCCACCTGAACCAGGTCTACGAGCTCTCCGGCGACACCGCCTGGAACCTCGCGGAGTACGCGGCCGAGCTGTCGGCGCAGAGCGGCAAGGAGATCGCGTACACCGAGGTGCCGGCCGAGGAGCACACGTCGATCCTGACCGGCGCCGGAGTGCCCGAGGGCTTCGCGGAGATCATCGTCGACGTCGACGCCGCCATCGCGCGCGGCCGGCTGGCGGGCACCAGCGGGGACCTGGCCCGCCTCATCGGCCGCCCCACCACCCCGGTGTCCGAGGCGATCACCGCCGCGCTCGCCTGAGTCCGGTCGCGGGAGCCCCTCAAGGTGTAATGGGTATCTCCAGTAAACGGTCGTGACATCCGGCCCGTGCGGCGCTACGGTCGTGAGGTTGGCTGGATGTCGTACAGGAGGCCCCGTGAAGGCGGAGAACGAGCAGCGCACGGGTTTGCTCTACGGATTCGGCGCGTATGGACTGTGGGGCCTCGTCCCGCTCTTCTGGCCGCTGCTCATGCCCTCCGGGGCCGTCGAGATCCTCGCCCACCGCATGGTGTGGTCCCTGGCCGTGGTCGGGCTGGCGCTGCTCGCGCTGCGCCGCTGGAGCTGGATAGCCGAGCTGGTGCGCCAGCCCCGCAAGCTGGGGCTGACCGCGCTGGCCGCCTCGATCATCAGCGTGAACTGGGGCCTGTACATCTGGTCGGTCAACAACGGCCACGTCGTCGAGGCGAGCCTCGGCTACTTCATCAACCCGCTGGTCAGCATCGCGATCGGCGTGGTGGTGCTGGGTGAGCGGCTGCGCCGCGTGCAGTGGGCGGCGGTCGGCATCAGCTTCATCGCCGTGCTGGTGCTCGCCGTCGGCTACGGGCGGCCGCCGTGGATCTCGCTGGTCCTGGCCTGCTCCTTCGCCACCTACGGGCTGATCAAGAAGAAGCTCAACATGGGCGGGCTGGAGTCGCTGACCGCCGAGACCGCCGTGCTGTTCCTGCCCGCCCTCGGCTACCTGCTGTGGCAGGGCGCGCAGGGCCAGTCCAGCTTCGCCGCGCACGGCGTCGGCCACGCGCTCCTGCTGGCCGCGACCGGGCTCGTCACCGCGATCCCGCTGGTCTTCTTCGGGGCGGCGGCGATCCGGGTCCCGCTGTCCACCCTCGGGCTGCTCCAGTACATGGCCCCGGTGTTCCAGTTCGGGCTCGGCGTCCTCTACTTCCACGAGGCCATGCCGCCCGAGCGCTGGGCCGGCTTCTCCCTGGTCTGGGCCGCGCTCGCGCTCCTGACCTGGGACGCCCTGCGTACGGCACGGCAGTCCCGGGCCCGGCTCGAGATGCCGGCCCGGGCGGTCGGGGCGCCGGCGCGCGAGCCCGCGTAGGAGCCGCGCAGCGGGCGGCGCCACAGGGCGCACCCGGTCACCACGATCCCCGCGATCCCCGTTACGGAACCCCCGTAACGGGGATCGTCCGTTTTCCGAACCGGCCTGACCGAAATCTGGTCTTGACGGACAGTCATACTCTCGCTGAACATCAGGCTCGCACAGACGCACGAACGCTCACCTGCTCTATCCCCACCCGTTCCGTCACATCCCCGCGGAATCCCGGAGCCCCCACATGAGCCTGTCCGTCTCCCGGCGCCTCGCTGCCGTGACCGCCTTCGCGGTCGCGGGCCTGTTCGCCGCCACCACTCCCGCCGCGCTCGCCGCCCCCACGGCGGCCACCGCGGCGCCGACGCCGCCCGACATTCCGCTGGCCAACGTCAAGGCCCACCTCTCGCAGCTCTCGACGATCGCCGCCAACAACGGCGGCAACCGCGCCCACGGCAAGGCCGGTTACAAGGCCTCGATCGACTACGTGAAGGCCAAGCTCGACGCGGCCGGCTTCACCACCACCCTGCAGACCTTCACCTCCAGCGGCGCCACCGGTTACAACCTGATCGCCGACTGGCCGGGCGGCGACCCCAACTCGGTCCTGATGTCCGGCTCGCACCTGGACTCGGTGTCCGCGGGCGCCGGCATCAACGACAACGGCTCCGGCAGCGCCGCGGTCCTGGAGGCCGCGCTCGCCGTGTCCCGGGCGGGCCTCCAGCCGACGAAGCACCTGCGCTTCGGCTGGTGGGGCGCGGAGGAGCTGGGCCTGGTCGGCTCGAAGTACTACGTCAACAACCTGCCGGCCGCCGAGAAGGCGAAGATCTCCGGCTACCTGAACTTCGACATGATCGGCTCGCCGAACCCGGGCTACTTCGTCTACGACGACGACCCGACGATCGAGCAGACCTTCAAGAACTACTACGCGGGTCTCGGCATCCCGACCGAGATCGAGACGGAGGGCGACGGCCGCTCCGACCACGCCCCGTTCAAGAGCGCCGGCATACCGGTCGGCGGCCTGTTCTCCGGCGCCGACTACACCAAGACGGCGGCCCAGGCGCAGAAGTGGGGCGGCACCTCCGGTCAGGCCTTCGACCGGTGCTACCACTCCTCCTGTGACTCGCTGGCGAACATCAACGACACCGCCCTGGACCGCAACGCCGACGCCATCGCCTACGCGATCTGGAACCTGGGCGCGGCCACCCCGGTCCCGCCGGGCCCGTCCTTCGAGAACACCGCCGACGTGAACATCCCGGACTACCCGGGCGCCGCGGTGACCTCGCCGATCACGGTCTCCGGGGTCACGGGCAACGCGCCCGCCACCACCAAGGTCGACGTGAACATCGTCCACACCTACCGCGGTGACCTGGTGGTCGACCTGGTCGCCCCGGACGGCACCGTCTACAACCTGCACAACCGCAGCGGCGGCAGCGCCGACAACCTCGTCCAGTCGTACACCGTCAACGCCTCCAGCGAGGTCGCGAACGGGGTGTGGAAGCTCCAGGCGAAGGACCTGGCCGGACAGGACGTCGGCTACATCAACAGCTGGAAGATCACCTTCTGATCCCGGTACCGCCGTCTTCGGAGCCGTCGCCGTGCAGGACCGGCGGCGGCTCCTGGATGCGGGCGCGCAGCTCCTCGGCGACCGCGGCCACGTCGGCCCGGCCCTTCTTTGCGGCCTCGACCAGATCGCCGAGCACCTCCGGCGAGGGCAGCTGCCTGGCCCCGGCCACGCGCAGGTACGAGCGGGTCGCGGCGGCCGCGTAGAACTCGTTCATCGGGGATTCCAGCGCCGGGCACACCGCGAGGGTGTGCAGAAACGCGGCGGCCCGCCACGCGGTGTCCGGGGCGGGCTGTTCGGGCACCAGGACGAGGTCGTTCTGGTGCCGGGCGACCGCGGCGGCCACCCCGGAGGGGTCCCATACGGCGGGATCGGACGGGAGATGGTGGGCCAGAGCGGTCCAGGCCCACTCCATGGTGATCTTCAATTGCCGAACCGCTCCTGGAAGTAGCCCCAGTGGTCGGCGAACTCCTCGATGCCGGACAGGAAGTTCTTCCGGTCGTCGTCCAGTTCGCGTTCCGTGACCTCGGTGATCAGCGCGGTGACCGTCGTGCCCAGCGCCGCCGCGCGCGCCTTCAGGCGTTCGTGGAACTCTTCGTCCAGGCGGATGGTGACGTGTCTCGACATGACATCAACCGTACAGCGGGGGTGCTGTACGCAGGAGGGGAACGGCGGAAGGGTGGCCCGGGACACAGGTCCCGGGCCACCCTTCCGCCGATTACGGCCAATTACACCCGATTACGGTGAATCCGTGCTGTTCCGCCACTACTTCGCGGCATCCGCCGTCTTCACCAGCTGGTCCTTGGTGACCGCGCCGACGTAGACCTTGCCGTCGTCCGTGATCAGGGCGTTGACCAGGCGGGTCGACAGGACCCGGCCCTCGCCGAACTTCCCGGTGACCTTCTCTCCGAGCGAGCCGAGGAGCTGCTTGGCCTCCTTCGGGGCGTTCTTGTCGTTCTCCAGATCCTTGAGGCCCTTGCCCGTGCCCGAGTTGATCTGCGCGACCGTGGCCCAGCCCTCGCCGAGCACCTTCACGTCATCCTTGCCCCCGGGTCCGCCGGTCAGGCCGCCCAGGCCCGGGAAGGACTCCAGGGCCTTGAGGTGCTCGCCCTCCTTGCCCTTCTGTTCGACGCCTTCCGTACCCTCGGTCACCTTCGCGCCCTTGGGCGGGGTGAAGGCGAAGGTGTCGGCGGCCGGCTTGGCGAAGGCCACCTGCGTGAAGCCCGCGTCCACGATCGGCTTGCCGCCCTGGGAGGACAGCAGCTGCACCCGCAGCGGCACACCGTTCTTGGCGTCCACCGCGATCTGGACCGAACCGACCGTGGAACCGGCCTGCTTGGGCTTGAGCACCAGCTGGTAGGCGTCCCGCCCGGCCACCTGCGCCGTGTCGCCGACGCCGACGTCCGTGGTCGTGCCGGCCGCCTTCAGGACGTCCTGGGCCAGCTGCTGGGGCGAGGCGGCGAGGCGCTCGTCCGCCTTGCGCTCGCCCTGTCCCGCGTTCTTCTCGTGGAAGACCTCGTTCGACTTGGAGGCGTAGCCCCACACGTCGTCGCCGTTGTGGATGAGGCTGTACTCGTCCTTGCCGTCCAGGAACGTGAGCTTCTGGCGGTCCGGACCGTCGGCGGCGACGCGGAAGGTGTGCGTGCCGTTCGCCAGCTGCGTCAGCTTCTCCTCCGGGTTGGCGGAGCCGGTCGCGACACCGCCGCCGCCCAGCAGGCCGCTCGCGATCTTCGGCAGCCCCAGGTCGGTGGTGATCCGGGCCGTGCCCGACAGCTCCTGAACGTCCGAGGCCGCGATCTTCTCGATCAGCTGCTGCGCCGTCACCTTCGGCAGGTCGGGTCCGCCGGCGTTGGCGAAAGCCGGGACCATCGCGACGGTCGCCGCGGCCACACCTGCCACCGCGACCGGTACGGCGTACCGGGCGACCTTGCGAGAAGTCTTCGTGTTCGCTGCCATGTCAGTGCCCTGCCCTCTGTGTCGACGGCGGCGACCCCCGTGTCGCCGCGCTCACCCGATCTGGTGGGGTTGATGACTCCATCTGACCAAATCCGCGGGGCGCGGGCGTCAGCCCCCGGACGCAACTGCGCGTACGACCGTGGGATGACACGGAAAGGGCCCTCCTCCCCCGACCCGTAGGGGTCGATGGGGCGGAAGGGCCCGTTCCTTGTCTCTTGCGGCAGGGGCCGCACGCAACGGCCGTCGCGGCAGCCGTACCGGACGCGGCGTCAGCCCGCCCGGTGCACCACCGCGTCGCACAGCTCCTCCAGAGCCGACTTCGCGAAGCACTCCGGCAGCGGCGCGAGCGTGGCCCGCGCGTCCTCGGCGTAGCGGATGGTGTCGCGGCGGGCCTGCTCCAGGGCGGGGTGCGCGCGCAGCCGGGTCAGGACCTCGGCGTGGCGGGCGTCGTCCGTCAGGTCGCCGTCCAGGAGGGCCACGAGCTCCAGGTCCTCCGCGCGCCCGTCGCGGGCGGCCATCTCGCGCAGCCGCAGCACGGGCAGGGTGGGGATGCCCTCGCGCAGGTCGGTGCCCGGGGTCTTGCCGGACTCGTGCGCGTCGGAGGCGATGTCCAGGACGTCGTCGGCGAGCTGGAAGGCGGTGCCGAGCCGCTCGCCGTACTGGGTCAGGATGTCGACGACCGACTCGTCGGCGCCCGACATCAGCGCGCCGAACCGGCCGGAGACGGCGATCAGCGAGCCGGTCTTGCCGGCGATGACGTCGAGGTAGTGCTCGACGGGGTCGCGGCCGTCGCGCGGGCCGGCCGTCTCCAGGATCTGGCCGGTCACCAGCCGCTCGAAGGCCTCGGCCTGGATGCGGACGGCCTCGGGCCCGAGGTCGGCCAGGATGTGCGAGGCGCGGGCGAACAGGAAGTCACCCGTCAGGACGGCCACCGAGTTGCCCCAGCGGGCGTTGGCGCTCTCCACCCCGCGGCGTACGTCCGCCTCGTCCATCACGTCGTCGTGGTAGAGCGTCGCGAGGTGCGTGAGCTCCACCACCACGGCGGAGGGCACGATGCCGGGCGCGTACGGGTCGCCGAACCGCGACGCGAGCATCACGAGCAGCGGGCGGAAACGCTTGCCACCGGCGCGCACGAGATGCTGCGCGGCCTCGGTGATGAAGGGGACTTCGCTCTTGGTGGCTTCCAGCAGACCCGCCTCGACGGCGGCCAGTCCGGCCTGGACATCGGTCTCAAGAGCCTGGTCCCGCACGCTCAGTCCGAACGGCCCGACGACGGTCACGAGGGGTACTCCTGTCTGCTGACGATCACGCTGACGATCACCTGGATTGTCGATGTGTCGCTGCCATCACTCAAGCCAGCGTATCGGGTCTGTTTTCGATCACCGAGAGCGCCCGTCCGGTCGCGACTCGCGCACCGCCCGAAGCGCACCGGTATGTTCTTGAGGAGCCGAAACAACCGGAGAATACGTTTTGTCCAGAATGACGCCCGCCATAGACGAACCCGCGGATCCCGAGGCGGAGCAGCCGCCGCCCCGCGACGACCACGCCTTCCTCGGCCACCCCCGCGGCCTCGCCACCCTGTCGGGACTGGAGGTCTGGGAGCGGTTCTCGTTCCTGGGCATGCAGGCCATCCTCGTCCTCTACTTCGCGGACACGGTGGCGAACGGCGGGGTCGGGATGAACCCGGGCACCGCGGCCTCCGTCTCGGCGGCCTACGGGACCATGGTCTACCTCGTCTCCGTCGCGGGCGGATGGCTCGCCGACCGCATCCTCGGTTCCTACCGGGCCGTGCTCTGGGGCGGCATCCTCATCGCCTGCGGCCACTACGCCATGGCCGTGCCGACCGCCGCCATGACCTGGGCCGGGCTCGGCCTGATCAGCGCGGGCACCGGCCTGCTCAAGCCGAACGTGGCCAGCATGGTCGGCAAGCTCTACCGGACCGACGACGACCGGCGCGACGCCGGCTTCGCGCTCTACTACATGGGCATCAACATCGGCGCCTTCGCCGGACCGCTCATCACCGGCTGGCTCGGCGAGCACAAGGGCTGGCACTGGGGCTTCTCGGCCGCCGCCATCGGCATGACCGCCGGCCTGGTCCAGTACGTCCTGGGCCGCCGCCACCTGGCCGGAAGGAAGCACTCCGTGGCGCTTGTAAATGATGCTGCCGCGCTCTCGCCCGTCGCGATGCGCTCCGCCGTGACGAAGATCATTGGCGGCTGCCTCTCCTTCGCCGTGCTCGCCACCGTGCTCTCCCTCGCCGGCTGGCTCACAATGAACCGCTTCGTCGACCTCCTCACCCTCGTTTCGGTCATCGCGCCACTTGTCTACTTCGCGATCATGTTCCGGAGCCCCCGGGTGACCTCCGAGGAGCGCGGGCGGCTGCGACCGTACGCGGTCCTCTTCCTGGCCTCCGTCGCCTTCAACTTCATCCTCTTCCAGGCCTACTCGACGATGATGCTGCTCGCCTCGACGAACGCCCGGACCGAGATCCTGGGCTTCCACTTCCCGGCGAGCTGGTACGCCTCCGCCCTCGGCGCCTTCGAGGTGGCCCTGGCCCCGGTCGTCGCCGCGCTGTGGGCCCGCATGGGCCACCGCCAGCCGCACGCCTCCAACAAGATCGCCATCGGGGTGCTCCTGGGCGGCCTGTCCTTCCTGCTGATGATCATCCCGACCTCGGGGCACGGCGGTGACGCCTACCGGATGGCCGCCTGGTGGATCGTCGGCTCCTACCTGCTGCTCGGCCTCGGCGACATCCTCCTGGAGACCTCCGGGATGTCGGCCACCACCAAACTCGCCCCCAAGGCCTTCAGCAGCCAGACCATGGCGCTGTGGTTCCTCTCCCTGGCACTGGCCAACGGCATCCAGGCGCAGGTGGTGAAGCTCTACGGCGAGGTCTCAAACCCCGTCTACTTCGGCGTCAACGGCGGCATCGCGGTGGCGGTGGCCCTGGCCGTGTTCGCCCTCGCGCCGTGGCTGCGGCGCACGATGCACCCCGTCCACTGAGGTCCGTTGAGGTGGTTCACCCATGATCATCCGCACCGACTACCCGTACGGGACCACCCGCGAGGACGTCCGCATCCCGCTGGCCGACGGCGTCGAGCTGTACGCCCGCGTCTGGCGCCCGGTGACCGACGAGCCCGTGCCCGCACTGCTGGAGTACCTCCCGTACCGGCTCACCGACTGGACCGCGCCCCGCGACTGGCAGCGCCACCCCTGGTACGCGGGCCACGGCTACGCCTCCGTACGGGTGGACGTACGCGGCCACGGGTGCAGCGGGGGCCTGCCCGGCGACGAGTACGACGCCCGCGAGCTCGCCGACGGCGTCGCGGTGGTGGAGTGGCTCGCGGCGCAGCCGTGGTGCACGGGGTCGGTGGGGATGTTCGGGATCTCCTGGGGCGGCTTCAACAGCCTCCAGATCGCCGCGCTGGCCCCCGAGCCGCTGAAGGCGGTCGTCACGGTCTGCTCGACGGACGACCGGTACGACAACGACGTGCACTACATGGGCGGCTCGGTGCTCGCCGTGGACATGCACGCGTGGGCGGCGACCATGCTGGCCTTCGCCTCCCGGCCGCCGGACCCGCTGTACGCGGGGGACGGCTGGCGGCAGCAGTGGCTGGACCGGCTGGAGGCCGTCGAACCCCTGATCCACACCTGGCTGTCGCACCAGACCCGCGACGACTACTGGCGCCACGGCAGCGTCTGCGAGGACTACGGGGCGATCGGCGCGGCGGTGCTCGCGGTGGGCGGCTGGCACGACCCCTACCGGGACACCGTGCTGCGGCTGGTCTCCGCGCTCCCCGCCACCCGGGTGCGGGGGCTGATCGGGCCGTGGTCCCACCAGTACCCCGACCGCGGGCTGCCGCCGGGGCCGGCGATCGGCTTCCTCCAGGAGACCCTGCGCTGGTGGGACCACTGGCTCAAGGGCGTGGACAACGGCGTGATGGACGAGCCGCTGCTCCGCTCCTGGATCAGCGACTCCCACCCGCCGGCGACGGTGTACGAGGAGCTGCCGGGCCGGTGGGTCGGGGACAAGGCCTGGCCCTCGGCGTCGGTCATCCCGGTCGTGTACGGGCTCCAGGGCCCGGCGGTGGCCGTCGCCTCCCCGCAGCACACCGGGCTGGACGCGGGCCGGTTCTTCCCCTTCGGCAACGACGCCGACCTGCCGCCGGACCAGCGGGAGGAGGACGCGAAGTCGGCCTGCTTCGAATTCCCGGTGGCGGAGGGGGAGCCGGTGGAGGTCCTGGGGCGGCCGTCGGTGACCGTGCGGCTGCGGCTGGACGTGCCGTACGGGCAGGTCGTGGCCCGGCTGTGCGACGTGTCTCCCGACGGGTCCTCGACCCTGGTCACCCGGGGCGCGCTGAACCTCTCCGCCCGGAAGGGGCGGGACCGGGCGGTGCCGTGGCCGGTGGGCTCGTACGAGGACGTCACCTTCGAGCTGAACGGGATCGGCCACGCGTTCGCGCCGGGGCACCGGATCCGGCTGGCCCTGTCCTCCGCGTACTGGCCGTGGATCTGGCCGCGGGCCGGCTCGGAGGCGGGCTGGACCCTGGACCCGGCGGGCAGCGCGCTGACCCTGCCGGTGCGGGCGCCGTCGCCCTCGGACGAGGGGATCGTCTTCGAGGCGCCGGAGCAGGCGGAGCCGCTGGGGGTGGCCTTCCCGGAGACGCTGGACGAACCGCGGCCGGAACGGGTGGTCGTACGGGACGTCGCGCGCGGGACGTGGCGGCTGGAGGTGGACCCGCGGTACGGGGGCACGCGGGTGTACCCGGACGGGCTGGAGTTCGCCGAGGACGCGGCGGAGGTGTACGAGATCCAGGACGCGGACCCGCTGTCGGCGCGGGCCCGCTCGGAGTGGCGGATCCGGCTCCACCGGCCTGACCTGGCCTGGGACACCCGCGTCGAAACCCGTTCCGAAACCTCGTGCGACGAGGGGGGCTTCGTGACGTCGAACGAGCTCATCTGCCGCGAGGGGGCCGAGGTCGTGTTCCACCGCACGTGGGAACGCCGCCTCCCCCGCACGGCGGGCTGACCGCCTTCGGGCCGTGCCCGGGGCTCCGCCCCGCCCCCGCGCCTCAATCGCCGGCGGGGCTGGATTCTCCGTCTGCGGCGCCGCTGCCGGGGGCCAGCCCCCGGCCCCCCGCTCCTCAAACGCCGGAG
>NZ_JBHUSC010000086.1:0-16861 GCF_042673805.1 Streptomyces sp. NPDC057010 | reverse complement strand
GGGTCCGGGGGCTGGCCCCCGGCAGCGGCGCCGCACCCGCGGGACGGCGGGGCCAAATCCAGCCCCGCCGGCGATTGAGGCGCGGGGTCCGGGGCGGAGCCCCGTCAGGCCGGGCGGCCAAAGAAGGGGCGCAGGGCCAGTTCCGCGGCACCCTCCGCCACCCCCCGAACGGCCAGCCCCACCACCGGCTCGGCGGCCAGCGCCCGCGCCCGCCCCGCCAGCACGGCCCGGACCCCCTCCAGGAACACCTCCGGAGCCGCCCCCACCACACGACCGCCCAGCAGGACCCGGTCCACGTCCAGCAGCGCCACCAGGTTCGCCGCCCCCTCGCCCAGGATCCGCGCCGCCTCCGCCAGGTCCCCCCGGGCCACCGCCTCCAGGCACAGCGCCTCCGCGCACCCCCGCCCCCCACACCGGCACGGCGGCCCGTCCAACCGCAGCACCTGGTGCCCGAACTCCCCCGCCCCCGAGCGCCCGCCCCGGTAGACCTCGCCACCCAGCCGCAGGCCCGCCCCGAGCCCGGTCCCGACGTGCAGGTACACCGTGGTGGAGGCGAGGGAGGCGGCATCCCGCGGCGCCGCCACCCCCGCGTTCGTGTCCTTGTCCAGCACCACCGGCACCGGCACCGGCACCGGCGCCGTCACCCCCAGCCGCCCCGCCAGCGCCTCCCTCAGTGGAAACCCCTCCCACCGCGGAAACCCCGTCACCCGGCCCATCACCCCGGTCCGGTGGTCCAGCGGCCCCGGCGCGGCCACCCCGATGCCCAGCGGCGGCGGCCCGGCCGGATCCGACACCCGCGCGACCTCCCGTACGACCGCCTCCACCACCACCTCCGGACCGGCCCCGAAGTCCAGCGGGCCACCGCTCTCGGCGACGACCACGCCCGCCAGGTCCACCCGTACCGCCCGGAGCTCATCGCGGTCCACGTGCACCCCGACCGCGTGCCGGGCCTGCGGCACCAACCGGAGCAGGGTGCGCGGCTTGCCGCCGGTGGACGGGGCCCGGCCCGCCTCCCCGACCAGCCCC
This sequence comes from Streptomyces sp. NPDC057010, assembly GCF_042673805.1. Classification (NCBI taxonomy): domain Bacteria; kingdom Bacillati; phylum Actinomycetota; class Actinomycetes; order Kitasatosporales; family Streptomycetaceae; genus Streptomyces; species Streptomyces sp. NPDC057010. Next base: position 15,835 of record NZ_JBHUSC010000086.1, on the reverse strand, counting down.
TCCGCGGCCAGCCGCGCCGTGATCTTGCTGACGGCCTGCGGGGTGAGCCCCGTACGGGCCGCGAGTTCGCTGCGGCCCAGGCCCGCCGGCCCGGCACCGCGCAGCAGATCCAGTAGCAGCGCCTCGTTGTGTCCGCGCAGCACCGGCAGATTCACGCCACCACCGGCAACGCCGCCACCGCCACCGCCGCCGCCCTGCCAGTCCCCGCTACCCCTGTTCACCAGCCCATTGTCCACCCTCCTTGCACTTTGGCAACGCTGTTGCCAAAGTGGCCGGTATGAACCCCTCCGCCCCCGCCACCCCCCTCCGCGTCGCCGTCGTCGGCTACGGACTGGCCGGTTCCGTCTTCCACGCCCCCCTCGTGGCCGCCACCGACGGACTCGTCCTCGACACCGTCGTCACCTCCGACCCGGGCCGGCAGGCCCAGGCCCGCGCCGAGTTCCCCGACGTCCGCATCGCCGCGTCCGCCGCCGAGCTGTGGGACCGGAAGGGCGCGGGCGGCGACGGCGACGCCCTCGACCTCGTCGTGATCGCCTCCCCCAACAGGACCCACGTCCCGCTGGCCACCGCCGCCCTCACCGCCGGCATCCCCGTCGTCGTGGACAAGCCGCTCGCCGCCACCGCCGCCGAGGCCCGCGAACTCGCCGCCCTCGCCGAGCGGACCGGCACCTTCCTCTCCGTCTTCCAGAACCGCCGCTGGGACAACGACTTCCTCACCCTGCGCCGCCTCCTCGCCGACGGCGAACTCGGCGAGATCCAGCGCTTCGAGTCCCGCTTCGAGCGCTGGCGCCCCCAGCTCAAGGGCGGCTGGCGCGAGTCGGGCGCCCCCGAGGAGGTCGGCGGTCTGCTCTACGACCTCGGCAGCCACGTCGTCGACCAGGCGCTGGTGCTGTTCGGCCCGGCCGTACGGGTCTACGCGGAGGCCGACCTGCGCCGACCCGGCGCCGAGGCCGACGACGACACCTTCCTCGCCCTCACCCACGCGAACGGCGTCCGCTCCCACCTCTACGTCAGCGCCACCACCGCCCAGCTCGGCCCGCGCTTCCGCGTCCTGGGCTCGCGGGCCGGCTACGTGAAGTACGGCCTCGACCCTCAGGAGGGCGCCCTGCGCGAGGGGCTGCGGCCGGGGCAGCACGAGCCCTGGGGCGAGGAACCCGAGCACCTCTGGGGGCAGCTGGGCTCCGGCGAGTCCCCGCTGACCGGCGGCGGCACCCCGGTCCCGACGGCGCCGGGCGACTACCCGGCGTACTACGCGGCGGTGGCGGCCGCCCTGCGCGACGGCGGGCCCGCGCCCGTCACCGCGTACGAGGCCGCGCACTGCCTGGACGTCCTGGAGGCGGCCCGCATCTCGTCCCGGGACGGGGTGGCCGTGGACCTCCCCGCCTCACCTGCCGGCGCGTAGCCGGTAGCCCCGACCGGGCCTCCGGCACCGGGCACGCACACGAAGGGGCGGGGCCGCCACCGGCAGCCCCGCCCCTCGTCACACGCTCGCGCAGCCTCGCCCGGCTGCGCGTTACGCGCCCTTGAACTCCTGGCGCTGACGGCCCAGGCCCTCGATCTCCAGCTCCACGACGTCCCCGGCCCGCAGGTACGGCTTCGGCTCCGGCTGGCCCATGGCCACACCGGCCGGCGTGCCGGTGACGATGACGTCGCCCGGGTACAGGGTCATGAACTGGCTCAGATACCGGACGACCTCGCCGACAGGGAAGATCTGGTCCGAGGTGTTGCCGTCCTGCTTGAGCTCACCGTTGACCCACAGCTTCACGTCCAGGACCTGCGGGTCCGGGATCTCGTCGGCGGTGACCAGCCAGGGGCCGAGGGGGGTGAAGGTCTCGCAGTTCTTGCCCTTGTCCCACGTGCCGCCGCGCTCGATCTGGAACTCGCGCTCCGAGACGTCGTTGACCAGCAGGTACCCGCCGACGTGCGCGAGGCCCTCCTCGGCGGAGTCCAGGTAGCGGGCGGTGCTGCCGATGACGACGCCGAGCTCGGCCTCCCAGTCGGTCTTCACGCTGCCGCGCGGGATCAGCACGGTGTCGTCCGGGCCGACCACGGTGTCCGCGGCCTTCAGGAAGAGGATCGGCTCGGCCGGCGGCTCCGCGCCGATCTCGGCGGCGTGCCCGTAGTAGTTCAGCCCGATGCCCACGATCTTGCCGATGCGGCCGACCGGCGACCCGATGCGCTGACCCTCGGAGTCGAGAGCCGGGAGCTCGCCCGCTTCGGCCGCTTCCCGTACCCGCGACAGCACGGAGTCGTCGGCGAGCAGGGCGCCGTCCACATCCGTGATCAGGCCGGACAGGTCACGCAGGGTCCCGTCCTGGTCGAGCAGCGCGGGGCGCTCCGACCCGGCCGGTCCGATACGCAGCAGCTTCATGGGCATTCTCCCGTGGTCGAGGGTGGTCGGCCCATGGGCATGCCCCGGGCCGGACGATGGGTTGCGGCCATCGGAGGATTGGTGAATCCTCCAAGATGTCCGGACAATCCGCAAGACCCTGTTCACGGACTGGAACGCACGGCTCCGGCAGCCCGGTGCTGGAGCCACGCGCGCTCCGCCACCGACCACGCGGTGGTGGTCAGCAGGTACAGCCCGGCGGCGAGCGGCACCACGGCAGCCGTGATCAGCGTCCCGAACGACAGCAGGGGCAGTACGCCGCCCAGCTTGCGCACCATCTCCTGCTGCTCGGCACTCACCGCGGCCGGCGCCGCCGGGACCCCGGCGCGCCCCACACGGCCCGCGGCCCCCGCGGCCCCGGCGCCGCCCCGGGCCGAGGCCTCCGCCGCGGCGGCGGCCGCCCGGCGCCCCCGTACCGCACTCCAGGCCGCCACCACCGCGATGGCCGCGAACAGCCCGAGGAACACCAGCCCCTGCGCCCCGACCAGGCCGCCCTCGCCCAGCGCCTCGGTCCACCGGGCCCCCAGCGGCGCGGCGAACAGCCGGTGCGCGAGCAGCTCGTCCGCCGATGAGAACGCCTGGTACATCAGGAAGAACACCGGCAGCTGCAACAGCACGGGCAGGCAGCCGGCCACCGGGGTCGCACCGCGGAAGGCCGCGCGGCTCAAGGGGTGCAGGGCGAGCCGTACGAGCACGGTGAACAGCACGATCGCGGCAGCGGTCGCGGAATCGGCCAGTACCGGCTCGAGAAGCCGGCCCAGCTCTACAACAAGGTGAGTGAAAACGGACACGCGGGCCCTCCGAAGGGTCTCGTCGAACGTCGAAAGAGAGGCATTTCGGCGTGACGACCCGCGAGGGACGCAGCAATCGGGTGCGATGAGGTGCAGAGGTGTCGCGAGCTTGCGCGCCCCTACGCGGCCGTCGGGACGAGACGGCCGGGTGCCCTGGGCCGCGACCGGCCGGAGGCGTCGGGATCGCGCTGCGGCAGGAAGGCCGTGCGCTGCTCGCGATCACGCATCGCGGTGCGTATTCGGTGCGGTGGCACGGGCCGTACGAGGCGTGCGGCGGCGGCCAGGGCCTCCGCGCCCACGGCGACGGTGGCCGCGAGGGCGACCACCACGGCACCGAGCCCGCCCTCCCCGGCGAACAGCCCGAGGACTCCCCCGAGCACCAGCAGCAGCGGCAGCAGCAGAGCCGCCGCCCGCGAGACCCGGGCGAACAAGAGGAAGGACAGCGAGCGGTCTTCGCCGCGTCGACGTCGCCGACGAGCCATACAGACCTCCCCCTTCCTTCCTGTGCCGCACGAACTCCCGTACGAGATCGGGTACTCGTGATCGATACTAACCGGGCCCACTGACAACTAGGACACGAGCGTCCCCCAGACCACGAGCCGGTACTTGGAGGTGTACTCGGGCGTGCAGGTGGTGAGCGTGATGTACGAACCGGGCTCGCCGTACCCGTAGTCCGGCTTCACGACGCTCCTGGGCACGGGCGCGATGACCCCGGTGTCACGTTCGGTCGTCTCGCCCAGCACCTTCCCGACCACGTACGTGTACCGGCGCCCCTTCACGTCCACGATCAGCTGGTCCCCCTCGCGCAGCCGGTTGATGTAGCGGAACGGCTCCCCGTGCGTGTTGCGGTGCCCGGCCAGCGCGAAGTTCCCGCGCTCCCCGGGCCGGGCGGTCCCGGGGTACTGGCCGACGTATCCCTTGTCGAGCACGCTCCGCTTGTCGACCCCCTGTGCGACGGGCACGACGAGGCCGAGGCGCGGGATCCGCAGGACGGCGTACGCCCGGTCCAGGGCGGCGGCCGGCGGCCTGGCGGCGGAGGGCGAGGACGACGGCGACCGCCCACCGGAAGAAGAAGGAACACCGGAACCGGATTCCACACCCGACCCCGCACCAGAACCCGAACCCGAACCAGAACCGGCACCGGCACCGGCACCGGCACCCGTAACACCATCGGCCCCGGCGGCCCACTCACTCTCCAGAGCCTGGACCTGCTCGCGCGCGGCAGCCGCGGCCTGCCGATTGGTCCACCACACCTGGTGTACCACCAGCAACGCCACCACCACACCCACCGTGGTGATCACCTCGGCGCACGCCCACAACACCCCCGCGAGACCGACCGGGCGCACCCGCCGGCCGCTCCCCTGCACCACCACAGGTATGCGATCTCGCACGGGCCGCACCTTAAGACCTCCCCCGTCAACTGACCAGCAGCAGTACGGTGTAAACCATGCGCCCCGATACGACGCCTGCCGAGCACATTGCCGAAGCCGAGCGCCTCATCCGCACGGCGACCCGCTATCCCGAGGACCAGGAGCCCTTGCTCCTCCAGGCCGCGGCCCACCTCGAACTGGCCGACGAACGCGATCGGGCGAGCACCCTGTACGACCAGCTCCTCTCGGCCTCGCCGGCCAATCCGTACCTGATCAAGGCCCTGCAGGCGGCGAACCTGTGGGAGTACGGCCACGAGCCGGAGGCCCGCGCCCTCATCTCGGGCATCCGCACCGCCGCCCCCAAGGACCCGGCGCCCTGGGAGGTCATCGCGGAAGCCCTGGAGGCCCACGACGAGTTGGAAGCCTCGCACGACTGCTTCACCGAGGCCGCGTCCCTCCTCATCACGGAACACGAGCCCCTCACCACGGCCACCACCGCCCTCCTGACGGGCCGCCACCGGGTCCGCCGCCTCCTGGGACGCCCGCACGACGACTGGGACATGGTCGCGGACACCCGCCACATCGGCCCGATCCCCCTCGACGAACTCCACGACCCGAAGCGCATCTGGGCCCTGGGCTCCGACGACCCGGCCGAACTCCGCGCCGAAATCGCCCGCCTGCGCGCCGAACTGGGCGACCGCCGCGCCGCCCTCTCCCGCCCCTTCCCGGTGGCGATCCTCCACTGGCCCCAGCGCGAACTGGCGGAACTCCTCACCAGCTACCCCACCCTCGCGGCGGAGTACCCCTCCCACGCGGCCCACCTGACGGAGATCGAGGCCTCCCTCCGCGCCCTCGCCGCCTCGGGCACCACGAACCTCGGCATCGTCACGGCGAGCGTCCCCTCCTACGAGGCCTTCGCCGCCTCGGAGAAAACCTCCCCGGCCTCCCCGTCCCTCCTGGCCGAATACGCCACCACCCTGGCCGCCCGCGGCAAAGCCACCCCCTGGCCCCCGACCCCCACCTCCCCCTGCTGGTGCACGTCAGGCAAGCCGTACAACGAGTGCCACGGGGACGCAAACCCGGCTGGAAGCAGATGAGCCGGGGCCGTCTGGTCCTCCAGACGCCCGGGGAGGTCTGCAGAGGAACCACTGCGGGAGAACACGTCCTGCACGTACCGGCCGAGGACACCGAACTGCTGAAAGTTCTCGGCTGGCTCCGTCAGCACGACGTCGCCGGCCTGTATACGGGAGCCATCGCGAACGCGATTGACTACGTGCTCGATGGCCCCAGAACAGGCCGCTACGACCTGCAGTCACGCAAGGTTCATCCGGGGGAGAAGGCCTCCGTGGGTGCCAAGCTGGAGTACGAGGTCCTCCGCTCTTTCAACCTCCCGAAAGCCGCGCCGCTCGACACGCTGATCGCTGGCGTACCCGTCGATATCAAGGCAACCGTCGGATCGAACTGGGCCATTCCATCCGAGGCGCACTGTCAGGTCTGCATATGCACACGCATACATCTCGGTCAGAACCGCCATCGCTCATGGCTCGTCCGTGCGCACACATCGTGGCTTCACCGGGGCAAAGGGAACCGCGATGGAAAGCGGGGCCTTGCGGTCCACGCACGTGATCACTGGAGTGTTCCGCTCTACGACTGGACCCCGCTTCCAGTCAACCCACTGACGCTTCTGACCCCGGAGCAGGCCAGTCGCGTCCTCGCGAGTAGGCCCGGGCAGGAGCAGCGTTTCACTCTGATGTTTCAGTACCTCGAGGGGCACATCATCCCGCGCAGTGTGATCTCAACGGTGGGCGCCGGAAGGCACGATCCGCTGCGGAGGGCGCGGAACGTCAGAAGCAGACTCGCCCAGGACGGCCTCACCCTGCTCTGCGGCAAGTTCCCCCAGCAGCGGGATGCCGCCGCGGCCCACGCGATTACCCTGGGGCCAGAGGACTGGATTGCGCTGAGGACTGATGGTGAGCACGAACGTGCAGATTGAGACGCCCTGGGAGCCACCCGAGGGCTCCTGGGCTTCGACTGCCGCACGTCGTCGCAACATGCAGGCCATCCGGAGCCGCGATACCAAGCCTGAGAAGGCCATCCGGCGCTTGGTGCACGCGAAAGGGCTCCGCTATCGCATCGCCGCTCGGCCCCTGCCTGATCTCCGAAGGACGGCCGACATGGTGTTCCGTCCTGCGCGGGTTGCCGTCTTCATCGATGGCTGCTATTGGCACGGCTGCCCAGAGCACTACGTATCGCCGAAGACCAATCCCGGCTACTGGTCCGGAAAAGTTGCCGGGAACATGGCACGGGACCGGGATACCGACCGGAGACTAGAGGAGGCCGGCTGGCTCGTGCTCCGGTTCTGGGAACACGAAGAGCCTGCCCTCTGCGCTGAGGGAATCGCCACTGCGATCCGGGAGCGGCGTGACCACCCCCGGACCGCGGAAGCCTAGATGCCGTCTTCCTTACCACGCACGGTCATCGGACCGGCGAGCCGGAGAATCTTCGCGATCTCTTCACCTACCGCCCGCGCTACCGGCGGCGGGAAGGCATTCCCCACCTGCCGGTACTGAGCCGTCTTACCTGGCGTCTTTTCTACTTCGGGATCTCCCTCAAAGTCCCACTCCGCGGGAAATCCCTGAATGATCGCGGCTTGCTTGACGGTGAGCATCGGGCCCTCAGGGCGGAAGAGATCACGCTCTTCGCTCTGCTTCTTCTGACATTCGGCAGGCGAGTTAGCGACCCCCAGCGCGTTGACACCCAGCTGCTTCCAGGCTGCCTTGGCCCGGCTCGGTCCCAGATCCGCACCCCCGTGCTTCTTGGACCCGCCCACAAGAGTGGGCGCGATGCCGCCGCTCTTGTCCCGCCAGCGCTTGAGTGCCTCCTGGGCTTTGATCTCGACCTCGCCCCCCTGGTCCAGGAAGGGCTGATACCTAGCCGTCATCGTCTCGTCCAGCGCTTCACGGACGGTCCAGATCCTTTCCTGCGCAGCAGGCCACTGGAATTCGTGATCACCAAGGACATCCTTGTGGATCGCCACAAGGATCGCACGCGGGCGGAGTTGTGGAACGCCGAACGTACTCGCTTCCAGGACCCGCCATCCGCACACCTTGTACCCGAGGCCCTTGTAATTCTTTGCAAGCCCGGTCTGGGGATCAACCGCTTCGCCGCCCTGCAAACGGGCTTCCACCCAGGTGCGGTATTCCTCGAATTTGTCGTCCTTGATGCCGCGAACATTTTCAATCATGACCGCGTGAGGAAGTACTTCGTCAACAAGGTCAAGCATGCGCGGAAACAGGTCGCGCTCGTCATCCTTGCCCAGCTGCTTTCCAGCATGCGAGAAGGGAGGGCACGGAACGCCGCCGGCCAGCAGACTCAGTTCCCCACGCCGGAGGGGGCGCTTAAAATGCCCGAGCGGCTTTTCAAGCTCAACCATAGGCTTGAAGTCATTCACATCATTGTGAATGATGTCGCAATATTTCCGCTCGAATCCCCAGCCATCCCGGTGCTCGATGTTGCGCCGCAGCGTCGCGGCAGCGTGCTGGTCGATCTCGACAAGCGCAAGGTGCCTGAAACCGGCCTGGTGGAGGCCGATGGCCTGTCCCCCGGCTCCCGCGCAAATCTCAATCGAGGTCAGCGTGTGATCGCTGGCTCCCATCGAGTCCTCCTGGTGTGGCAGATGCAGACAGGCAAGTGTCGCACCTGCCACTGACACTGGCTGCATCTCCGCCCTCGCGACCCACCAGCCTCCTTCCAGCCCGGCGGGTAACCACGCCCTCGTCACTCCCGGGCGGCTCGCAGGTGATTCAGCAGAGCCTGCATGTCAGCTTCATCCATGCCTGCTGCCACAGGCCGCTCTTCCTGCAGATCGCCCAGCTGGCGTACAGCGGGGTCGTCAAGGATGGCGCCCATGAACTCAAGCTTTTCGGCCAGGCGGAGCGTCACCACTTCATCGATGGTCCCGCCGGAGGCAAGCACCGTGACACGCGTCTCAGTGTCCGGGGCCAACCCCAGACGGTGGATGCGGTCGAGGCTCTGCAGGAAGCGTCCCGCCATGAAGTCACGGTCCACATAGACGGCATCGTGGCAGTCACGGTGGAGGCTGATGCCCTCTCCGAGCGTGGCCGGGTTCGAGAGCAGCACGTGGCAGTCGGGATCCTGCCGGAAGCGCCTGATCTGCTCCTCGCGGTCCGGCGTCCCTCCATGAACGACAGCAGGCTGGTACTCGCTAAGCAGCTGTTCAAGGCTCGTGATGTTCCGGACGAACGTCGACCACAGCAGAGTTTTACGACCCGCTGCCGCATTCCGCGCGACTATATCCTGCACCACACGGTATTTTGGTGGCATTTCATGCTGGGGAAGACTCTGCAGCAGCCTGAATAGTGACTCATCCTCCGCGGCTTCCAAAGGTGGCACCTGGAAGGTGAGGGGCTCGTATTTGCTACTACCTTGCACCAGCAGAGCAGGGCTCGTCGCCGCCATAAGCAACCTGAGCATCGCCTTCCCCAGGGCGTCGAAATCATCCCTCGATGCTTCAGCCCGCGCTGTGTACCGTCCGACCAGCGCATCGTAGATCTCACGGTGAAGCCCGTGCAGCTCGACCGTCCGGATCACAGGCTGAAAGGGCGGCAGCCCGAGCTCACTCTTCGTCGTACGCGTGAAAAGCGGCCTGAGCACCGAACTGGCATGCGCGAGATCGCCACCCGCCACGGCCTGCTTGACCACGCGCCGGCCGTGACCAGGCCAGACGAACGACAGCAGATTTTCCAGATCTCGCGCGCCGTTGGGAGCCGGCGTGCCTGTAAGGATCAAGCGTCGGCGACTGAGTGGCCCCAGAGCCATACAAGCGCTGCCGTAGGTCCCCTGCGCCCCCAGCTTCATCCTGTGCGCCTCATCCAGGATGACCATCGAGGGCACTGCGCGCAGCCACCCCGCGAGTCCGGTGAGCGACCGGTCCAGCCGCTCGTAGTTGACCACAAGAATCTCTGCGTGCGCATCAGGCAGCCTGCCCATGACGCGGATGGCTGGAGACGTGCTGAAACATTCCTGGCTCTCTGACAGCCACGACTCGTACGCGGACTTAGGGCTCACGACCAAGAGGCGCCGCGCCAACCCTCGCTGCTTCATCGCGGCATAGACGGCCAGGCCGACCCGTGTCTTTCCCGCACCAGGAACGCTGAAGTTCGCGCCGTGCCGCATGGACAGCAGCCGACCGATGTCCCTGAGCTGAAATGACGTCAGGCTGGCTCGCCAGTCAGGACCCAGGGCGGCCACCACAGATTCGGTGCCGGGATCCGCAGGCTCCCGGGGACCCTGGACCAGGCATTCCTCGGCCTGGTCCGCGTCGTCAAGCACATCACTGACCAGCGCAAGGAGATCGTGGTCCCAGTGCACTGATTCAGCCATCGGCCAGTCCGACAACGCGTCAATGGCCGTGAGGAATTCATCGAGCGGAACCTCGACCATGAGCGTGCCCTGCCGGACGCCTTCCGGGAAGCTCGCTGCCAGGTGCGTCAGATCGGTTCCGTACGGCGCAGCCGCCTGGAGGACGGCCTTGGTACGGGAGACATCGAAGCCAAGCCGGAGTGACGGTTCTGCCAGCTCGCTCACGCCTCCTCCTGCCGCATCGCGTTAAGCAGCCAAGCCACGCCGTCACCGGGCTCCTCAATGCTCCGCGCGGTCTCCCGTGCCAGCTTGAGCAGGCTCGCCTTCAGAGCCAGTACCGCCTCGTCGAGGTTCTCCTCATCCAGGCTGCGCGACGCGCGCGCCAGGGCCATGTCCGTGACGCACTGGTCGATGTCCTGCACGGCATCGTGCAGCCGGTCGGGGGCTGCCTGCTTGCGCTTGCGCACCCGGGCATCCTTCCCTGCCGGCACCAGCGCTTCCTCGACCGCTTCCTTCGCCTGCTTCCAGATGGCGGCCGCCTCATCAGCCTGCTCGCGAGGTACCGCTTCCGGAGCCCTCTCTACAGCCTTGGCCTGCAGCAGTGCGTTGGTAAACGCCTTGGCAGCCGCAACCTGCGGGCTTTCGGCCCCCACAGTCCGGTTGAGCCCTGGGATGACACGCGCAGCCGGGGCCGCCGGCGTCTGCTTCAGCTGTTCCGGGAGATGGCGGTGCAGATACCGGGCCCTGAAGTCCACGTCAGCGAGACGGACATCCGTCTTGGAGAACTCAAGGACGATCAGAGCCAGCTTGTTCTCCTTGAGCAGGTCAGCCTGCCCCGGATTCTGCTTGGACTCCTTAGTGAAAGCGCGGTGCAGCTCGCGCAGCTTCTCCTGGTGATCCTCGAAGTCCATCAGCTTGAGCTGCACAGCCCCCGTCTTGGAACGGTTCACCAGGTCCTTGAGCGTGGTCAGTACCCACTGGTCCTGCCTCGCCGTTTCCGGCCTGATCCGGAAGTCTTTCGCGATGTCGGCGAGCGGCCGACCGCTGCCGACCTGCTCTTCAATCGTGAGAAGCCTGTTGATGTAGGAATACGGTCGGCGGGTGTCGTGGCGAAGCTGCAGCGAGAGCTCGACCGAGTTGATGTCAGACCACGTGCAGGTCTCCGGCAGCACGCCCACACGGACATTCCTGACTCCCAGTTCACGGAGAGCCGCCACACGTGTGTTGCCGTTGACGAGAATCCCATCCCGCGTGATGAGCCCCGGCTCGTTCTGGCGGTACTCCTTCAGGCTGGACTTGAGATCATCGAAGTCACCATCGCGCTTGGCAGGGTTCGACGGCAGCGCCTGCAGCAGGTAGCGAAGATACTCCTGACTTTCCTCACTCCACGCGTCAGCGGTGAGCAAGAGGTCCCGCTCGGGGTCGAAGCTGCGCTGTGCCCGAATCCGGTGCGTGGAGGGGTTGAAGTAGACCTGGTCGATGGGCATGTCGATGACCTGAACCACCATCGGCTTGCTCCGCCACTCAATGGTCAGCGTCTCTTGGATCCCCTGGCCGGCGCCGACTTCCTTCAGCCGCTTCGCGACCAGCTCCTGGTTTTCAACGGCGCGGGGCGGCCGGCCAAAGTCCGTGCTCACAGTATTTTTCCTCCGGTACGAGTGCGTGGGTATGCGGTGGGCCAGAGGGGGGCCGCAGGACACGGCCCCCGCCGATTGTTCAGCGTCCGGCCGGCGGCAGCGCCAGGGCTTCGCGGACCTTACCCCGGGCATCAGCCGGCAGAGTACGGATGTCCGCCCACAAACGCTCCACCTCTGCGAACTCCCGGGTGTCCGCGGCGATCCAGTCAGTGATCGTCTTGCGGTCCATGGCCCCGAGACGGCCCAGCCGGTCAAGGACGGAACCCAGGTCGGCCGTGAGGCCGCGGCCGCCCACACGGCAGCGGTTGCATTCAGCTACGAGCTCCACGGTGCTGCTTCCGTCGGGCAGCGTCACCGGACGCCGAGCGATGTCGAGCTGAGCAGACTCGTACGTGCCGGCGAAGGTCTCACCCGGCGTGATCCCGCACGACCTGCAGTGGTGTCCATCCCGGGCCAGCACCTCGCGGCGGTGGGTGTCCGTGATCGAGCTAGACGGCCGCGTTCCCCTCCCAGGTTCCCAGACGGGTTCCCCCTGGGCCACGAAACGCTGTTCGCTCTGCCCCAGACTGGCGTCCTCCCGGTAAGTATCAATCCTCCAGCCGAAGTCACGCAGATCGCGAACCCGGCGGTCGGCCTGACTCACCCCGGGAAAGGCATCCTTTACGTCTTCCTTCGTGAAGGCATTCCCCTCTCCCACCACGGTGACGAGCCACAGCGCCGCGCGCTTCATGGTGCCGAGCTTCTGATCCGTCCACGACGGAAGGCCCATTGCGTACTCCTAGCTCCGGTCGAAAAGGAACCGCCTGGCTGGACTGAGGAACCACCACCCCTCGAAGGGCAGCTTCAGCGGATGGCTCAACTCTTGCCGATGGACCAGGCCGGAAGCCAGCTTCAGCCGGATATCGAGGTCAGGCGAAAACCCCAGATGGTTCACCAACCTGCCTGAACCCAGGAAAACTTCAGGCTGTGATGATGTCCAGCGGGAAGGGAGAAGCGGTGCGGCGCAAGACCAGGTGGAAGAAGCTTCCAGACCTGCCCGAAGAGCACAGGCGGCTCGTAGAGATGCTGCGCAGACTGCGTGAGTGCACGCCCCGGACCCAAGCCGGGATCGCCGCTGAGGCGTTCCTCGTGGCCTCCAGCCTCTCCAACCACCTCAACGGGGGCCGCATACCAGAAGAGTCGCTGCTCAAGGCCTTCTTCACCGCGGTGCAGGCCGATGCCGCGGCTCAGAGTGCAGAGCTGCCGTGCTCGCTGGATGAGCTTCTGGAACTGCGTCGTCTCGCACGCATCCAGCACTGTGACTGCCCGTCTCACACCAACGACGGCCCGACCTCAGCAGGTTCAGCTGACGATCCGCCGGCTTCAGCGCTGGTGAACATCCGCGCCACCCACCCAGTGCGCTCCAGAAAGCTGCGCCGTGCTGGCCGGTCCAGGGCTCTTTCACGGTCCGCATTACTCGTCGTGTCGAACGGGAGCGCGCGGCCGGTCCCCCCTCCCGAGCAGGACCGGCCGCGTACAGAACCATCGGGTGCGGCATGGACGGAGCTGGAGACGGTGACTCGCTTCCTTGCCGAGGGCAGGAAGCGGGACGCTGGCTTCCTACTGTGGCGTGCCGGAAGGACGCTGGATGCGCATCAGGTCATCGAGGTGGTGGCCTCGTGCAGGGATGCAGGGCTGGACGAAGCCGCGGAGTCCGTGCTGGCGAGTGTGAGTGAACGTGCCGACAGACAGGCGGTACTGAACATCACCGCAGCCTTCCAGGACGCGGGCCGGCACCAAGATGTGGGCTTTCTCCTGTCATTCGCGGTCAAGTAGTGGGAACGGCAGCGGGAGCTGTTGGTGGCCTCGGGCCTGGGCCGTTGGTGGGGTGGGGCGGGGGGTGGTGAGGGTGAGGAGGGTGCGGAGGGCCGCGAGGACTTCCGTGGGGGTGTCGCGGATCATCGAGGGGGTCGCGCTGACCACCAGGATGCCGTGGGACTCCAGGCGGAGGCGGCGGCGGAGGGTGGCGTGCCAGGCGTCGCGGGTGTAGTGGTACTCCGCCGAGTCGATCTCCAGGGCGACGCCCTCGTCGGGCCAGTAGGCGTCCGGGCTGGCCAGGAAGGTGCCGTCCGGGGTGTAGAGGCGGGCGTTCCACAGGGGGGTCGGGAGGTCCGTCGCCGTGAGGGTGTCGCGGGCCCGGGCCTCGGCGATCGAGCGGACGCCGGCGAGGAGTTCCGCCGCGGCCTCGCGGATGGCGGGGCGGGTCAGGAGGCGGGAGGCGCGGAGTTCGGCGTGCAGGTCGTGCGGGTGGCACCAGCCGGCCTGGACGACGTGGGCCAGGGTCGAACGGATGCGGTCGGGGTCCTGGGCGCGGGCGGCGAAGTCGGCCGCCGCCCGGACCGGGCGGGTGCTCGGGACTCCGGAGACGGTGATCGTGCGCGGCCAGCGGGAGGTCGGGAGAGGGCGGACCTCCGGGGTGCCGGTGAGGCGTCGCGGGGTGCGGATCAGTACGTCGGCCGGGGTGTACGGGGCGTCGCGGATGCCGAGGAGCGCGAGGGCGGCGCCGCCGGTGAGGGCGGCCGTGTCGCCGGAGAGGGGGTCGGCGGTGGGCTCGGCGGCGTACAGGACGGCGGCGAGGGCGCGTTGCCGGTGGTCCGGGGGTCCGGTCTGGAGGAGGTAGACGCGGGGCAGCAGGCGCTGCCAGGGGCCGCCGGGGCGGGTCCGGGAGGTGATCGTGCCGTCGGGGATGCCGGCGGTGGTGAGCTGGTGGCGGGTGGCCAGGTTCAGCTGGCGGCGGGGGGCGGCGCACTGCTGCGTGGTGATCATCATGCGGCCGATATGCCCGGCCGGGGCGGGAGGACACCCCCCTGACGGGTGTCTCCCCGTCGGTGGGCTGGTGTCCTCCGGCCCCGGGCGGGCCCAGAGGACGCCCCCCTCTGGAGGGTGTCTCCCCTAGCGGTTCGGGTGGTTCGGGGAGAGGAAGACGATCACGTTCGTGCGTGTGTCGGGGAGGGGTTCGACCTCGTGCCAGCCCAGGCGGCGGTACGTGGCCACCGTGGCGGTGGCGAGGCGGGAGGTCAGCAGCCAGGCCCGGTGGTCCGGGGCGTCGGCGGTGATCTCGGTGAGCAGGGCCCGGCCGGTGCCGCGGCCGCGCGCGTAGGGGCGTACGGCGAGCTCGTCGATCTCCAGCGCGCCGGTCAGGAGCTCCTTCACGCGGTCCGGGCCCAGTTGCGAGGCGACCTGCGCGTACCCCCGGTCCCTGGGGAACGCGGCCGGTGTGATCCAGCCCGTGGCGAAGCCGTCGATGCCGGCCTCGGACTGGGCGAGGGCCGTACGGAATCCACGGCGCCGGGCGTCGGACTGGAGGCGGGTCGCGAACTGGCGAATGGTTTCTTCGTCTTCGTTCCACGGCGGGGCGGAGAAGACGTCGGCGTAGGCGTCGACCAGTTCGTCCGCGAGGTCGAGGACGGCCTGTCCGTAGCAGATCACGATGTCCAGGCTCCTGATGTCGGGCGGGGTGTGGCGGTTTTTTTCCCTTTGGGTGGGGAGAGTGAATTTATGCGCTTCGGGTTCCCGGGGACGCACATCGCACGGATCCGGCGAGTGTGCGACAAATCCCCTCTCCGCCCTCCGTGTCGGGAGCCGCGCGGCCGCGTTGAGCAGGCGTGGAGAGACTGCTTCGGGTGGCGGGTCGGTGCGCCCTCGCCTTTCTTCTCGTACTGGGTCTCGTGGCGCTGCTGCCGCGGGCCGTACGGGATGTGGTGCCGGATGGCGTGATCGGCGGGGCCGTGGTGGTTGTGGTGTGGGTGCTGGGCGGCCGCCGGGTCGCCGGGCGGTCGCGTTAGCCTCGTAGCACCGGAGGAGACCAGGGTGTTGGGAGAGTGGGACATGGCGCGGGTACCGAGTTCCGTGGTGGCGGCGGCCGGGCTGGTCGGCGGGTACGCCGTCGCCCGGTGGACGAAGAAGCGGCCCCTGGGCGGGGTCGTCCTCGGCGCCGCCGGGCTCGCGGCCGGGCGGGAGTGGCACCGGCAGGGCGGGGCGCCGGCGGCGGCCGGGCTCGGGGCGCTGTACCTGGCCGGCTTCGCGGGGGCGCATCCGCTGGCGAAGAAGGTCGGGGCTTGGCCGGCCGTCTTCGGGGCCGCGGGGGTCGTGGCCGCTGCCGCCTGGGCGGTCGCGGACCGCGGCTGAGCGGTGTGGCTGCCGCCGGCTGGGGGGTGCCGGCGGCTGCGGCGCCGCCGCGCGAGCGGCCCCGGGCTGCGCCCGGGCTCCTGGGGCTCCGCCCCAGAC
>NZ_JBHUSC010000085.1:0-17335 GCF_042673805.1 Streptomyces sp. NPDC057010 | reverse complement strand
TCCACCGAAGTGGACGGGGTATCAACTTCTGGCGTTGATTTTTGGCACGCTGTTGAGTTCTCAAGGAACGGACGCTTCCTTCGTACTCACCCTCAGTAACACTTACTGGGGCTTTCCTCCGGGCTTTCGTTCTGTGTTCCCAACTCTACCAGATCATTTCCGCGCCGTTTCCGGTTTCGGATTTGAATTCGGTGGCCGTTGGGGGCCTTTGCCTTTCGGCGTTCCACCACATTAGCGCTTATCCCTTGCGGCTCATAATCGGGCCGGTCGGATTCGAATTCGGGCATGCCGAAATCGACCCCGCCAGGGGTAAGTCGTAGGTAGTGGGTTGGCCACTCCGGGGGTCTGCCGATAGCAGTGCCCCGTTCAAGCGGCTCGGGCTACGTTAGGCGTCCGGCAAGGCCGAGTCAAGTTGAGCGGCGGCGTGGCGCGTGGGCCCGGTAGGGGCTCACCGTCGGGTCGTGCGTGATCCAGAAGCGGTAGGGATGGGCCGCGCCGGCGCCGCCGACTCCCGTGCGGGGGCCGCTGCTCACCAGGTCGGGTGAGGTAGGGGTGCCTGCGAGGAGGGACAGGGGCGACTCGGCGCCCGCGCAGAGGTCGGTGCCGTCGAGGGAGCGGTCCACGTCCAGGGCCGTGGCCAGACGGGCCGGGCCTTTGGCCAGTTCTCGGGGGTATCTGGCGGAAATTCGGCGTTTGGCAGCCAGCTCGGCGCCCACCGTGATCTCGCCGGCGCGCACCAGGACCCCGCTCGCGTGGTCGGGCGGGCCGCACACCAGGTTGAGGCTGAACCACATGCCGTAGATGAAGTAGACGTACGCGTGTCCGGGCGGACCGAACATCGATGCGTTGCGCGCCGTGCGGCCGCGGTAGGCGTGGGAGCCCGGGTCCGACTCTCCCCCGTACGCCTCCACCTCCGTGATGCGCAGTTCGATGGGGCCTTCCGGGGTACGGCGGACCAGGGTGCGGCCGAGGAGGTCCGGGGCCACGGTGAGGACCGGCCGGTCGAAGAAGGACCTGGGCAGGGGCGTACGGTCAGGGCGCGCGCTCATCCGGTCGAGCGTAGTGGAACGCGCACACCTGCAACCGGGGCCTAAGGTTCCGCGTTGGTAAGGGGTAGTCGCACAAGCCTTCAAGGGGAGTCAGAGCATGGGGTTCAGGAAGCTGTTCGCGAGCCTGGGTGCCGGTGGTGCTTCGGTGGACACGATCATCACCGAACCGAACGTCGTGCCGGGCGGCATCGTCCAGGGCGAGGTCCGGATCCAGGGCGGATCCGTGGAGCAGCAGATCGAGGGGCTGTCCGTCGGGCTCCAGGCGCGCGTCGAGGTGGAGGGCGGCGACCAGGAGTACAAGCAGGACGTCGTCTTCACCAAGCAGCGTCTCGGGGGCGCCTTCCAGGTGCAGCCCGGCGCGCTCCACGTGGTGCCGTTCGGGCTGGAGATCCCGTGGGAGACGCCGATCACCCACTTCGGCGGTCAGCACCTGCACGGGATGAACATCGGGGTCAGCACCGAGCTGGAGATCGCGCGGGCCGTCGACGCGGGCGACCTCGACCCGATCAACGTGCACCCGGTTCCGGCGCAGCAGGCGATCCTCGACGCGTTCCGGCAGCTGGGCTTCACCTTCCGCAGTGCGGACATGGAACGCGGGCACATCCGCGGGACGCGGCAGACGCTGCCGTTCTACCAGGAGATCGAGTTCCTGCCGCCGTCGCAGTACCGGGGCCTGAACCAGGTCGAGCTCACGTTCGTCTCGGACGGGCGGGAGATGGACGTCGTCCTGGAGATGGACAAGAAGCCGGGGCTGTTCAGCGAGGGCAGTGACACCTACCGCTGCTTCCAGGTGGGGCTGCAGTCGTACCAGGGCACCGACTGGGCGGCTTACCTGAACCAGTGGATCGCGTCCGTCGGTTCCCAGCGCAACTGGTTCTAGGCTCCTAGGCTCGGACCGCTGCACGTATTGCACGCGTGCATCCGATCCGAGCAGGAGGACAGCAGTGGCCGAGCAGAGCAGGGCGCCTCTTCCGCACGACTTCCACCCCGAGGTGCACGAGTTCACCGTGACCAGCACGGATCTCGCGCCCGGGGCCGATCTGGATGACGCCCAGGTGAAATCGGGCGGGGACCGCTCGCCGCAGCTGCGCTGGGAGGGTTTCCCGGAGGGGACGAAGAGCTTCGCCGTGACGTGCTTCGACCCGGACGCGCCCACCGGCAGCGGGTTCTGGCACTGGGTGCTCTTCGACCTGCCGGTCTCGGTCACCGAGCTGCCGGCCGGGGCGGGCGGCGGGAAGTTCGAGGGGCTGCCCGCCGGGGCCGTGCACGTACGGAACGACTACGGGACGAAGGACTTCGGCGGGGCGGCTCCGCCGGCCGGGGAACGGCACCGGTACGTCTTCACCGTGTACGCGGTCGATCAGGAGAAGCTCGGTCCCGGTGACGACGCGTCGCCCGCCGCGGTCGGGTTCAACCTCCGCTTCCACACGCTCGGGCGGGCTCAGCTCATCGGCGAGTACGAGGCCCCCGCGCGCTGATCCTTCGCCGAGCGTTTGCCCGGTCCTGGTCTAAAGAAGGCCTGGACCGGGCATTTTTATTGCGTTGTCCCGCGTGGCGCGCGCGGCCAGAGTGGTTGCGGGCCCTGCCGCCGCTGTGGTCGCGGGCCTGCACACGGGAGGTGGGCGAGATGCGGGACACGCTGGTGCTGAATGCGAGCTTCGAGCCGCTGTCGACGGTGACCCTGAACCGGGCGGTGGTCCTGGTGCTCCAGGACAAGGCCGTCGTCGAACAGTCGCATCCCGATCTGCGTGTGCGCGCGGCCACGATGGATCTGCCCATGCCCCGGGTGATCAGGCTCTGCAGGTACGTACGGGTGCCGTTCCGAAGACATGCCCCCTGGTCGCGGAGGGGGGTGCTGGTCCGGGACCAGCACCGGTGTGCGTACTGCGGGAAACGCGCGACGACCGTGGACCACGTACTGCCCCGCGCCCAGGGCGGTGGGGACACCTGGCTGAACACGGTGGCGTCCTGCGCCGAGGACAACCACCGCAAGGCGGCGCGGACTCCGGAGGAGGCGGGGATGCCGCTCCTCCGGAAACCCTTCGTGCCGTCCCCGGCGGACGCGATGCTGCTGGCCCTGGGCGTGGCCGGGCGGGACGTGCTGCCGGAGTGGCTGGAGCGCTCGGCGTAGCCGTTGGTGCTGGGCGGCGTGGCGTGCGTAATTTCGCTACGTCGCTCAGCGGACCAGCAGTTGGACGATCGCGATGGTGCCGACGGTCACGATGACCGCGCGCAGGACGGCCGGCGGGAGGCGGCGGCCGACCTTGGCTCCGATCTGGCCGCCGATGGTGGAGCCGACGGCGATGAGGAGCACGGCCGTCCAGTCGAACTCGGCGACGAAGAGGAAGAAGACGGCCGCGATGCCGTTCACCATGGCCGCGACGACGTTCTTGACGGCGTTGATGCGCTGGAGGTCCTCGCGGAGCAGCAGGCCCATCAGGCCGAGGTAGAGCACGCCCTGGGCGGCGCCGAAGTAGCCTCCGTACGCGCTGGAGAGCAGCATTCCGGTGAGGAGTACGGGGCCGCCGTCGGGGTGGCCCGGCTCGGCTCCGGCTGCTTCCTGGCGCTTGCGCAGGGCTGCGGCGAGCCGGGGCTGGAGTACGACGAGGACGAGGGCCAGCCCGATGAGGACCGGCACGATCGTGTCGAAGGAGTCGGACGGCAGGGTGAGGAGCAGGATGGCGCCCGCGAGTCCGCCGGCGAGGGATACGGCTCCCAGCCGCAGGATCCGGGCGCGCTGGCCCTGGAGCTCCTTGCGGTAGCCGATGGCTCCGCTGATGGAACCGGGCACCAGGCCGAGGGTGTTGGACACGTTGGCGGTGACCGGTGGCAGCCCGGTGGCGAGCAGTACCGGGAAGGTGATCAGGGTGCCGGAGCCGACGATGGTGTTGATCGTGCCCGCACCGATGCCGGCGCCGAAGACGGCGAGTGATTCCCAGATGGACATGGACATGGACGGAGCCATCCCCTTTGCGTGAGTGAGTCGCCTCCCCGCCATGAAGGTCGAGGGGCCTCACTGATCATGCACGAGGGGGTGACCCGTTCAGTCGATGGGGGGCTGTTCGCGGCGGTCGGTGCCGGATGCGTCGGAGGGGGTGCCGTGGTTGCCCGCGTCCTTGCCGGAGTTCTGCGGGTTGAAGCCGGACGCGCCGCCCAGGGGGCCGAAGTTGCCCATGGCGCCGGAGAGGCCCTTGAGCGCGTCGCCGATCTCGCTGGGCACGATCCAGAGCTTGTTGGCGTCGCCCTCGGCGATCTTCGGGAGCATCTGGAGGTACTGGTAGGCGAGGAGCTTCTGATCGGCGTCGCCGGCGTGGATGGACTCGAAGACCGTACGGATGGCCTGTGCCTCGCCCTCGGCGCGCAGGGCGGCGGCCTTGGCCTCACCTTCGGCGCGGAGGATGGAGGACTGCTTCTCGCCCTCGGCGCGCAGGATCTCGGACTGCCGGACGCCCTCGGCCTGGAGGATCGCGGCGCGCTTGTCGCGGTCGGCGCGCATCTGCTTCTCCATCGAGTCCTGGATGGAGGTCGGCGGCTCGATGGCCTTGAGCTCGACGCGGTTGACGCGGATGCCCCACTTGCCGGTGGCCTCGTCGAGGACCCCGCGCAGGGCGGCGTTGATCTCCTCGCGGGAGGTGAGGGTCCGCTCCAGGTCCATGCCGCCGATGATGTTGCGCAGGGTGGTGACGGTGAGCTGCTCGATGGCCTGGATGTAGCTGGCCACCTCGTACGTCGCGGCGCGGGCGTCGGTCACCTGGTAGTAGATGACGGTGTCGATGTTGACGACCAGGTTGTCCTGGGTGATGACCGGCTGCGGCGGGAAGGGGACGACCTGCTCGCGGAGGTCGATCCGGTTGCGGATCGAGTCGATGAACGGGACGACGATGTTGAGGCCCGCGTTCAGGGTGCGGGTGTAGCGGCCGAACCGCTCGACGATGGCGGCGCTGGCCTGCGGGATCACCTGGATCGTCTTGACCAGTGCGATGAAGACCAGAACCACCAGAATGATCAGGACGATGATGATCGGTTGCATGCGGTTCCCCGTGCCCTTCCGGCTGTCTGTGCTGCCCCGTTGAACGGAGTCTCGCAGACCGGGGGCCCGCGAGCAGGCTGCTTGTCACATGACGACGGCAGTGGCCCCGTCGATCTCCACGACGTCGACGGACTGGCCGGGTTCGAAGCTGCTGCCGGCGTCGAGGGTGCGCGCCGACCAGATCTCGCCGGCGAGCTTGATGCGGCCGCCGCTGCCGTCGACGCGTTCGAGGACGACGGCGCTCCTGCCCTTCAACGCGTCTATTCCGCTGCGGTGTTGGGGTCGCTGGTCGCGGTGCCGGTTGGCGATCGGCCGGACGACGGCGATGAGCGCGACCGACACGATCACGAAGACCAGGACCTGCGCCACCACTCCCCCGCCGAGGGCCGCCGTGACGGCCGCCGCGACGGCGCCGACGGCGAACATGCCGAACTCGGGCATCGCGGTCAGGACGAGGGGGATGCCCAAGCCGACCGCGCCGATGAGCCACCACACCCATGCGTCGATGTCCACATGGTCATGGTAGGTCGGGTGGGCGCGGTCGGGACAGAGTGCGACTGCCCGTAGCCGTCCGTTGCCGTGCTTCCCCGTACTAGCGGAGCGGCAGGCCCTGGGCGGTCCAGCGGTCGTGGTCGTTGCGCTCGACGACCAGCGGGAGGCCGAAGCAGATCGAGAGGTTGCGGGAGGTCAGTTCGAGGTCGATGGGGCCCGCGGTGACCACCTTGCCCTGGCGGATCATCAGGACGTGGGTGAAGCCGGGGGCGATCTCCTCGACGTGGTGCGTGACCATGACCATGGAGGGGGCGAGCGGGTCGCGGGCGAGGCGGCCGAGGCGGCGTACGAGGTCCTCTCGACCGCCGAGGTCCAGGCCGGCGGCGGGCTCGTCGAGGAGCAGCAGCTCGGGGTCGGTCATCAGGGCGCGGGCGATCAGGGTGCGCTTGCGCTCGCCCTCGGAGAGGGTGCCGAACTTGCGGTCGAGGTAGTCCGACATGCCGAGGCGGTCCAGGAACGCGCGGGCGCGCTGCTCGTCGACCTCCTCGTACTCCTCCTGCCAGGTCGCGGTCATGCCGTAGGCGGCGGTGAGCACGGTCTGCAGGACGGTCTGCCGCTTGGGCAGCTTGTCGGCCAGCGCGATGCCGGCGACGCCGATGCGCGGGCGCAGCTCGAAGACGTCGCTGCCGGGCTTGCCGAGGGTGCTGCCGAGGATCGTGGCGGCGCCCTTGGTGGGGAAGAGGTAGCTGGAGGCGAGGTTCAGCAGCGTGGTCTTGCCGGCGCCGTTGGGGCCGAGGATCACCCAGCGCTCCCCCTCCTTCACCGACCAGGAGACCTGGTCCACCAGAGCCCGGCCCTCGCGGACCACGGATACGTCCACCAGCTCCAGAACATCGCTCATGAGCGTGTTGTCACCCCTTGCAGTCACGGTTCTCTGTGCGCCGGTAGGCGCAGCCCCAGGGGAAAACCTACGCCACTCGGGGAGGGGTCCGGGGCCGGGGCCGGGTCGGGGGTGGGGTCCGTAGAGTTGGAGGATGCTTTTCGAACCACGTTCAGGGCGGCTGGCCGCCTGGGGGAACGCACTGCTGGCCGGTCTGGTCTCGCCCGACGAGGCCGTGTTGTCGATCGTGGGCGAGGACGCCGTGCACCGGGTGGAGGGGCTGCCCGGGGAAGCGGGTCCGGTGGGGCTCACGCTGGCGCTGGGGCGCCTGCGGGCGCTGGGGGTGACCGGGCTGCGGGTGGCGCTGCCGGCGCCGGGGCATCCGCTGGGGCTGAGCGGGCCGCCGGAATTCAACGCGCGGGCGCTGGAGGCCGAGGAGGCGGTCGTCGCGGTGGGCGCCGCGGTGGGGCTGGTTCCGGAGGTGTACGAGGCCGGGCCGGCCGGGGATGTGCACGTGTCGGTGACCTGGCACTGCCTGCCGGTACGGGAGGCGCCGCCGGCGGACGTGCCGTCGCTCGGCGAGGCCGAGCGGGAGCTGGCGGAGGCGCTGCGCGAGGCCACCGTGACGCTGACCCGGCTGGACGTGGCGGGGTCGGGGCCGGCGGCGGAGGCGGCGCTGTCGGCGTACCGGGCGCGGGCGGAGGGCGCCGGCGGGGAGATGCTGGCGCCGGGGTATCCGGCGCGGGCGGTACGGGTGCTGGCGCTGGCGCAGCGGGTGGACCTGATGGTGTCGCTGGCGTACGAGAACGGGCACGGCGGGGCGGTTGCCGCCTCGGAGATGGCGGCGCGGGCCGAGGCCTTGCGGCCGGTGGAGCGGGTGGCTCGGCGGGCGCTCGTCGCGGCGTACAACTCTGCCGTTGAGGCGCACGGGTAGCCTCCGGCTCGGGGGCGGGGTACGGGTGGCTGCGCCCGGCCTCCTGGGGCTCCGCCCCGGACCCCGCGCCTCAAACGCCGGCGGGGCTGAATTCGTGGCTCGGCCCCGCTTCCCGGGGAGAGGGGGGAAGCGGGGCCGGGGAAAAAGGGTGCCGGGTCAGGCGTTGACGCCCGTGTTGCCCCAGGCGCCGTTCAGCAGGCCGATCACCGTGACCGCGTTGCCGACCACGTTGACGGGGACGTGCACGGGAGCCTGGATCAGGTTCCCGGAGGCCACGCCGGGCGAGTTCAGGGCCTCGCCCTCCGCCGACGCACCGCCGTGCGCCGAGGAGACACCGGCGCCGGCGGCGACGAGGCCGCCCGCGATCATGGTGACGGCTGCGGCCTTCTTGAAGTTCTTCACGTTCTTCGTCCTCCAGTACGTCTGCCGCGACCAGCCGCCGCGGCACGTCATCAAGAACGGTCATCCGACGAACCGGATACGCCATGTGGGCGACATACACCCGACCGTATGAATCTCAGGTCGGAAGGAGACGCTCCGTTCAGTCCGTGATTCCGTGCCTGACCGCCCACAACGCCGCCTGCGTCCGGTCCGCGAGGTCCAGCTTCATCAGGATGTTCGACACGTGGGTCTTGACCGTCTTCTCGGAGAGGACCAGCGCGCGGGCGATCTCCCGGTTGGAGCGGCCGTCCGCGATCAGGCCCAGGACCTCCCGTTCGCGGTCGGTCAGCGCGCCGCCGCGGCCCGTCGCCGGGGCGTGGTCCTCCTGCGCGAGCAGGGTGGAGGCCACCTCCGGCTGGAGGAGGACGTGGCCGGCGTGGACGGAGCGGATGGCTCCGGCCAGCGCGTCGGGGTCGATGTCCTTGTAGACGTATCCCGCCGCGCCGGCCCGCAGGGCGGGGACCACCGTCCGCTGTTCGGTGAAGCTGGTGACGATCAGGACCCGGGCCGGGTTCGCCTGCTCCCGCAGCCTGCGCAGGGCCTCGATGCCGTCGGTGCCCGGCATCTTGATGTCCATGAGGATCACGTCGGGCCGCAGCTCCTCGGCGCGGGCGATGCCCTCCTCGCCGTCGGAGGCCTCGCCGACCACCTCGATGTCGTCCTGGACCTCCAGGAAGGTGCGCAGGCCCCGGCGGACCACCTGGTGGTCGTCGACCAGCAGGACGCGGATTCGGCTCGGGCCGTTGTCAGCCACCGGGGACCTCCATCTCGATCGTGGTGCCCTTGCCGGGCGCCGAGTGCACGGTGAGCCGGCCGCCGACTCCGCTCGCACGGTCCCGCATCGAGACCAGGCCCAGGTGGCGGCCCGCGCGGCGGACGGTCCCGGTGTCGAAGCCCTTGCCGGAGTCGGTGACCTTGAGGACAGCTCCCCCGCCGCCCGCCCGGGCCAGTGTGACCTCGACGCGGTCGGCTTCGGAGTGGCGCAGGGCGTTGTGCAGGGCTTCCTGGGCCACGCGCAGGAGGGCTTCCTCCTGCGTCGCGGGGAGGGCCCGTACGCCGTCGCAGGTGAAGGTGACGTGCGCGGTGTGCGCGCGGTCCAGTACGTGCACGTGGGTCCTGAGGGTGGCGACGAGGCCGTCCTCGTCCAGCGCGGCCGGGCGGAGCTCGGTCACGGCGGCGCGCAGTTCGTCGGCGGCCTCCGCGGCCAGGGCGGCCACCTGCTGGAGCTCGCCCTTGGCGCGGGCCGGGTCGCGGTCCACGAGGGCGGCGGCGGCCTGCGCGGTGAGGCGGAGCGAGAAGAGCTTCTGGCTGACGGCGTCGTGCAGCTCGTGGGCGAGCCGGGAGCGTTCCTCGGCGATGGTGAGCTCGCGGCTGCGCTCGTAGAGCCGGGCGTTGGTGAGGGCGATCGCGGCGTGCTGGGCGAGGAGGGAGAGGAGTTCCTGGTCCTCGTCGGTGAAGCCCTGCGGCCCCTTCTTGTTGGCGAGGAAGAGGGCGCCGAGGATCTCCTCGCCGTCCCGGATCGGCAGGCCCAGGAAGTCCGACATCTCGGGGTGTGCGGCCGGCCAGCCCTCGAAGCGCGGGTCCTGTCGTACGTCGGCCAGCCGCTGGGGGCCCTCCTGATGGAGCATCGCGGCGAGGATGCCGTGCTGGCGGGGCAGGGGGCCGATGGCCCGCCACTGCTCCGGGCTGATGCCGTCGACGACGAACTGGGCGAAGCCGCCGTGGTCGTCCGGGACGCCCAGGGCCGCGTACTCGGCGTCGAGGAGTTCGCGGGCCGACACGACGATCGTGCGCAGGACGTCGCGGACCTCCAGGCGGCGGCTCATGGCGAGCAGCGCGCTGCTCACGGCGGCCAGGCCGCTGCGGGGTCCGCCGTACATGGGGCTACCGGTCATGGCCTCACCGTACCCGCGGCTCTGACCTGCGGGATCGGGCCGTGGGCGTAGGTCGAAGGGACCTGCCGGGGTGGGGCCGGCGGCCGACGCGGCGGCGGGGTCCGGGTTCCTAGCGTGGGGGCATCCGCTGAATCCGCGGATCGGAACGAAGGCAAGGGGTGAGGTCATGTCGGTGGCGATGGTGACGGGGGCCTCGCGGGGGCTGGGCCGGGCGCTGGCCGGGGAGCTGGCGGCGCGCGGCTGGGACCTCGTCTTGAATGCACGGGGCCTGGGTGCGCGGGGCGCGCCGGCGCTGGAGGAGACGGCGGCCGGGCTGGCGGGGGCCGCGGGGGTACGGGTCACGGCGGTGGCCGGGGACGTGTCCTCGGCGGCGCACCGGGCGGCGCTGGTGGCGGCGGCGCGTGGGCTGGGCGGGCTGGACCTGCTGGTGAACAACGCGGGGGTGCTGGGGGCGGAGCCGCTGGTGCCGTTGGCATCGCACCCGCTGGACGGGCTGCGGGAGGCGTTCGAGGTCAATGTGGTGGGGCCGCTGGGGCTGGTCCAGGAGGGGCTGCCGCTGCTGCGGGCCTCGGACGCGGGGGCGGTGCTGAACATCAGCTCGGACGCGGCGGTGGTGGCGTACGCGACGTGGGGGGCGTACGGGGCGACCAAGGCGGCGGGAGATCTGATGTCGGCGGTCCTGGCGGTGGAGGAGCCGGGGCTGCGGGTGTGGTGGGCGGATCCGGGTTCGATGCGGACGCGCATGATGGCGGCGGCCGAGCCCGGGGAGGACCTGGCGGGACTCCCCACGCCGGAGGAGGTGGCCCCGGCGCTGCTGCGGCTGGTGGCGGAGCGCCTGCCGAGCGGCCGCTACACGGCCGAGAGGCTGGCCGAGGGTCTCGCGGCGGGCCGGACCGGCGGGGACCGTGGCGAGCCCGGGGCGGAGCCGGGCGCGGGGGCGGGCGCGGCGCGGGCCGGGGGCCCGGGGGCCGGAGCCTCCGGGTCCGGATCAGCGGGCCGGGCGCATGAGGCCGTGGCCCCGGGGACAGGGGGCGGGCGGTGAGGGGGTGGGCCGCGGTACCGGAGAAGGGACTGTATATACCGGACATTCCGCCGGGGCTTTCGGCGCGGGTGCCGGCCGAGCAGCGGGGGCCGGGGCTGGGGCGGGACTCGGTGCGGCTGCTGGTCTCGCGGGGCAGGGAGGAGGTGGCCCTGCACGCCTTCCGGGAGCTGCCGGGGCTGCTGCGTCCGGGGGACGTGCTGGTGGTGAACACCTCGGCCACGCTGGCGGCGGCCGTGGACGCCCGGCTGGGCCGCGAGGAGCTGGTCGTGCACTTCTCCACCCGGGGGGACGACGGGCGCTGGGCGGTGGAGCTGCGCGACCCGGCCGGGCGGGGTACGACCCGGCCGCGGGCCGGGGGGCCCGCGGGGGCCCTCGTAAGGCTGCCGGGCGGCCACGGCCTCGTACCGGAGGAGCCGCTCGTGGCGGGGGCGGACCGCCTGTGGTGGGCGCGGCCATCGCCCTCACTGGAGGCGGCGGGCGTACCGTCGCTGCTCGCGGCGTACGGGCGGCCGATCCGGTACGCCTACACGGAGCGGGACCAGCCGCTGTCGGCCTACCGGACGGTGTTCGCGGTGCCGGGCGCCGACGGGGCGGGCTCGGCGGAGATGCCGAGCGCCGCGCGGCCCTTCACGGCGGAGCTGGTGGCACGGCTGGTGAGCCGGGGGGTGCAGTTCGCGCCGCTGACCCTGCACACGGGGGTGGCCTCGCAGGAGGCGCACGAGCCGCCGTACCCGGAGCGGTACGAGGTGCCCGCGACGACGGCGTGGCTGGTGAACGCGGCCAGGGCGGCGGGCGGCAGGGTCATCGCGGTGGGGACCACGGCGGTGCGGGCGCTGGAGTCGGCCGCGGACGGGGCCGGGGTGGTGCGGGCGGCCGGGGGCTGGACGGACCTGGTGGTGACCCCGGAGCGCGGGGTGCGGGTGGTGGGCGGGCTGCTGACCGGTCTGCACGAGCCGCAGGCGTCCCATCTGCTGATGCTGGAGGCGGTCGCGGGGCGTGAGGCCGTACGGCTCGGGTATGCGGAGGCGGTGGCCCGGCTCTGCCTTTGGCACGAGTTCGGGGACGTCCACCTGCTACTCAGGGATGAGAGCCGTCACTGATTGCGTTGCTCCAGCAACGCTCGGTGAAACCGTTACGTGCTCGATGTGAGCCCGCACATAGGACGCACATCACTTACGAAGGACCCTAGTGGACGTGTAAACGTCCTGTCAGTACGGGTGCGCCTAGCGCCGGGGCCGGAAATCGGGCCTCGGCGCCCGCCCCTGATCCACTAAGCGGGATCGTACGTCACACCTTTGCCACAAGTTTTTGCCACCGCTAAGAATTGCCATCGCCGCACAGCGCCGCGGATCCCCGATCCACGCGGCGCTTTCCTGCGGCCCCCGCGATTCGAAGAGGTTGCCCGCTTATGTCTGCTGCTTCCAGCACTCCCGGTCACAGTCGTCTGACGAAGGCACACAAGCTGTCCATCGCCGGCGTCGCCACGTTCAGCGCCGCCGCGCTCGCCTTCTCCCTCGTCCCGGCGGACTCCGCCGAGGCCGAGACGGTCGCCGCCGCGCCCGTCGCCTGGACGAAGGTCGTCGACGGTGCCCAGACCAAGGCCGTGCAGCAGCACCTCTCCGTGCAGCAGATCGTCGCAGACAAGGCCGCCAAGGACGCCGCCAAGGCGAAGGCCGAGGCCGCCGCGAAGAAGGAGCGCGAGCAGAAGGAGGCCGCGAGCCGGTCCGCCGCCCGCACCCCCGTCTTCGCGAACAACCTGGACGGCTGGATCAAGGAAGCGCTGTTCATCATGAAGCGCGAGGGCATCCCGGGCACCTACGCCGGTATCCACCGCAACATCATGCGCGAGTCCAGCGGTAACCCCCTGGCCATCAACAACTGGGACATCAACGCCCAGAACGGCATCCCCAGCAAGGGTCTGCTCCAGGTCATCTACCCGACCTTCAAGGCGTACCACGTCAAGGGCACCAAGTTCGACCAGTACGACCCGGTCGCGAACATCGTCGCCGCCTGCAACTACGCGGCCGACCGCTACGGCTCCATGGACAACGTCAACAGCGCCTACTAGGCCTGCCGGCACTCCCATGCCCCCCCACGCGCCTCAGGGCGGCCCCCGGTGTTCCGGGAGCCGCCCTGAGGCGTTTCACTTGCGCGTACGGGTGACCGTACGGGGTGTTACTTGCCGGCCCGCATGACCTCGGGCTCGTGGCGGCGCAGCAGGCGCTGGACCGCGAAGCCGCAGGCGATGCCGAGGAGCAGCAGGACGGTGATGTTCAGGCTCCACTGGCCGACCGTGGCGTCCCAGAGCGGGTCGGTGTTGGTCGGGTTGTCCGCGTCCCACGGCGGCATGAGCTTGCCGAGGTTCAGCGTGGTGCCGGCGGCGGCGATGGCCCAGCGGGACGGCATCAGCCAGGCGAACTGCTCCAGGCCCGGGGAGTCGTAGACCTGGAAGAGGATGCCGGTGAAGACGACCTGGACGATCGCGAACATGACCAGCAGCGGCATGGTCTTCTCGGCGGTCTTCACCAGCGAGGAGATGACCAGGCCGAACATCATCGAGGTGAAGCCGAGCGCGATGACCGACAGGCAGATCTCGACGGCCGGCGGCATGATCAGGCCCTCGGTGGGCAGATCGCGCGGGAAGAAGCCGATCGCGCAGATGATCACGCCCTGGATGGCGGTGATGATGCCGAGGACGATCACCTTCGACATGAGGTACGCGGACCGGTACAGGCCGGTCGCGCGCTCACGTTCGTAGATCACGCGTTCCTTGATCAGCTCACGGACCGAGTTGGCCGCGCCGGAGAAGCACATGCCGACCGCGAGGATCAGCATGATCGTGCCGGCGTCGCCGTTGAAGCGGGACGGCGCGACCGGCGGGGCGAGGCCGAACTTCGCGGGGATCACCGTGGAGACCACGCCGAGGACGGCGGGCAGGAGCACCATCAGGGCCAGGAAGCCCACGTCCGAGGCGATCACCGAGACGTAGCGCCGGATCAGCGTCCACAGCTGCGAGCCCCAGCCCTGCGCCTTCGGCGGCATCATCTGCTGCGGCGGCATCGCGACGGCCTGCGGGGCGACCGAGTCGAGGTCGGCGGCGTACAGCTGGTAGTGCTGCGAGCCCTTCCAGCGGCCGGCCCAGTCGTAGTCGCGGTAGTTCTCGAAGGCCGAGAAGACGTCCGCCCACGTGGTGTAGCCGAAGAAGTTCAGGGCCTCGTCCGGCGGACCGAAGTACGCGACCGAACCGCCCGGGGCCATGACCAGCAGCTTGTCGCAGAGGGACAGCTCGGCGACGGAGTGGGTGACGACGAGGACCGTGCGGCCGTCGTCGGCGAGGCCGCGCAGCAACTGCATGACGTCGCGGTCCATGCCCGGGTCGAGGCCGGAGGTCGGCTCGTCCAGGAAGATCAGCGACGGCTTGGTGAGCAGCTCCAGGGCCACGGACACGCGCTTGCGCTGACCACCGGAGAGCGCGGTGATCTTCTTGTCCTTGTGGATGTCGAGCTTGAGCTCGCGCAGCACCTCGTCGATGCGGGCGGCGCGCTCGGACTCGGCGGTGTCGCCGGGGAAGCGGAGCTTGGCCGCGTACTTGAGGGCCGTGCTGACCTTCAGTTCCTTGTGCAGGATGTCGTCCTGCGGGACCAGGCCGATGCGCTGGCGGAGCTCCGCGAACTGCTTGTACAGGTTGCGGTTGTCGTAGAGGACCTCACCCTCGTTGGCGGGCCGGTAGCCGGTGAGCGCCTTGAGGAGGGTCGACTTGCCGGAGCCGGACGGGCCGATGACGCCGATCAGCGACTTCTCCGGGACGCCGAAGGTGACGTCCTTGAGGATCTGCTTGCCGCCGTCGACGGTGACCGTGAGGTGGCGGGCCGAGAACGAGACCTCGCCGGTGTCGACGAACTCCTCGAGGCGGTCACCGACGATGCGGAACGTCGAGTGGCCGACGCCGACGATGTCGTTCGGACCGAGCACCGCGGTGCCGGACTTGGGCAGCGGCTGGCCGTTGACGTAGGTGCCGTTGTGGCTGCCGAGGTCGTGGATCTCGAAGCGGCCGCCGGGCATCGAGCGGAACTCGGCGTGGTGGCGGGAGACCTGGAGGTCGGAGACGACCAGCTCGTTCTCCAGCGCACGGCCGATCCGCATGACGTGGCCCAGCGAGAGCTGGTGGAACGTCGTCGGGCTGCGGTCGCCGCCGTACCCGGGGGCCGCACCGCCCTGCGCCGGGCGGGAGGCGGCGGGGCCGCCGCCCTGCTGGTGCGGGAAGTTCGGCTGCTGCGCGTGGTGCTGCTGTTGCTGCTGCGCGTGGTGCTGCTGTTCCCAGGCCTGCTGCTGGGGCTGCTGCTGCGGGACCTGGAAGGCGGGGGCCTGGGCCGCCGCCTGCTGCGGCTGGGCGTATGCCTGCGCCGGGGCCTGCTGCGCGTGCGGCTGCTGCACGTGCGGCTGCTGCACGTGCTGGGCGGCGGCCGGCTGGGGCGCCGCGGCGGCGACGGGATTCAGCCGCGGGCCGTCGGTCGCGTTGCCCAGGTGGACCGGCGTGCCGGGCACGAGCTCGGCCTGCTGCACCCGAGCCCCGTGCACGTAGGTGCCGTTGGTGCTGCCGTGGTCCTCGATGCCCCAACCACGGCCGTTCCAGCTGATGGTGGCGTGTCGCCACGACACCCGGGCGTCATCGATCACCACATCTCCCTGGGGATCACGCCCCAGCGAGTACGACCTGGACGGATCGAGCGTCCAGGTCCTTCCGTTCAATTCCAGTACGAGTTCCGGCACTCCAGCCCCACTTAAGTCCCCCGAGAATCCCCCATGACGTCAGGGAGTCTAGGGATGGCGAACATCCGGGGGAACTATTTCAGGCCCACGGCCGTATGTGGAATCCGGGCCTTGCCAGGGCGTCTACGACCGGCCGTTGACGGGGTCGAAAGTCACCCGGAGAGTGAGATACGGGACTTCTCGCCCGGCGGTCCGGCCTGCCGGTCCACTCGGGCGGCTCGGGCCGACGCTCATCGGGGGACCGCGCATGCGCCGTATTCGTTGGGGAGATGTGATCCTGTCCGGCGTCGCCGCCGTGGGCTGGTCCCTGGCCGTGATGGCCGGGGTGGCCGCGCTCGGCCTGCACCTGCTGGGCGCGGACGGGAGCGGGGGCTCGCTCGGCGCGATGACGGCGGCCGTGGTGGTCCTGGCCGTGGGCGGGACCGTGACCCCGTCGGGGGACCTCTCGGTCTTCGGGGTCGGCGGGGTCGGCGCCGAATCCTCCCTGGACGTCATGCCCTTGGGGGTGGGGCTGGCCGGAGCGCTGGTCCTGGCGCGGGTGTTCCTCCGCTCGCTGCGGGCCGGTGCGGCGCCCGGCGAACCGGCCGCCCGGGTCGCGGTGGTCGTCGCACTGCTCGTCGCCGCGGCGGGCGGGCTGGCGTGGGCCGGGCACGACGCGGTCACCCTCGACGGGGCCGTGCTGCCGGTGCCGGGGGCGCCGCCGAAGGTGGAACTCCCGGGGATCGGGGACATCGGCGGGCTGCTCCCGGACCGGGTCGGTGACCTGATCGGGGCGCGCGGCCGGGTGGGGTTCTCGGTGGTGCCGGGTCCGACGCTGATGGGCGCCGGCGTGTGGGCGCTCGGGGTCCTGGCCGTAGCCCTGGCCGCTTCGCGGCGCGGACCGGCGGCGCTCGCCCGGCTGCGGCCGGCGGTCTCGGCGCTGGTGACCGTGCTGCTGGTGGCGGTGGCCGCCGGGCTGGCGGCGGCGGTGTGGGCCGCGGCGGGCGACGGGCATCCGGGGCGGGTGCTCGGGGCCGCGCTGCTGGGGGCGCCGAACGGGGCCTGGCCGGGGGTGCTGCTCGGGCTGTTCGTCCCGCTGCGCGGGCAGGCCACGGGGGAGGCAGGGCGGTGGCTGCCCGACCCCCTGGACGGGGTGCTGGACGGGCAGCCGGTGACGGTGGCGCGGCTCGCGGAGTACGACGGGCGGGTGTGGCTGCTGGTCGCGGGGGCGGGGCTGCTGCTGCTCGCCGCGGGGGTGCTGGCGGCCGTACGGACTCCCGGGCGCGGGATCGGAGGGTGCGCGGCGCGGCTGTCGGTGGTGACGGGGGTGGGGGCGGGGATGCTGGCCTGGGTGACGGGGGTGTCGGCGGACGCGTCGGTGGCGGTGCTGGGGCTCGATGCGGTGGGTGCCGGGGTGTCGGTGCGGCCGTCCGTGCCGTACGCGGTCCTCCTGGGGGCGGCGTGGGGCGCGGCCGCTGGTGCGGCGGGCGCCGCCCTCGTGGGCCGCCGGCGCCCGGGGCCGGGGCCGGGGCGAGCTCCCGACGCCCCCACGGCCCCGCACGGGTGGGGCCGGCCCCACCCGTACCGGGATCCGGACGTCTCCTGGGACGTGACGGTCACCGGCATCCCGCCGCGTCCCCCCAGGCCCGCGCGCCCTCCCCAGCGCCCTCCGTTCACCCCACCGCCCCCACCGAAGCCACCGGGGCCGCCACGGTGAGGGTGCCGCTGCGCGGGGCGTGTCCCCTACCCGCCCTTCCACCGTTCCTCCCCCCGCTACCGCTGGGAGGTGCCCCCAGGGGCTCCGCCCCGGACCCCGATACGTG
>NZ_JBHUSC010000084.1:0-17654 GCF_042673805.1 Streptomyces sp. NPDC057010 | reverse complement strand
ACGCCCGGTTACATTCCGAACCCGGAAGCTAAGCCTTTCAGCGCCGATGGTACTGCAGGGGGGACCCTGTGGGAGAGTAGGACGCCGCCGAACAACCCGCCCTTTTAGCTCAGTCGGTAGAGCGTCTCCATGGTAAGGAGAAGGTCAACGGTTCGATTCCGTTAAAGGGCTCCAACAAAGAAGGCCCCCGCCATTAGGCGGGGGCCTTTGTGCGTTTTAGGATCTTGCTCGGCGCGACGTCTGACGTCATGGGGAATGGGGAAACAGTCGATGCAGCAGCTGACGCAGGCCGAGGCTGAATTCGAGAGTGCGTGGAACAACGAGCGGTACACGCAGGTGGAGCTGCCGCCGGTCGACGTGAACCGGGTGGTGGCCGAGCACTATGACGCCGAGGAGCCGCCGGCCTTCACCAGGGCGATGATCTGGGACATGGAGGTGCGGAAGGCCGGCAACCCCGGTGCCTTCATCCCGTACGTGGTCAAGGAAGGCACCGCTGCTGCCTGGGTGCCGGGTCAGGAGGGCGGAGAGCTCGGGGACGAGTTCGTGCGGCAGTCGCAGCAGCGGCTGTGGCTCGAGCCCTCGGAGTACGGGCTGGTGCTCGAGGAGGTCTCGCTGAACCACGAGCGGCAGCTCGTCACCTTCATCGGCCGGGCCGAGTTCCCCGACACCCAGGGCAACACCCTGATCGCCGACACCGGGCAGCCGCTCTTCCATGTGCAGCACGGGGTCGCCGGCACGGACGAGCGGCCCACCAACACCTGGCGGATCGTCGTGCTCACCGATGGCGTGGACGAGCGGATCGAGAAGGTGTTCGCCGCCATGGCGGATGAAGTGTGGCTCCCGGGATTCCTCGAGAACTACGTGCGCGACGTACTCGGCATCGTGCTCACCCGCCGCCCGTAGCAGGCCGCCTCCCGCACCGGTGACCGCCCGGCGGTCAGTCGCCCTCGCGCTGGTGCGGTACCCGGAAGGCGAGGATGGCCATGTCGTCCGAGGCGGGTTCCGCCGCGAAGCGTTCCACGGCGCGCAGGACGCGGGAGGCGACCGCGCCGGCGGTGAGGCCTGTGCACGTCGTGAGCACCTCGGTCAGGCCGTCGTCGCCGAGCATGCGGGTGCCCTCGCGGCGTTCGGTCACGCCGTCCGTGACGCACAGCAGGACATCGCCGGGTTCGAGGGTCAGCGTCTGCTCGTAGAGCTCCAGGTCCTCGAGCACGCCGAGCAGGGGCTGGGGTTCCGCGGCCGGGGTGACCTCGCCGTTCGGGCGCAGGCGGAGCGGGAGCGGGTGGCCGGCGCAGACGACCTTCATCAGGGCGCCGCCGTCGGGCTGGGGGTGGAGCTCCCCGTAGAGGAGGGTCAGGAAGCGGCTGCGGGCGCCCTCGTCGAGGATGGCCGCGTTCAGACGCTCCAGGACCGCCGGGCCGCCGAGGCCCTCGCGGGCCAGGAGGCGCAGTGCGTGCCGGGCGAGACCGGTGACCGCGGCGGCTTCCGGACCCGTACCGCAGACGTCGCCGATGGCGAAGCCGTACGCGCCGTCGCGGATCGGGAAGACGTCGTAGAAGTCACCGCCCACCTCGTTGCCCTCGCCGGCCGCCCGGTAGATGACCTCGACCTCCATGCCCGGGATCGCGGGGGAGCCGGGCGGTAGCAGGCTGCGCTGGAGGGAGCGGCTGATCGCGGTGCGCTCCGAGTAGAGGCGGGCGTTGTCGAGGGCGAGGGCGGCCCGGCGCGAGAGGTCCTCGGCGAGTTCGAGGATCTCCTGGCGGAAGTGCTCCTCGCTCGGCTTGCCCAGGACGAGCAGGCCGATCACGCGGTTGCGGGCCAGCAGGGGCAGGACGACGGTCTCGCCGCCGACCGCGAGGGCGGTCTCCGGCCAGGGGCGGGCGCCCGCCTCGCGGACCGGTTCGGGCGGGCTGACTCGGGAGAGGAGGGCCTTGAGACCGTCGATACGCTCCTCGTCCTCGTGGAGGACGTAGGAGAGGTACGGGTCGGAGGCCTGGTCGGCGATCGTGTACACGGCGCACCACGTGGCCAGGGTGGGGACGGTCATCTGGGCCATGAGGGCCAGGGTCTGGTCCCGGTCGAGGGTGCCGGCCAGCAGGTCGGAGGCCTCGACGAGGAAGGAGAGGGAGCCGCGGCGCAGGCGTTCCAGCTCGCCGAGGCGGGCGGACTCGACGGCGAGGGCGATGCGGTCGGCGGCGAACTGGAGGCGCAGGGCCTCCGCGTTCGAGTAGCGGCCGGGCACCTCCGCGGCGACGCCGAGGGAGCCGGTGAGCCGGCCCTCGACCTTGAGCGGGACGGTGACCGCGGAGCGCATGCCGGTGGACTCCAGGAGCGGAACGGCTCCGGGAACGGCGGTGAGGTCGTCGTGGACGGCGGGCATGCGGGCCGAGCCGTACCGGTTGGTGCCGGCCTCGACCGGTACGCGGGCGAAGCGCTGGCGGGTGGACGGCAGGCCGGTGGTGGCGCGGACCTCCAGCTCGGTCTCGTCGTCGGTGGCCAGCAGCAGGAAGGCGGAGTCGGCGTCGAGGAGGTCGCGGGCCCGTTCGACGGTGCGCTGGAGCAGGCCGTCGAGGTCATCGGGCGCCGGGGAGCCGATGAAGACCTCGAAGGGGTCCGGGCGGGATTCGGTCAGGTGGGCGCTGTCGGTCGTGGGGATGCGTACGGGGCTTTGGAGCAGGGCGCGCTCGTCGTCGTGGACGAGGAGACAGACGATGGAGGGCTCCCCGTGGGCATCGCGTACCCGCAGGTGCGAGGCGTAAACGGGGATCACCCGGCCGTCCGCGCCGCGGATGCCGTAGCTGCCCTCCCAGCGGGACAGGCGCAGGGCCTCGGCGATGCCGGTCCCGGTGCCGGGGGTCTGCGGCCAGGCTGCCAGCTCGGCGAGCGGGCGGCCGATGACCTTCTCGGCGGTGTAGCCGAAGACGTGCTCGGCGTCCTCGTTCCAGGCGGAGATCGCGTCGGCCGAGTCGATCTGGAGGACGGCGACGCGGACCCGGCTGTCGGCGAGGGGGAGCATCTGGTCGGGCACGACGGGGCCCGCGGAGCGGGTACCGACCGGACGGTCCGGGAGGTCGAGGCGGAACCACACGTGCTTGTGTGTGGCCGTGTACTCGACGCCCCAGCGGGTGGCGAGGGCCGCGCAGAGCATCAGGCCGCGGCCGCTCTCGCGGTCGGGGTCGGCGTACGGGCGCTCGCCGGGGTGCTGGAGCGGGAGCTCGCGCTCCGGGTACCGGTCGGCGACCTCGACCCGTACGCCGTCCTCGGCGCGCAGGCACAGGACCTCGGCGCGGGTTCCGGCGTGGACCACGGCATTGGTGACGAGCTCGCTGGTCAGGACCACCGCGTCGTCGACGATGTCCGCGAAGCCCCAGCCCTGCAGGGTGTCGCGGACGAACGCGCGGGCGGCGGCGACCGAACGCCCGAGGGGGTCGAAACTGGCAGCCGCCCGTGCCGTGATCACGAGTCTCCTTCGACGCGGTTGGACATCGGGTGCCAGGTTACTTACCTTCGCGGTCGGCATGGTGCCGTCGTCCGGGAATCCACCCGCAGGGTACGGCGGGTATGCGATGGTGCCGAAGTGTTATGGCCGGGTTCGGCCAGGGTGAAACACTGGGCAGGCTTGTAGAGCCGGCTTGAGAAGAGTCAGGTGTCCGGTGGAACAGCGGTCGACCCTTTCGGGAGGGACACGGTGGAGTCTGGCGCAGCGGTGCGGCGTACGGGAACGCGCCCCAAGGGCGGACGGTCCCGGCGCGGCGGCACGACGGAGGTCGATACCGCGGCACTGAACAGGCTGCTCACGGCCCTGGTGTCGATGCGGGACGGCAATTTCCGCAAGCGGCTGACGGTGTCCGGCGAGGGCGTGATGGCGGAGATCGCCGCCGTCTACAACGAGGTCGCCGACCGCAACCTCCACCTGACCGGGGAGCTGTCCCGGGTCCGGCGGATGGTGGGCCGTGAGGGCAAGCTGAGCGAACGGCTGGAAACGGGTGCCTGCGAGGGTTCCTGGGCGGCCGCGATCGACGCCTCGAACCAGCTCGTGGACGACCTCGCCCGGCCGGTGTCCGAGGTGGGCCGGGTACTGTCGGCGGTGGCCGAGGGTGATCTGGACCAGCGGATGGACCTGCGGACGCAGGCGCCCGACGGGGTCGGGCATCCGCTGCGCGGGGAGTTCCTGAAGGTCGGGCGTACGGTCAACAACCTGGTCGACCAGCTGTCCGCGTTCACCGACGAGGTGACGCGCGTGGCGCTGGAAGTGGGCACCGAGGGCAAACTCGGCGGTCAGGCCCAGGTGCGCGGAATGTCCG
The DNA here is from genome assembly GCF_042673805.1 of Streptomyces sp. NPDC057010. NCBI lineage: Bacteria > Bacillati > Actinomycetota > Actinomycetes > Kitasatosporales > Streptomycetaceae > Streptomyces > Streptomyces sp. NPDC057010. Next base: position 13,350 of record NZ_JBHUSC010000084.1, on the reverse strand, counting down.
GTTCCTGGAAGGATCTGACCGACTCCGTCAACACGATGGCGTACCGGCTCACCGCTCAGGTGCGTGATATCGCTCTCGTGACGACCGCGGTCGCGAAGGGCGATCTGTCCCGCAAGGTCACGGTGCACGTGGCCGGCGAGATGCTCCAGCTGAAGAACACCGTGAACACCATGGTGGACCAGCTGTCCTCCTTCTCCTCCGAGGTGACCCGCGTGGCCCGCGAGGTGGGTACGGAGGGTGAGCTGGGCGGCCAGGCGAAGGTGCCCGGGGTCGCGGGTGTGTGGAAGGACCTGACCGATTCCGTCAACACCATGGCCGGCAACCTGACGGCCCAGGTGCGCGGGATCGCGCAGGTCACGACGGCCGTCGCGAACGGTGACCTGTCGCAGAAGGTACGGGTGAGCGCGCGCGGCGAGGTCGCGCAGCTGGCCGAAACGATCAACCAGATGACCGAAACCCTGCGGACCTTCGCGGACGAGGTCACGCGTGTGGCCAGCGAGGTGGGCGCCAAGGGCCTGCTGGGCGGTCAGGCGCAGGTGCCGGGGGCCGCGGGTACGTGGAAGGACCTCACCGATTCGGTGAACACGGTCTTCCGCAACCTCACGACGCAGGTGCGGGACATCGCGCAGGTGACGACGGCGGTGGCCAACGGCGACCTGTCGCAGAAGGTCACCGTCGATGTGGCCGGCGAGATGCTGGAGCTGAAGAACACCGTCAACACGATGGTGGACCAGCTCCAGTCCTTCGGTGCGGAAGTGACGCGAGTGGCCCGTGAGGTCGGCGTCGAGGGTGAGCTGGGCGGTCAGGCGCAGGTTCCCGGGGCCGCGGGTACGTGGAAGGACCTCACCGATTCGGTGAACACGGCCTTCCGCAACCTCACCGGCCAGGTCCGCAACATCGCGCAGGTGACGACGGCCGTCGCGAACGGCGACCTGTCGCAGAAGGTCACCGTGGACGTCTCCGGCGAGATGCTCCAGCTGAAGAACACCGTCAACACGATGGTGGACCAGCTGTCCTCCTTCGCCGACCAGGTCACGCGGATGGCGCGGGACGTGGGCACGGAGGGCCGGCTCGGCGGTCAGGCGCGGGTGGAGGGGGTGTCCGGCACCTGGAAGGAGCTGACCGACTCGGTCAACTTCATGGCCGGCAACCTGACCTCCCAGGTGCGGCAGATCGCGCAGGTGACCACGGCGGTGGCGCGCGGTGACCTCTCCCAGAAGATCGACGTGGACGCGCGCGGCGAGATCCTGGAGCTGAAGAACACCATCAACACGATGGTCGACCAGCTCTCCGCCTTCGCGGAGCAGGTGACCCGGGTGGCCCGGGACGTGGGTACGGAGGGCCGGCTCGGCGGTCAGGCGCAGGTGCCCGGGGTGGCCGGCGTCTGGCGTGACCTCACGGACTCCGTGAACGGCATGGCCGGGAACCTGACCTCGCAGGTGCGCAACATCGCCCAGGTCGCGACGGCGGTGGCGCGCGGTGACCTCTCGCAGAAGATCGACGTGGACGCGCGCGGCGAGATCCTGGAGCTGAAGAACACCCTCAACACGATGGTCGACCAGCTGTCGAACTTCGCGGAGCAGGTCACGCGGGTGGCCCGCGAGGTGGGCACCGAGGGCATCCTGGGCGGCCAGGCGGAGGTCAAGGGCGTCTCGGGCACCTGGAAGGACCTCACCCAGTCCGTCAACTTCATGGCGAACAACCTGACGTCCCAGGTGCGCAACATCGCCGAGGTGACGACGGCGGTCGCGACGGGCGACCTGTCGAAGAAGATCACGGTCGACGCGAAGGGCGAGATCCTCGAACTCGTCACCACCGTGAACACGATGGTCGACCAGCTGTCCTCCTTCGCCGAGCAGGTGACCCGGGTGGCCCGCGAGGTGGGTTCCGAGGGCATCCTGGGCGGCCAGGCCCGGGTGCGCGGGGTCACCGGCATCTGGAAGGACCTCACCGACAACGTCAACCTGATGGCGAACAACCTGACCTCGCAGGTGCGCAACATCTCCCAGGTCTCCTCGGCGGTCGCCAACGGCGACCTGACGAAGAAGGTCACCGTCGAGGCGCGCGGCGAGGTCGCGCAGCTCGCCGACACCGTCAACACGATGGTGAAGACGCTGTCCTCGTTCGCCGACGAGGTCACGCGCGTGGCCCGCGAGGTGGGTACCGAGGGCCGCCTCGGAGGCCAGGCGCACGTGCCCGGTGTCTCGGGGACCTGGAAGGACCTCACCGACTCGGTGAACTTCATGGCCTCCAACCTCACCGGCCAGGTGCGGCAGATCGCCATGGTCACGACCGCCATCGCCAAGGGCGACATGACCAAGAAGATCGACATCGACGCCCGGGGCGAGATCCTGGAGCTGAAGACGACCATCAACACGATGGTCGACCAGCTGTCGTCCTTCGCGGACCAGGTGACCCGGGTGGCCCGCGAGGTGGGTACGGAGGGCATCCTGGGCGGCCAGGCCCGCGTCCGGGACGTCGACGGCACCTGGCGGGACCTGACCGAGTCCGTGAACGAGATGGCCGGCAACCTCACCCGGCAGGTGCGCGCGATCGCGGCCGTGGCCACCGCGGTGACCCGCGGCGACCTGAGCCTGAAGGTCGACGTGGACGCGGCGGGCGAGATCCAGGTCCTCCAGGACAACATCAACACGATGATCGTCAACCTGCGCGACACCACCCTGGCCAACAAGGAACAGGACTGGCTCAAGGGCAACCTCGCCCGGATCTCCGCCCTGATGCAGGGTCGCCGCGAACTCGACGACGTGGCCTCGCTGATCATGAGCGAGCTGACCCCGGTGGTCTCGGCGCAGCACGGCGCGTTCTTCCTGGCGCTGCCGGCCGGCGGCACCACCGAGATCGGAACGGACGGCGGCGCGGAGGGCTCGTACGAGCTGCGGATGCGCGGGAGTTACGCGTACGCCGGCGGCCAGATGCCCACCTCCTTCCGGCCGGGGGAGGGGCTGATCGGGACCGTGGCGGAGGAGAAGCGGACGATCCTGGTCGAGAACACTCCGCCCGGCTACCTGAAGATCTCCTCGGGGCTCGGCGAGGCGCCGCCGGCGCACGTGATCGTGCTGCCGGTGCTCTTCGAGGGGAAGGTGCTCGGCGTCATCGAGCTGGCGTCCTTCACCCCGTTCACGCAGATCCAGAAGGACTTCCTCAGCCAGATCGCCGAGATGATCGGCACGAGCGTCAACACCATCAGCGTCAACTCCAAGACGGAGATGCTGCTGAAGCAGTCGCAGGAGATGACCGAGCAGCTGCGCGAGCGCTCCGACGAGCTGGAGAACCGGCAGAAGGCCCTCCAGGCCGCCAACGCGGAGCTGGAGGAGAAGGCCGAGCTGCTGGCCCGTCAGAACCGGGACATCGAGGTGAAGAACACCGAGATCGAGGAGGCCCGGCAGGTCCTGGAGGAGCGTGCCGAGCAGCTCGCGGTCTCGATGCGCTACAAGTCCGAGTTCCTGGCGAACATGTCGCACGAGCTGCGGACCCCGCTCAACTCCCTGCTGATCCTGGCCAAGCTGCTCGCCGACAACGCGGACGAGAACCTGTCGCCGAAGCAGGTCGAGTTCGCCGAGACCATCCACGGGGCGGGCTCGGACCTGCTCCAGCTGATCAACGACATCCTCGACCTGTCGAAGGTCGAGGCCGGGAAGATGGACGTCTCGCCGACCCGGATCGCGCTGGTCCAGCTCGTGGACTACGTCGAGGCGACCTTCCGGCCGCTGACCGCGGAGAAGGGGCTCGACTTCTCGGTACGGGTCTCCCCGGAGCTGCCGGCCACCCTGCACACCGATGAGCAGCGGCTCCTGCAGGTGCTGCGCAACCTGCTGTCGAACGCGGTGAAGTTCACCGACACCGGGGCCGTGGAACTGGTGATCCGGCCGGCCGGGTCCGATGTGCCGACGGCGATCCGGGAGCAGTTGCTGGAGGCCGGCTCGCTGCGGGAGGCCGATGCGGACCTGATCGCCTTCTCGGTGACCGACACCGGGATCGGGATCGCGGCGAGCAAGATGCTGGTGATCTTCGAGGCGTTCAAGCAGGCGGACGGCACGACCAGCCGCAAGTACGGCGGTACGGGTCTGGGGCTGTCCATCAGCCGGGAGATCGCCCGGCTGCTGGGCGGGGAGATCCACGCGGCCAGCGAGCCCGGCCGCGGCTCCACCTTCACGCTGTACCTGCCGCTGCACCCGAGCGAGCTGCCCCCGCAGGGGTACGCGCCGCCGACGCCCGGCGGCGGCCGCAGCGAGCTGTACCGCAGGGCGGCGGACGGGATGCGGCCGGCGCTGCCGGAGGCCCCGGTGGCGCCCGTGCCGCCGGCACTGCCGCCGTCCGCGGCGGCGGTGCGCAGCGCCGAGCCGGCCGGGCAGGGGGCGTCCTCGGCGCTGTTCCGGCGGCGCCGCAAGGCCCTGACGGAACCCGCGCCGCGGCTGGAGGTGCCCGGCCAGCCGCACGCCGACACGTGGGGCGTGGAGGAGCCGCTGCCGGCCGGGCCGCGGACGTACGACTTCCACGGCGAGCGGGTGCTGATCGTGGACGACGACGTGCGCAACGTCTTCGCGCTGACGAGCGTGCTGGAGCAGCACGGGCTTGCGGTGCTCTACGCCGAGAACGGGCGGGAGGGCATCGAGGTCCTGGAACAGCACGACGACGTGGCGGTGGTGCTGATGGACATCATGATGCCGGAGATGGACGGGTACGCCACGACCGAGGCGATCCGGCGGATGCCGCAGTTCGAGGGGCTGCCGATCATCGCGCTGACGGCCAAGGCGATGAAGGGCGACCGGGAGAAGGCGATCGAGTCCGGTGCGTCGGACTACGTGACCAAGCCCGTGGAACCCGATTACCTACTGTCGGTCATGGAAGGGCATATGCGGGGCAAGTGAGCTCCGGAGAGGTGTGACCGGGCGGCGCAGAGGGAACCTTTGGGAACCTTCTGCTCTTCCACCACGTTTCTGCTTCGTGCACAGTGACATCTTGGTGACAGGGTGTGGCGATCTCGGGACTGGGGCTACGATGACCGGCACAAGGACGGACGGCGCAAGGATGCCGTCCTCTGGGGCGGGGCCCGGCGTACAGGCCGGAGCCAGGAGCCGGGGAGGCCCCATGCCGGGGCGAGGAGGACAGGGCATGGTGCAGAAGGCCAAGATCCTCCTGGTCGACGACCGGCCGGAGAATCTGCTGGCGCTGGAGGCCATCCTCTCCGCGCTCGATCAGACACTGGTCCGGGCGTCGTCGGGGGAGGAAGCGCTCAAGGCGCTGCTGACGGACGATTTCGCGGTCATCCTGCTGGATGTGCAGATGCCGGGCATGGACGGGTTCGAGACGGCCGCGCACATCAAGCGGCGGGAGCGGACCAGGGACATCCCGATCATCTTCCTCACCGCGATCAACCACGGTCCGCACCACACCTTCCGCGGCTACGCGGCGGGCGCGGTGGACTACATCTCCAAGCCCTTCGACCCGTGGGTGCTGCGGGCCAAGGTCTCGGTCTTCGTCGAGCTGTATACGAAGAACTGCCAGCTGCGGGAGCAGGCGGCCCTGCTGCGGCTCCAGCTGGAGGGCGGCGGTACGAACGGCGTGGACGGCAGCAAGGAGACGGCCGGGCTGCTGGCCGAGCTGTCCGCCCGGCTCGCGGCGGTGGAGGAACAGGCCGAGGCGCTGACCAAGCAGCTCGGCGAGGAATCCGCCGACGCGGCGGTGGTGGCGACGGCGGCCCATCTGGAACGCAAGCTGACCGGCCTGCGGCGGGCGCTCGACGCGCTGGAGCCGGGTGCCGGCGGCGCCGCCGTGCTGCCCGCGCAGGGCTGAACCCCTCCGCTGCCGCCGGGTCACGCCGCCTGGCGGGGTGTCAGGTCTGGCGGGGCGTCAAAGACGGTGCGCGGTGGGCGACACGAACGGGTGAAGGGGTGGGCACGCGTGTCCACCGGGGTGGTCACCGGTAACCTCGGCACCATGGCCTCACGTACGTCCGGCAAGGGTTCCCAGAGCACCGCGGGCACCGCGAAGGGCCGCACCGGCCGTACGGCGGCGCCGGCCAAGAAGGCGGCTCCCGCACGCAAGCCCCCGGCGAAGAAGGCCGCGGCCGCCAAGCGCGCCCCGGTCAAGAAGGTCGCGGCCAAGCCCGCGCCGTCCCCGACGGGGGGCGTGGTGCGGCTGGTGCGCGCCGTGTGGCTCGGCTGCGCGCACGCGGTCGGCGCGGTCTTCCGCGGGATCGGCCGGGGCGCCAAGAACCTCGACCCCGCACACCGCAAGGACGGCGTGGCGCTGCTGCTGCTCGCCCTCGCGCTGATCGTCGCCGCGGGAACCTGGTCGAATCTGAGCGGTCCCGTCGGGACTCTGGTCACCATGCTGGTCACCGGCGCCTTCGGGCGACTGGATCTGCTCGTGCCGATCCTGCTCGGCGTCATGGCGGTGCGCTTCATCCGCCACCCCGAGCAGACCGACGCCAACGGCCGCATCGGCATCGGGCTGTCCGCCCTCGTCATCGGGGTGCTGGGCCTGGTCCACATCGCCTGCGGGGCGCCCGGCCGGGACGAGGGCACCACCGCGATGCAGAACGCGGGCGGGCTCATCGGCTGGGGCGCCTCCAAGCCGCTGATCTTCACGATGGGCGCGCCGCTGGCCGTGCCCATGCTGGTGCTGCTGACGGTCTTCGGGCTGCTCGTGGTCACCGCGACCCCGGTCAACGCGATCCCGCAGCGGCTGCGGCGGCTCGGCATCAAGCTCGGGATCATCGCCCCGAACGAGTACGACGAGGGATACGGGCAGGACGGGGCGGGAGCCGCGGGGGACCGGCACGACCCCGAGCGGTGGCGGGCCCGTACCGCAGCAGGCACGGGCCCGGACGACCCGGCGGACGCCGCCGAGGAGGAGGCCCTCGCCCGGCGGCGCAGGCCGCGCCGGTCCGCCGCCCGCCCGGGCATGGACCGCGAGATGGACGCCGTCGACGTGGCCGCGGCGGTCGCCGCCTCGCTGGACGGGGCGGTCTACGGGGGACTGCCGCCCTCGCCCCTCGTCGCCGACCTCACCCAGGGCATCGGTGTCGGGCGGGAGGGCGTGGAGATCACCGCTCCCGTGCCGCCCGCCCGCGAGGAGCGCCCCGCGGCGGCGGCCGGTCCCGCGGACCCGGCCGAGCCCCCGCACGCCACCACCGCCGCGGCCTCCGGGACGCTGTCGGTGCCCGATCTGACGAAGGCCCCGCCGGAGGCCCAGCCGCTGCCGCCCCGCGCCGAGCAGCTCCAGCTGCGCGGGGACATCACGTACTCCCTGCCTTCGCTGGACCTGCTGGAGAAGGGCGGGCCGGGCAAGACGCGCAGCGCCGCGAACGACGCGGTGGTCGCTTCGCTGCGCAACGTGTTCACCGAGTTCAAGGTCGACGCGGACGTCACCGGTTTCACCCGGGGTCCGACGGTCACCCGGTACGAGGTCACGCTGGGCGCGGCGGTCAAGGTCGAGCGGATCACCGCGCTGACCAAGAACATCGCCTACGCGGTGGCCTCGCCGGACGTGCGGATCATCAGTCCGATCCCGGGCAAGTCGGCGGTCGGCATCGAGATCCCGAACACCGACCGCGAGATGGTGAACCTCGGGGACGTGCTCCGGCTGGCGGACGCGGCCGAGGACGACCATCCGATGCTGGTCGCGCTGGGCAAGGACGTCGAGGGCGGCTACGTCATGGCCAACCTCGCGAAGATGCCGCACGTGCTGGTGGCCGGTGCCACCGGTTCCGGCAAGTCCTCCTGCATCAACTGCCTGATCACCTCGATCATGGTCCGGGCCACTCCGGAGGACGTGCGGATGGTGCTGGTGGACCCCAAGCGGGTGGAGCTGACGGCGTACGAGGGCATCCCGCACCTGATCACGCCGATCATCACCAACCCCAAGCGGGCCGCCGAGGCCCTCCAGTGGGTCGTGCGCGAGATGGACCTGCGCTACGACGACCTGGCGGCCTTCGGCTACCGGCACATCGACGACTTCAACCAGGCGATCCGCGACGGCAGGATCAAACTGCCGCCGGGCAGCGAGCGCGAGCTCAGCCCGTACCCGTACCTGCTGGTGATCGTCGACGAGCTGGCCGACCTGATGATGGTGGCCCCGCGCGACGTCGAGGACTCCATCGTCCGCATCACCCAGCTGGCCCGCGCGGCCGGCATCCACCTCGTGCTCGCCACCCAGCGGCCCTCGGTGGACGTGGTCACCGGCCTGATCAAGGCGAACGTGCCCTCGCGGCTCGCGTTCGCCACCTCCTCGCTCGCCGACAGCCGGGTCATCCTCGACCAGCCGGGCGCCGAGAAGCTCATCGGCAAGGGCGACGGGCTGTTCCTGCCGATGGGCGCGAACAAGCCCGTCCGCCTCCAGGGCGCCTTCGTCACCGAGGACGAGATCGCCGGGATCGTCCAGCACTGCAAGGACCAGATGGCGCCCGTCTTCCGGGACGACGTCACCGTCGGGCAGAAGCAGAAGAAGGAGATCGACGAGGACATCGGCGACGACCTGGACCTGCTGTGCCAGGCGGCGGAGCTGGTGGTCTCCACGCAGTTCGGCTCCACCTCGATGCTCCAGCGCAAGCTGCGGGTGGGTTTCGCCAAGGCCGGCCGGCTCATGGACCTCATGGAGTCACGGGGGATCGTGGGGCCCAGCGAGGGCTCGAAGGCCCGCGACGTCCTGCTGAAGGCGGACGACCTGGACGGGGTGCTGGCCGTCATCCGGGGGGAGGCCCACCCGTGACGTGTTCGCGGCGATTTTCCGGGCAACCGTTTCCCCTCGGCCCGCGTCCAGTTGAAGAAAGGTGGCGACACCGCGCACGGCATCGCGCACGGCGCCGGGCCGCCGCACCGGAGCGACCTCCCTTAGCCATTCGGATGGCGTAGGAAGTGCACCCTCCGGTTGCTCCACCCTTTCGTCACCCCCCTAGACTGGACATCCAGCAGGTGGCTACACGCTCGAAAGGCGCCCACGTGTCCATCGGCAACTCCAACTCCCCCGAAGAAGAGCGGCCTTCGACCGACGACCGGTCCGAGGACCGGCTCGTCGAACGTACCGTCGAAGGACCGTCCATCGGGACGGCCCTCAAGAAGGCCCGGATCGCCGCCGGGCTCACCGTCGACGAGGTCAGTTCCACCACCCGCGTGCGCATCCCGATCGTGCACGCGATCGAAGAGGACGACTTCACGCGGTGCGGCGGCGACGTCTACGCCCGCGGTCACATCCGTACGCTCGCCCGCGCCGTCGACCTCGACCCGGTACCCCTGGTCGAGGCCTACGACGCGGCCCACGGCGGCCGGCCGGCACCCACCCCCGCCGCGCCGATGTTCGATGCCGAGCGCATCCGCCCCGAGCGGCAGCGGCCCAACTGGACCGCCGCCATGGTCGCCGCCATCGTCGCCGTGATCGGCTTCGTGGGCTTCACCGCCTTCAGCGGCGGCGACGACAACGACAAGCGGCCCGTGGCGGAAGGTTCCGCCGCCCCGAAGCCCGCCCCCAAGCAGTCCGGCGGGAAGCCGGCCGCCCAGCCCCAGCAGACCCCGCCGGCGCCGAAGCCGGAGCCCACGGACAGTGCCATCGCGGCAGCACCCAAGGACCTCGTCACGGTGGTCCTGACGGCCGACACCGGAGAGAGCTGGATCTCCGCGAAGGACCACAGCGGCCGGCTGCTCTTCGACGGCACCCTGTTCCAGGGCGAGTCCAAGACCTTCACCGACAAGGAGTCCGTCGACCTCGTGCTCGGCGACGCCGGCGCCGTGAAGCTCTTCGTGAACGGCAAGGAGATCAAGGACGACTTCCAGCCGGGTCAGGTGGAACGTCTCACCTACACCAGGGAAGACCCCCTCCAGAACCAGCCCCAGGCGGGCTGAGGCGGGGCCGCCCTAGGGCGGAAGGCTTGAATCCGGATCCCCGGTGCGCCGCGCGGCATCTGCCGCCGGCCCCGGGGATCTTGCTGTGGGGGGACTTGGGGCGGGGGCCGGCGCCGGGACGAAGTAGTCTTGAGTCCATGCCCGAACGCCGTACCGTCGCCCTTGTCACTCTTGGCTGCGCCCGTAACGAGGTGGACTCGGAGGAGCTCGCAGGCCGCTTGGCGGCGGATGGCTGGGAGCTCGTCGAGGACGCCGCCGATGCGGACGTAGCCGTCGTCAACACCTGTGGCTTCGTCGAAGCCGCCAAGAAGGACTCCGTAGACGCCCTGCTGGAAGCCAATGATCTGAAGGATCACGGCAAGACCCAGGCCGTCGTCGCCGTCGGCTGTATGGCCGAGCGCTACGGCAAGGAACTCGCCGAAGCGCTCCCCGAGGCCGACGGAGTCCTCGGTTTCGACGACTACGCCGACATCTCCAACCGCCTCCAGACCATCCTCAGCGGCGGCAGCGTGGAGGCCCACACCCCGCGCGACCGGCGCAAGCTGCTGCCGATCAGCCCGGCCGAGCGGCAGACCGCCGAGGTGGCCCTGCCCGGCCACGCCCAGACCGCCGCCGAGGAGCCTGCCGAGGCCCCCGCCGACCTGCCGGACGGGCTCGCGCCCGCTTCCGGGCCGCGCGCGCCCCTGCGCCGCCGCCTCGACAAGAGCCCGGTGGCCTCGGTCAAGCTGGCCTCCGGCTGCGACCGGCGCTGCTCCTTCTGTGCCATCCCGTCCTTCCGCGGCTCCTTCATCTCCCGCCGCCCGAGCGACGTGCTGGGCGAGACCCGCTGGCTCGCCGAGCAGGGCGTCAAGGAGATCATGCTGGTCTCCGAGAACAACACCTCGTACGGCAAGGACCTCGGCGACATCCGCCTGCTGGAGACCCTGCTGCCCGAGCTGGCGGCGGTGGACGGCATCGAGCGCGTCCGCGTCAGCTACCTCCAGCCCGCCGAGATGCGGCCCGGTCTGATCGACGTACTGACCTCGACCCCCAAGGTCGTCCCGTACTTCGACCTGTCCTTCCAGCACTCGGCCCCCGACGTGCTGCGCGCCATGCGCCGCTTCGGTGACACCGACCGGTTCCTGGAGCTGCTGGACACCATCCGGAGCAAGGCCCCGCAGGCCGGTGTCCGGTCCAACTTCATCGTCGGCTTCCCCGGCGAGAAGGAATCGGACTTCGCCGAGCTGGAGCGCTTCCTCACGAACGCGCGCCTCGACGCCATCGGCGTCTTCGGCTACTCCGACGAGGACGGCACCGAGGCCGCCGGCTACGAGGACAAGCTCGACGAGGACACCATCGCCGAGCGCCTCGCCCACATGCAGCGGCTCGCCGAGGAGCTCACCTCGCAGCGCGCGGAGGAGCGGATCGGGGAGACCCTGGAGGTACTCGTCGAGACGGTCGTCCCGCTGGACGAGGCGGAGGACGGCGAGGGCGCCTACGGGCGCGCCGCCCACCAGGCCCCCGAGACCGACGGACAGGTCGTCTTCACCGACGGCACGGGGCTCGTCCCCGGGCGTATCGTCACGGCCAAGGTGGTCGGCTCCCTGGGTGTGGACCTGGTGGCCGAGCCCCTGGGCATGGACCTTGAGGAGGCGGCCGGATGACCGGAGTCCCGGCATCTGCGGCGGGCGGGACCGGCCGCCGGCCCGCGCCCGGCGCGAAGCTGGGAGCCGCGGCCGTCAATCAGGCCAGCCTGTGGAACATCGCCAACATCCTGACGATGATCCGGCTCGTCCTGGTGCCGGGATTCGTCTTCCTGCTGCTCGCCCAGGGCGGCTACGACCCGGCCTGGCGGGCGTGGGCCTGGGCGGCCTTCGCCGTCGCCATGATCACGGACATCTTCGACGGGCACCTGGCCCGGACGTACAACCTGGTCACGGACTTCGGCAAGATCGCCGACCCCATCGCCGACAAGGCGATCATGGGCTCCGCCCTGATCTGCCTCTCCTGGCTGGGGGACCTGCCCTGGTGGGTGACCGGGGTGATCCTCGGGCGGGAGCTCGGGATCACGCTCCTGCGCTTCTGGGTGATCCGGTACGGAGTGATTCCGGCCAGCCGCGGCGGCAAGATGAAGACCCTGGCGCAGGGCACCGCCGTGGGCATGTACGTGCTCGCGCTCACCGGCCCGCTGGCGACCTTGCGCTTCTGGGTGATGGCGCTCGCCGTCGTGCTGACCGTGCTCACCGGTTTGGACTACATCCGGCAGGCAGTCGTACTGCGCCGCAAGGGCCTCGCGGCCGAGCGGGCCGCGACGTGACATACGCGGCGGGGGATTCTTCGGGTGTCTGAAGGTGAAGCGGGGGCAGCGGAAGCCGCGGGGGCGGCCGAAGCCGTGCTGCGGCTGCTCGCGGAGAGTGACCAGACCCTCGCCGTCGCGGAATCCCTGACCGGCGGCATGGTGGCCGCCGAGCTCACGGCCGTACCGGGGGCGTCCCGGTCCTTCCGCGGCTCGGTCACCGCGTACGCGACAGAGCTCAAGCACCGGGTCCTGGGGGTGGACGCCGGCCTCCTCGCGGCCGAAGGCGCGGTGAACGCGCAGGTCGCGCAGGAGATGGCGGCCGGGGTGCGGAGGGTGATGGGCGCCACCTGGGGCATCGCGACCACCGGAGTGGCCGGTCCGGACCCGCAGGACGGGCAGCCGGTGGGCACCGTTTTCGTCGCCGTGGCGGGGCCGGGGGGCAGGAAAGCGGCCCGGCTGCGGTTGAACGGCTCCCGTGCGGAAATCCGTAGGGAGAGTGCACGGACAGTGCTCGAACTGCTCTCGAGCGAACTCCGCGAGAATCTGCGGGGGCAGGATACGGAACAGAACGGGGGGATTTGATGTTTACAGCCCTGAGTGAACACGACATCGCTCCCCGCACGGCCGCGGCGCGAGGCGGTACGGTGGGGCGTGAAGGATGCGGCTACACGGTCAGAGGAGGGAGCCACCGATGATTCTGCTCCGTCGCCTGCTGGGTGACGTGCTGCGTCGGCAGCGCCAGCGCCAGGGCCGTACTCTGCGCGAAGTCTCCTCGTCGGCTCGAGTTTCGCTCGGCTATCTCTCCGAGGTGGAGCGGGGGCAGAAGGAGGCATCCTCCGAGCTGCTCTCCGCGATCTGCGACGCGTTGGACGTACGGATGTCCGAGCTGATGCGCGAAGTCAGCGATGAACTGTCGCTGGCCGAGCTGGCACAGTCGGCCGCGGCAAGCGAACCGGTGAGCGTACCGGTACGCCCGATGCTCAATTCGGTCTCCATGGCTTCGGTCACGGGCGGGCCGGAGCGGGTGACCATCAAGGCGCCTGCGGAAGCGGTGAATGTCGTAGCCGCGTGAGCGAGCACGTGAGTGCGTGAGTGTGGCCGGAGCCCCGGCCGGTGCGTGGAGCACTCTGTCCGGGAGCTTGGAGCATTTTCTGAGAGGATACAGACGGTCGAGCAGTTTTTTTGTTTCCCTTGCTGCCTGTACATTCGGAT
>NZ_JBHUSC010000083.1:0-18268 GCF_042673805.1 Streptomyces sp. NPDC057010 | reverse complement strand
GGTCGCACAGGAGAGGACTCCTGTGCGACCGGGCCTCCGGTCATCACTCAGATCTCGCCGCGGAGTTTGGCGAGTGCCTCGGCGAGGATCGCCTCGCCGTCGGCGTCCGTACGGCGCTCCCGTACGTACGCCAGGTGCGTCTTGTAAGGCTCCGTACGCGGCGGCGCGGGCGGGTTGTCCCGGTCCTGGCCGGCCGGGAACCCGCAGCGCGGGCAGTCCCAGGTGTCCGGCACCTGCGCGTCGCTGGCGAAGCTCGGCTGCGTCTCGTGCCCGTTCGAGCACCAGAAGGAGATGCGCAGGCGGGGCGCGGACTCGCCGCGCTCGGCCTCACCCATCGGCCCCGCTCCGACCCGGCTACCACGGATCGCGTTGCCACTTGCCACGGTCGTAACTCCCTGCGTGATGGTGCCGCGGAGCGTGAGTGGATTTCCGCCGCGGGCGCCCAAGTCTACGTAAGGCCCAACGCACGTCCAGTGACCGGAGTTACTGATTCCAGTCTTGGACGACGGACCTCATGATAGGCCGGGCGTTGCCCACCGGACTGCCGGATTGGCGAGAACGGTCAGCTGCTCGACTTCATCAGCAGGCCGAGCGCCAGGATGCACGCGAACCAGAGCAGACCGACCACGACGGTGATGCGGTCCAGGTTGCGCTCGGCGACGGAGGAACCGCCGACCGACGACTGCATGCCGCCGCCGAACATGTCGGAAAGGCCGCCGCCCTTGCCCTTGTGCATCAGCACGAGCAGCATCAGCAGGGCGCTGAAGACGATCAGGGCGATCGAGAACCCCATAATCACGGCTGATTCCTACTTTCTGGCTTTCCAGGCTTTTCGGCTGCGCTGGGATGTGCGCGGGGGCCGGCGGCTGGTGTCCAGCCTCCGGCCCCCGCAAGGGTACGACGGATCCGCCCTACCGCATACTCACTGCGGTGCCTACTGGTCGCGGAAGCGGACGATCTTGACGAACTCGTCAGCGTCCAGGGCCGCGCCGCCGATCAGGGCGCCGTCGACGTCGGGCTGCGCCATGATCGCCGCGATGTTGCCGGACTTCACCGAGCCGCCGTACTGGATGCGGACCTTGTCGGCCAGCTCCTGCGTGTACAGCTCCGCGAGGCGGCCGCGGATCGCCCCGCAGACCTCCTGGGCGTCCTCGGGGGTGGCGACCTCGCCGGTCCCGATGGCCCAGACGGGCTCGTACGCGATCACGATGGACTCGACCTGCTCGGCCGGGACGTCCTTGAGGCCGCCGTCGAGCTGGGTCAGCGTGTACTGGACCTGCTGGCCGGCCTTGCGGATGTCCAGGCCCTCGCCGACGCACAGGATCGGGGTGATCCCGTGCTTGAAGGCGGCCTTGACCTTGGCGTTGCAGAGCTCGTCGTTCTCGCCGTGGTACTGGCGGCGCTCGCTGTGGCCGACGGCCACGAACGTGCACTTCAGCTTCGACAGCATCGGGCCGGAGATCTCACCGGTGTAGGCACCGGAGTCGTGCGCCGAGATGTCCTGGGCGCCGTACTTGATCTTCAGCTTGTCGCCGTCGACCAGGGTCTGGACCGAGCGCAGGTCGACGAAGGGCGGCAGGACCGCGACCTCGACGGCGTCGTAGTCCTTCTCGCCCAGCGCGAAGGCGAGCTTCTGTACGTGGGCGATGGCCTCGAGGTGGTTGAGGTTCATCTTCCAGTTGCCCGCCATCAGCGGGGTGCGGCCGTTTTCGACAGCGGTCATTACGGGTCAGCCCTCCAGGGCGGCGAGACCGGGGAGCGTCTTGCCCTCGAGGTATTCGAGGGAGGCGCCGCCACCGGTGGAAATGTGGCCGAAAGCATTCTCGTCGAAGCCGAGCGTGCGCACGGCCGCGGCCGAGTCGCCGCCGCCGACGACGGTGAAGGCCTTGCTGTCGACGAGGGCCTGCGCGATGGCGGTGGTGCCACCGGCGTAGTCGGGGTGCTCGAAGACACCCACGGGACCGTTCCAGAAGACGGTCTCGGCATCGGCGATCTTCGACGCGTACAGCTCGCGCGTCTTGGGCCCGATGTCCAGGCCTTCCTTGTCCGCCGGGATCCCGTCGACGCCGACGATCTCGAAGTCCGCCGGGGTCTTGCCCTTGAGGTCGGGGAAGTCCTTGGAGACCAGGACGTCGACCGGGAGCACCAGCTCGACGCCGGTCTCCTTCGCGCGCTCCATGTACTCCGTGACCTTCGGGATCTGGTCCTCCTGGAGGAGGGAGATGCCGACCTCGTGGCCGAGGGCCTTGAGGAAGGTGTAGGCCATGCCGCCGCCGATGAGGATGCGGTCGGCCTTGCCGAGGAGCTCGTCGATGACGGCGAGCTTGTCGGAGACCTTGGCGCCGCCGAGGACCACGACGTACGGGCGCTTGACCTCGTCGGTCAGCTTCTTCAGGACGCCGACCTCGGTGGCGATGAGGTAGCCGGCCGCGTGCGGGAGGCGCGCGGGGAGGTCGAAGACCGAGGCGTGCTTGCGGTGGACGGCGCCGAAGCCGTCGCCGACGTAGACGTCGGCGAGCTCCGCGAGCCGGTCCGCGAAGGCGCCGCGCTCGGCGTCGTCCTTGGCGGTCTCACCGGCGTTGAAGCGCAGGTTCTCGATGACGGCGACCTGGCCGTCGGCGAGGGCGGCGACGGTCGCCTTGGCGGAGTCGCCGACGGTGTCGGTGGCGAACGCGACGTCCGCGCCGAGCAGTTCGCCGAGGCGCTTGGCGGCGGGGGCCAGCGAGAAGGCCGGGTCCGGAGCGCCCTTGGGGCGGCCCAGGTGCGAGGCCACGATGACGCGGGCGCCGGCTTCGGCGAGCTTCGCGATCGTGGGCTGGACGGCGCGGATGCGGCCGTCGTCGGAGATCTCGCCGTTCGCCAGCGGCACGTTGAGGTCGGCGCGGACGAAGACCCGCTTGCCGGCCACGCCCTCGGCGAGAAGTTCGTCGATCGTCTTCATGTGTTTCTACTCCTTGTTCCCCTGCGGGACGTAGGACCCACCGGGCGAGAAGAGGGTACGAGACAAGCGACAGGGCCCGTGCGGCGCACCATCGCGCCGTCACGGACCCTGTGCTCACATCGTGCTGGTGCCTTGCCCTACGTCCTTAGAGCTTGCCGCCGACGAACTTGGTGAGGTCGACGAGGCGGTTGGAGTAGCCCCACTCGTTGTCGTACCAGCCGACGACCTTGACGCTCTTGCCCTGGACCATGGTCAGGGAGGAGTCGAAGGTGCAGGAGGCCGGCCAGTTCACGATGTCGGAGGAGACGATCGCGTCCTCGGTGTAGTCGAGGTAGCCCTTCAGCTGGCCCTCGGCGGCCTTCTGGAAGGCGGCGTTGACCTCGTCCTTGGTCACCTCGCGCTCCAGCTCGATGACCAGGTCGGTGACGGAACCGGTGGGGACCGGGACGCGCATCGCGATGCCGTCGAGCTTGCCCGCCAGCTCCGGGATGA
This sequence comes from Streptomyces sp. NPDC057010, assembly GCF_042673805.1. Classification (NCBI taxonomy): domain Bacteria; kingdom Bacillati; phylum Actinomycetota; class Actinomycetes; order Kitasatosporales; family Streptomycetaceae; genus Streptomyces; species Streptomyces sp. NPDC057010. The sequence continues at coordinate 14,835 of NZ_JBHUSC010000083.1, read as the reverse complement.
CCAGGGCGGTGGCCTTCGCGGCACCGGTGGTCGTCGGGATGATGTTCTCGGCGGCGGCGCGGGCGCGGCGCAGGTCCGAGTGCGGGAAGTCGAGGATGCGCTGGTCGTTCGTGTAGGCGTGGACCGTGGTCATCATGCCCTTGACGATGCCGAAGTTCTCGAGGAGGACCTTGGCCATCGGCGCCACGCAGTTGGTGGTGCAGGAGGCGTTGGAGATGACGTGGTGGTTGGCCGCGTCGTACTTGTCGTGGTTGACGCCCATCACGATGGTGATGTCTTCGTTCTTGGCCGGGGCCGAGATGAGGACCTTCTTCGCGCCGGCGGCGATGTGCTTGGCGGCGTCTTCCTTCTTCGTGAAGATGCCGGTCGACTCGATGACGATGTCGGCGCCCAGCTCGCCCCAGGGCAGGTTCGCGGGGTCGCGCTCGGCGAAGGTCTTGAAGGTGTTGCCGCCGACGGTGATGGTGTCGTCGGTGTGGGAGACCTCGGCCTTGAGGCGACCCAGAATGGTGTCGTACTTGAGCAGGTGCACCAGGGTGGCGTTGTCAGTCAGGTCGTTGACACCGACGACTTCGATGTCCGCTCCCTGCTCAAGGAGCGCCCGGAAGTAGTTACGGCCAATTCGGCCAAAACCATTGATGCCTACGCGGATCGTCACGAACCGATCTCCTCGTTGGTGCGCCGGTAAGAGCGCCGGCGAGCTGTATGGGATGTCCCCGACCGCTTACGACCCTACCTCTCCGTGAGCTTTTGAGTGACATCGTCGAGAACCTGACACGCCCCGGGGAGCCGTTCCGAACGGTCCGGAACGGGACCCCGGGGACTTAGGTCCTCGTCACTCAGGGTGAGGGCGGTACGGGGGTGCTGGTCAGCGGTTCAGCGTGCGAAGTGCCTTACCCACGAGTACGGCGCGGTCCGCGGCGGCCGGCAGGTGCTCCAGGCCGAAGCCGAGGAGAACGGTGTCACGCGTAGTGACGGCCGCGTAGGACTTGAACAGCTCCCCGGACCGGGACCAATCGCCCGGAACATCGGGGCTTCCGGCAGGCGCACCCTGCGCGGTCCAGGTCCCGAGGGAGCTCTCGAAGCCCTCAGTGGTCTGGTCCACTCCGCCCACCGACAGGCGCGCGTCGTCCGCGAAGACCCCGCGGCCGCCGGAGCCGGGGTCCGTGATGTAGGAGAGCGAGACCTCGACCTGCTTGCCGGCGTAGGCGCTCAGGTCGAAGGAGACCTGCTTCCAGCCGCCGGAGGAGCCGGTGAAGCTGTTCCACGCCCCGCTGGTGCCCTTCGGGGTGCAGCCCCCGCCCTCCACGGTGAGGTAGCGGCGCAGGAAGGGGTGACCGTTGACGAAGAAGCCGGCCCCGCACTCCTCCGGAACGGTCGCGCTGCTCAGGCCGCCCGCGTCCGGCAGGGTGGTCCAGTCGTCCCCTCCGGCCGTACGGGCCTCCAGGGCCGCGTGGTCGTATCCCGGCTCGGTGTTCCAGTTGAGGGCGAGCTTGAGCTGCGGCTTGTCCGCGGCGTTGACCTGGGTGAGGTCGAGGGTGCGGGTGAGCCGCTTCCAGTCGTCGTCGGTGTGGAGGGCCGAGGCCATGCCGGTGCCGGCGTAGGGGGCGTACGGGTTCACGACCCCGGCGAACTGGCCGGCCTGCGCGCTCTTGAACTGCGGGAACTGCGCGGGGGCCAGGGTCTCGGAGGTCACGGTGTAGGAGCCGGGGGCGTTGAGCGGGTTGCCCGCCGCGTCGCCGAGGCCGCCCTTGACCCCGTTCAGGGCGCCGGTGCCGGTGAACCCGGTGGCCCCGCTGACGCTGGTACGGCCGTAGGCGCCCAGGTAGTACTGGCTGAAGTCGTCGGTCACGGCGCGGCCGACCTGCGCGTTGCCGCCCGCCAGCTCACCGGCCTCGATCAGCTTGCCGCCCTCGTTCAGGAAGTCCCGCACGGCGAGCTGGGTGTCGCCGCCGGGGGTCTTGGCGCCGGTGTAGTGGACGGCCGTACGGAAGTGGGAGAGCACTCCGAGGTGGTGCGGGGCGCCCTGGGTGGCGACGTCCCAGACGGCGGCGGACCTGCCGTTGGCGCGCAGGGCGTCGACGTAGGCCTGGGCGTGCTGGGCCTTGGCGCCCTCCTCGGCGATCACCAGCACGTCCGCGCGGGGCCGGTCGGCCACGGTGTAGGTGAAGTGCTCGCTGGAGACCTGCTTGCCGGAGGAGCGGTCGCGGCCGGTGAACCAGACCTCGACCTTGTCGCCGGGCTTCGTGCCGTCCACCTTGGCCCGGTACTCGTCGAACCAGTTGTTGTCGTCGCCGCCGTAGACCTCGCCGCCCTTCCAGGCCTTGAGCTCCTCGTCGTGCGTACGGCCGCCGTTGATGCGGAAGTTGAGCTCCTTGTCCTTCAGCGCCTTGCGTGCCGTGACGGAGACCGTCTGGTCCTCGCCGCGGGCCGCGTAGGAGGTGGTGAAGGGGTCCGGGGTGAAGTCCGCGGCGCTCAGGCCCACGGCGGAGGCCGGCCGGTCCGGGTGCGCGGCGCTCTCGCCGACCGTGAGCGCGAAGGGGATGTTCTTGGCGAACTCGGCCTGGATGAGCTTCTCGTCGTCCGGGAAGTTGAAGCCGGAGGCGCAGTCCTCGGGCTTCCAGCGGTCGTTGGGGTCGATCGCGGAGGCCGTCTGGCAGGTGGTCATCTCCGGCGTGAACATCATGATGCCGTTGACGTTGGAGGCGTGGCCGTCGGCCTCGCCGTTGGTGGTGTAGAGCTCGGAGGAGACCTGCGGGTAGTAGCCGGGGACGGCGGAGTTCTCCGGGGTGCCGGCGAGCGTCTTGTAGGCGACGTCGTCGGGGGTGGGGGTGGCCACCTGCCAGCCCACGCCGTAGAGCAGGAGCTCGGCGGCGGAGTGGTAGTTGACGGCGTATTCGAAGCCGATGCGCTTCTCGAAGGCGTCGAGGGCGACGGTCTCGGGTTCGGAGGAGGCTTTGGGGCCACGGTAGGTCTCGCTGGCCTGGTTCGGCGAGGAGCCCTCGTTGTCGTAGCCCCACTTGAAGGCGAAGTTCCGGTTGAGGTCGACCCCGTCCCCGGGGGTGATCTTGCCGTCGCCGTTGTTGTCGCGCATGTTCTTGCGCCACAGCCGCTCGCCGTCGGGCGCGTGCGTGTAGTCGTACCCGTCCGGGTTGGCGGAGAGCAGGAACCACAGCTCCGTGGAGTCCACCAGGCCGGTGATCCGCGGGTCCTTGCCGTAGTTGTCGATGGTGTGGTGCATCAGCCGCCGGGTCATCTCGGGGGTGATCCACTCACGGGCGTGCTGGTTGGACATGTAGAGCACGGAGGGCTTGGCGCCGTCCTTGGTCTTCTTGGCGTCCTTGCTGACCTTGAGGGCGAGGATGTCCTTGCCCTGGACGGTCTTGCCGATGGAGACGACCTTGGTGAGGGCCGGGTTGGCCTGGGCCGTGGCGAGGATCTCCTCCTGGAGGCCGCCCTTGCCGCTGTACGGGCGGAACACCCCGTCGCCGGCGGCCTTGGCGCGGGCCGTGGCCGGGAGCCTGCGTTCGGCGAGCTTGACGCCCTGGGTGGCGAGCTGCGCGGCCTGGCCGCCGGTGAGGAAGAGCTCGACCTTCGCGGTGCCCGTCTCCGGGGCGCGTTCGGTGAGCTCGTGGGCGTCCTGCCCGGCGGCGAGGACGAGCGGGACCTGCTCCCGGGTGATGTCGGCGTCGTAGACCCGCACCTCGTCGGCGCCGGGGGCGCCGCCGGCTGCGGGGCCGGATCCGGGCTGGGCGTGCGCCGCGGCGGGTAGTGCGGCGAGTGTGGTTCCGAAGACGAGTGCGCTTGCGGCGAGGATCGTTCTCGCGCGTTGCCTCATGTGCCCCCCTGGGCGTCGTCTGCCACGAAAGCGTTCGGGGGTCAGGCTCACGATCGACTGACGCCCGTGTCAATGGGGCGTACCCCGTTCCGGCCCCGCCGGCGTTCGAGGCGCGGGGGTCTGGGGGCGGAGCCCCAGGAGGGGGGTCCGGGGCGCAGCCCCGGGGAACGGAGAAAGGGCGGGGCGGGGAGCGGCACCGCGCAGCGGCACCACCCGCACCCGCCCCCAAACCGGCAACCGGCTAACCGGCCATGTTGTCGGCCATCTCCTCGCTGAGGTCCAGATTGGACTCCGTGCCCGGGATGCCGAGGTCCTGCGCCCGCTTGTCGGCCATCGCCAGCAGGCGGCGGATCCGCCCCGCGACCGCGTCCTTGGTCAGCGGCGGGTCGGCGAGCGCACCCAGCTCCTCCAGCGAGGCCTGCTTGTGCTCCATGCGCAGCCGGCCGGCCGCGGCGAGGTGCTCGGGGACCTCCTCGCCGAGGATCTCCAGCGCACGTTGCACCCGCGCCCCGGCCGCCACCGCGGCACGCGCCGAGCGGCGCAGATTGGCGTCGTCGAAGTTGGCGAGCCGGTTGGCGGTCGCGCGCACCTCGCGCCGCATCCGCCGCTCCTCCCAGGCCAGCACCGACTCGTGCGCGCCGAGCCGGGTCAGCAGGGCGCCGATCGCGTCGCCGTCGCGGACCACGACCCGGTCCACCCCGCGCACCTCGCGCGCCTTGGCGGCGATGGAGAGCCTGCGGGCGGCGCCCACCAGGGCCAGAGCGGCTTCCGGGCCGGGACAGGTGACCTCCAGGGAGGAGGACCGTCCCGGCTCGGTGAGCGAGCCGTGGGCCAGGAAGGCGCCGCGCCAGGCCGCCTCGGCATCACAGGTGGCCCCGGAGACCACCTGCGGCGGGAGACCCCGGATCGGGCGTCCGCGGCCGTCCACGAGGCCCGTCTGGCGGGCCAGCTGGTCACCGCCGGCCACCACCCGGACCACGTAGCGGCTGCCGCGGCGGAGCCCGCCGGGGGCCATCACCACCAGGTCCGAGGAGTGCCCGAAGATCTCCAGGATGTCCTTGCGCAGGCGGCGGGCGGCGATCCCCGTGTCGAGCTCCGCCTCGATGACGATCCGTCCGCTGACCAGGTGCAGCCCGCCCGCGAACCGAAGGATCGCCGAGACCTCCGCCTTCCTGCAGCAGGTCCGGGTGACGGGCAGGCGGGAGATCTCGTCCTTCACCGCTGGCGTCATCGCCATGGGCCGATCCTTCCATGCATCCGAAAAATACGGTCGTACGCGGCGGCGAGCAGCTCCGGATCATGTTTCGGGGAGCCGTCCTGCCTGGCGACCGGCGCCAGCTCGACCGCGGCACCGAACCGTTTTGCGGCATCGGCGAGGGACTCGCGGTCGGGCACGGCGGCCTGGTCGGCCAGCACCACGTCCAGGGCGAGTTTAGGGGCGTGTCGGGCCAAAACCTCCAAATGACGCTGCGGAGAGAAGCCCTCTGTTTCGCCGGGCTGCGGCGCGAGGTTCAACGAGAGGACCCTGCGGGCCTTCGTCTCGACCAGCGCGTCGAGCAGTTCCGGAACCAGCAGGTGCGGAATCACGGAGGAGAACCAGGACCCGGGGCCGAGCACCACCCAGTCGGCGTCGAGCACCGCCGCGACGGCCTCGGGCACGGCCGGCGGGTCGCCCGGCACGACCTGTACGGAGAGCACCTCGCCCGGGGTGAGGGCCACCGTGGCCTGCCCGCGGACGGTGTCCACGTCCTCGGGGCGGGCCGGATCGTGCCCCTTGACCAGGGCCTGGAGCTCCAGCGGCACGGCCGACATCGGCAGGACGCGGCCCTGTGCGCCGAGCAGCCTGCCCACCAGGTCGAGGGCCTGGACGGGGTCTCCGAGCTGCTCCCACAGCGCGACGATCAGCAGATTGCCGACGGCGTGCTCGTGGAGGTCGCCGCGGGACTGGAAGCGGTGCTGGATGACCCGCGCCCAGGTCTGGCCCCAGTCGTCGTCACCGCACAGCGCGGCCAGCGCCTTGCGCAGGTCGCCGGGCGGCAGCACGCCGAGCTCCTCGCGGAGCCGGCCGCTGGAGCCGCCGTCGTCGGCGACGGTGACCACGGCGGTGAGGTCACCGGTGATGCGGCGCAGTGCGGCGAGGGAGGCGGACAGCCCCTGTCCGCCTCCGAGGGCGACCACCTTGGGGGTGGCGCCGCGCCGGCGGCCGGAGCGTCCCGCGCCGTCCTCGCCCCGTCCCGGGGTGAGGCGGCGCAGGCGGCTCAGCCGCGGGGTCCGTCCGGTCACTCGCGCCCCATGTCCCGGTGGACTACGACGGTCTCGACTCCCTCGGAGGCGAGGCGGGCGGCGAGCTTCTCGGACATGGCCACGCTGCGGTGCTTGCCGCCCGTGCACCCGACCGCGATGGTCACGTAGCGCTTGCCCTCGCGGCGGTAGCCGGTGGCGATGAGCTGGAGCAGCTCGGTGTAGCGGTCGAGGAACTCCTTGGCGCCGGGCTGGCTGAAGACGTAGCCCGAGACCTCCGGGTTGAGCCCGGTGAAGGGGCGCAGTTCCGGGACCCAGTGAGGGTTGGGGATGAAGCGGCAGTCGACGACGAGGTCGGCGTCGACGGGGAGGCCGTACTTGTACCCGAAGGACATGACGGTCGCGCGGAGCTCGGGCTCCTCGTCGCCGGCGAACTGGGCGTCCATCTTGGCGCGCAGTTCGTGCACGTTCAGGCTGGAGGTGTCGATGACCAGGTCGGCGTCGCCGCGCAGCTCGCGGAGCAGGTCGCGCTCGGCGGCGATGCCGTCGGTGATGCGCCCCTCGCCCTGGAGGGGATGGGGGCGGCGGACCGACTCGAAGCGGCGGACCAGCGCGTCGTCGGAGGACTCCAGGAAGACGATGCGGCGGGTGACGCTGCGGCTGTCGAGGTCGGCGAGGGACTCGCGCAGGGCGTCGAAGAACTGGCGGCCACGGACGTCGACGACGACGGCGATGCGGGCCACGTTGCCCTGGGAGCGGGCGCCGAGCTCCACCATGGTGGGGATCAGCGCCGGCGGGAGGTTGTCGACGACGAACCAGCCGAGGTCCTCCAGACACTTGGCCGCCGTGCTGCGGCCGGCCCCGGACATCCCGGAGATGATCACCAGCTCGGGGATGGCCGCCTCGGCGGCCTCGCCGGGCTCCACTGTCGTGCCCGTACTCACCTGTGCTCCGTCTCGGTCGTGCGCGGTCTCGTGCTCGGTCATTGCTCGGTCCCCCGTTCGGACGACGTTCCCGCGGACGCGGGGGTCTCATCCTCAATGATCTCTCCTGTGGCCGTGTTGACGGCAGGGCCGGCGGGGACCGCCCGGGCGAGGGCCGCGGCCACGGTCTCGGCCGTCTTGCGGCCTATGCCCGGGACCTCGCAGATCTGGTCGATTGTCGCCTGTCTCAGCTTCTTCACCGAACCGAAGTGCTTGACCAGGGCCAGCCTGCGGCTCTCGCCGAGGCCGGGGACCTCGTCGAGCGGGCCGGACTTCAGGCGCTTGCCCCGCTTGTTGCGCTGGTACTGGATGGCGAACCGGTGGGCTTCGTCACGCACCCGCTGGAGCAGGTACAGCCCCTCGCTGGTGCGGGGCAGCACCACGGGGTCGTCCTCGCCGGGCAGCCAGACCTCCTCCAGCCGCTTGGCCAGCCCGCACACGGCCACGTCGTCGACGCCGAGCTCCTCCAGGGCCCGCTTGGCGGCGGCCACCTGCGGCTGCCCGCCGTCGACGACGACGAGCTGCGGCGGGTACGCGAAGCGCTTGGCCCGCCCGTCGTCCTCGGGCGTGTCCCCGTCCCGGTCGCCCTCGGCGTCCTCGGGGGACCACTCCCCCGTCTTGACCTTCTCCTGGAGGTAGCGGCGGAAGCGCCGCGACACCACCTCGTGCATGGAGCGGACGTCGTCCTGCCCCTCGAAGGACTTGATCTGGAAGCGGCGGTACTCGCTCTTGCGCGCCAGCCCGTCCTCGAACACCACCATCGAGGCGACCACGTCGTCCCCCTGGAGGTGCGAGATGTCGAAGCACTCGATGCGCAGCGGGGCGCTGTCCAGCTCCAGCGCCTCGGCGATCTCCTCCAGGGCCCGGGAGCGGGTGGTGAGGTCGCTGGCGCGCTTGGTCTTGTGCAGGGCGAGGGACTGCTGGGCGTTGCGGTGGACGGTCTCCATCAGCGCCTTCTTGTCCCCGCGCTGCGGGATGCGCAGGCTGACCTGGGATCCGCGCCGCGCGGCGAGCCACTCGCCGAGCGCCGGCGTGTCCTCGGGCAGCGCCGGCACCAGCACCTCCTTGGGCACGCTCTCCCCGCTCTCCTCCCCGTAGAGCTGCTGGAGGGCGTGCTCGACGAGTCCGGCGGTGTCGACGGCCTCGACCTTGTCGGTGACCCAGCCGCGCTGGCCGCGCACCCGCCCGCCGCGGACGTGGAAGATCTGCACGGCGGCTTCGAGCTCGTCCTCGGCGACGGCGATCAGGTCGGCGTCGGTGGCGTCGGCGAGCACGACCGCGTTCTTCTCCATGGCGCGGCGCAGCGCCCCTATGTCGTCGCGCAGCCGGGCGGCCTTCTCGTACTCCATCTCCTCGGCGGCCTCGTGCATCTGCTTCTCGAGGCGGGAGAGGTAGGTGCCGGTCCGCCCCGCCATGAAGTCGCAGAAGTCCTCGGCGAGTTCGCGGTGCTCCTCGGGGGTGACGCGGCCGACGCAGGGGGCGGAGCACTTGCCGATGTAGCCGAGCAGGCAGGGCCGGCCGATCTGCGCGGAACGCCTGAACACGCCGGCGGAGCAGGTCCGCACCGGGAACACCCGGAGCATCAGGTCGACGGTCTCGCGGATGGCCCAGGCGTGCCCGTACGGGCCGAAGTAGCGCACGCCCTTCTTCTTGGGCCCGCGCATGACCTGGACCCGCGGGTACTCCTCGTTCATGGTCACGGCGAGGGAGGGGTAGCTCTTGTCGTCCCGGTACTTGACGTTGAACCGGGGGTCGTACTCCTTGATCCAGGAGTACTCCAGCTGCAGCGCCTCGACTTCGGTGGACACGACGGTCCACTCGACGGAGGCGGCGGTGGTCACCATGGTGGCGGTCCGCGGGTGCAGCCCGGCGACGTCCTGGAAGTAGCTGGCCAGGCGTTGGCGCAGGCTCTTGGCCTTCCCGACGTAGATCACCCGGCGGTGCTCGTCGCGGAATCTGTAGACCCCCGGCGAGTCGGGGATCTGCCCCGGCTTGGGGCGGTAACTGGAAGGGTCGGCCATGCCATCACCCTACTTGCGCGGACCGACAACCACCCGTATCGCTCCCCTGCCGAGGGCTCCGCCGGGTCCGCCCCCGCGGCGCCGTGGCGGGGGCTCCGCCCCCGAGCCCCCGCGCCTCAAACGCCGGCGAGGCTGGCTTTTGCCCCCGGCGATCCACCCGCACTTGGCGGGCGGCAGGGGCAAATCCAGCCCCTCCGGCGTTTGAGGAGCGGGGTCCGGGGCGGAGCCCCGGTTCGGGAAGGGGCGGGGTGGGGAAGAGCCCCGCAGGGACCAGCCCCGGGCGGGCCGGCCCCTGCGGGGGGCGGGGGCTACGCCCCGGCTGCGGCCCGCCGACGGCGCAGGGCCAGGGCCCCGAGCGCCAGCGCCCCGACCGCGACCCCGCCCACCAGCGGCGCACCGCCCCCGGCAGCGGAGGGTTCCGCGAACCCACCCGCCATGCCGCCCTCGGCGTAGGCGGAGCCGGGAAGCTTGTCCCCGTACGCCTTGGCCACCCGGCCCCGGTAGCCGGCCAGGCTCGTCCCCCCGGCCCCCACGGCCCGCACCGCGTCCTCGTCCAGCGGCAGCACCCGACCGCCCCCGGCCACGTACCACGCGTCGATCTGCGGCTCCCGGAACACCGTGCCGCCCGGCAGCTTCGCCGCCCCCAGCTGCGCGTAGCGGAACTCGTCGTCGCCGGTGGCGATGTTCACCACCTGCCACCCCGCCTCGGTCCGCGCCGTCCACAGCGCGGCCTGCTGCCCGTCGGAGGAGACCGCCTTGCTGGCGAGGAACTCCAGGCGGGCCACGGACGCGCCCGCCTTGCCCGCCACGAAGTCCGGGGAGAGGTAGTTGACGGGTATCGCGTCGCCCTCGATGCGGGGCTGCGCGGCGGTCACCGACACCTTGCCCTCGCGGGCGAAGAAGCGGGACAGCGTGGCCAGGGTGTCCGGCGCGGCGGCCGCCTGGGCGGCGGCGGCCTTGTTCTCGGCGGTGGCGGCCTGCGGCTGCGGTACGGGGGTCGCCGAGGCCTGCGGGGCGAGCCCGAGGAGGGCGGTGGCCGCGAGTACCGCGGCGGCGGCGGTGGCACGCAGGGTCATGGCGCTCACGCCCCGATCCGGTAGAGGGAGTGGGTCCAGGAGAAGGTGCTGTTGTCCACGTACCAGGCGTGCGAGGCCCAGTTGTAGCGGTCGCTGGAGGGCCAAGGGTCGCCCCAGTAGACCCAGCTGTTGGCGGTGTCGTAGCCGTAGATCACGTGCATGTGGCCGCCGCCGTTGGACCACTGGATCCGGGTCTCGATCGGCCGGTTGGCGTTGATCTCGGTCTGCACGGTGGAGTACTGGAGCCAGCCGGTCACGTACGACCCGGAGTTGATGCCCGCCCAGCGCAGGCCGGTCTGGACGTTGCCGAGGGTGGCCTGGTTGTTGGGGCAGTCGTAGCCCTGCTGGCGGTTGAAGGCGGCGTTGCAGAACTGGTTCTGGCTGTAGTTGCGGCCGAACCAGGTGGCGATGGTGTTGCCGCCGGCGGCCCAGCACCAGTTGGTCTTCTGCTGTGCCTGCATGGTGATGTTCAGCCGTTTGTTGGCGAGGGCGGCGCTGTCGGTGCCGGCAGCGGTCGTGGCGGTCGTGTCGGTGCCGGCGGCGGCCGTGGCGGTGCCGGCGCCGAGTGGCAGGGCGAGGAGCAGGGCGGTGAGGATGGCGGCCAGGCGGGGCCGCCGCTTTCGGTTGCGCATCGCGTTCCTCCCATGTGGGGATGTGGGGGTGGAGGAGCGCGTCCGGACGCTGTGGAGGAGCATCGGGGAGTTGTCGCGATCAGGTCAACACGCTTCAATACGCGGTGACATTGCAGTGTGAACGGTGGGGCTGTGGTGTGAACGGTTACTGCCGTGTCACCTGGTCCCCCGGTACCACCGGCGCGCTCCCCCGCGCCGTCGCGCGTGAACGTTCACAAGGGAGTCGCCATGCGGCCGACCGGGGACACGGCAGGCGCGTCCGGCGCGGCGAGTGCGCCCGAACTCAGCCGGCTGCTGCGCGGCGGCCCCTTCCACCTGGCCCTGCGCGCCGCCCTCGCCGCGCGCGGACTGCCCCTGCACCGCGTGCAGCACCGGCTCGCGGCACGCGGCATCAAGGTCGGTGTCACCAGCCTCAGTTACTGGCAGCAGGGTGCCCGGCGGCCGCGCCACGCCGAGTCCCTGCGGGCCGTCACCGCGCTGGAGCAGATCCTGGAGCTGCCGGACGGCGCCCTCGTCCGCCTCCTGCGCACCCCGGAACCCGCCCGGGTCCCCGCCCGCCCCGCCGCCCGCCCGTACCGGGCCCTCATCAGCGTGGGCGCGGCGGTCGAGGAGTTACTGGAGGGGATGGAGCTCCCGCCCGACGGCGGACTGCACTCGCTGTGCCACCACGAGCGCGTCCGCATCGGGCCCGGCGGCGAGCTGCGGACCCGCGCGTCACAGCAGATCGTCCGGGCGCACCGCGACGGCGTCGACCGCTACCTCGCCATCCACCACGGCGATCCGGGCTGCGACACGTCCCGGATGGAGGTGACGGCGTACGAGAACTGCCGCACCGGCCGGGTCCGGCACCACCCGGAGGCCGGCGTGGTGGTCGCGGAGCTGCTCTTCGACGCCCGGCTGCGGCGCGGGGACACGTACGTCTTCGGCTACGGCATAGCGGACGGCACCGGCGGGCGCAGCGGCGAGTACGTGCGCGGCTTCAGCTACGCGGGCGGCCAGTACATGCTCCAGGTCCGCTTCGACGAGGCGGCCCTGCCGGTGCGCTGCCGCCGCTTCGCCCGCACCGGGCCCGAGGCCCCGCGCACCGGCCTCGCGGACCTGACGCCCAGCGGCCGGCACCGGTCGGTGCACCTGCTGGAGCAGGCGGTGCGCCGCGGGATCCTCGGGATCGCCTGGGACTGGGAGTAGCCGGGCCCGGCGGGGCTCAGCCGGCGATGAGCCTGCCGTTCTCCGCCTTGACCGGGACGGCGGGCAGCGGCTCGGCGGCCGGGCCGCGCAGCACCTTGCCGGTGGCCGCGTCGAACCGGCTGCCGTGGCAGGGGCAGTTGCCCTCGCCGTTCTCGATCTTGTCCAGGACGCAGCCGGCGTGCGTGCACTGGGCGCTGAAGGCCTTGTACTGGCCCTCCGCCGGGCAGCTGACGATCAGCTTCTTCTCCCGGTACAGCTTCGAGCCGCCGACCGGGACCTCGGCGGCGGCCCCCAGCTCCACCGGCTCCTTCGGGACCGCCGGGGAGCCGGCGCCGCTGTTGCCCTCGGGGGAACAGGCCGCCAGCGTCAGACCGGCGCCCGCTGCACCCGCGAGCGCGGCGGCGCCCTTGAGGACGGTACGGCGGGCGGAGGACGGCGACGCGGACATGGAACTCTCCTGGGGTGACACGGGTGACGGGTGGGGCACGGCCCACCCGACGATACCTTCGGCCGATGGGGTAGCTTCCCCCGCGTGATCGTCGTCGGCGGAGAAGCCCTCATCGACCTGGTGCCCGTGGAGCGGCCGCCGGGGGCGCTGCTGCCCCGGCCGGGCGGCGGCCCGTACAACACCGCGCTCGCCCTCGGGCGGCTCGGCGCCGAAGTGGCCTTCTGCTCAAGGGTGTCGGCGGACGGCTTCGGCGAGAGCCTGCTCGCCGGGCTGCGGGCGGCCGGGGTGGACCTGTCCCTGGTGCAGCGCGGGCCGGAGCCGACCACCCTCGCCGTGCCCTCCCTGGCCCCGGACGGCTCGGCCTCGTACGGCTTCTACGTCGAGGGCACCGCGGACCGCCTGTTCACGCTGCCGCCCACCCTCCCCGACTCCGTACGCGCCCTCGCGCTCGGCACGTGCTCGCTGGTCCTGGAGCCGGGCGCGAGCGCGTACGAGGCCCTGCTGCGCCGGGAGTCGCGGCGCGGGCTGCTGACCCTGCTGGACCCCAACATCCGGCCGGCGCTGATCGCCGACCCGGCGGCGTACCGCGCCCGGTTCCTGGAGCGGCTGCTTCCGTACACCTCCGTCCTCAAGCTGTCGGAGGAGGACGCCGCCTGGCTCGGCGGCCGGGTCTCCGACTGGCTGGCGGCGGGGCCGTCGGCGGTGGTGCTGACCCGGGGCGCGGCGGGGCTGACCGTCTGGACGCGGGAGGGCGCGGAGCACTCCGTCCCGGGCCGCCGGGTCGCCGTGGCGGACACCATCGGGGCGGGCGACACCGTCAACGCCGCCCTGCTGCACCGGCTCGCGGGCGCGGCCGGCCGGCCGCCGGACTGGCCCGACGTCCTGGCCTACGCGGCGCACGCGGCGGCCCTGACCTGCACGCGGGCGGGCGCGGAGCCCCCGTACGCGGCGGACCTCACCCGATAGCGGCCCATACGGTCCTGCCCACGGCGGGGGCGAACTCCGCCACCGGCCGGACCACCTCCTCGCCGGAGAAGTGCAGGAAGAAGGCCCGCTGGAAGCAGGCGCCGAGCAGGAGCGCCGCGGCGGCCTCGGGGTCGGCGCCCGGGCGCAGCCGGCCGGCGTCGGCCTCCCGGCGCAGCCGCCCGGCCAGCGCGTCCAGGATCACGTGCGGCCCGGAGCCGATCTTCTGCACGCCTTCGCGGTGGCGGGTGAGGAGGACGGGGTCGGCGAAGAGCGAGGCGGCCATGGGCATGGCGTCGGCGTAGAAGAGCGCGGCGTGCCGGGCGATGCCGATGAGCCCCTCCTCGCCGAGTTCCTCCTCGGCCCCTTCCTCCCCCGGCCGGGCGTCCAGTGCGGCCATGAGCGGGCCGGCGTTGGGCGTGCGCTCCATCAGCACCCGCACGAACAGCTCTTCCTTGTTCGCGAAGTACTTGTAGAGCGCGGCCTCCGAGCAGCCGGCCTCGCGGGCGATGGCCTTGGTGGTGGCGGCGGCCAGCCCGGTGGTGCGCATCAGGGTCTCGGCGGCGTCGAGGATCCGCTCTGGAGTGGGACGGCTTGACTTTGGAGTGAGCACTCACTCACCCTATAGGAAACAGGGGTGAGTGAGCACTCACCCACCCCTTGTCTCTCCATCCCTACTGACCGGGAGCCGGAAATGAAACTCACGGTGTTCGGAGCCACGGGCGGCGTCGGCCACGAGGTCGTCAGGCAGGCACTGGCCGCGGGCCACGAGGTGACGGCCGTGGTCCGCGATCCGGCCCGGCTGGACGTGCCCGCCCATGAGCGGCTGGAGGTGGCCGTCGTCGCGGACCTCACGGACGAGGAGGCGCTGGTGCCCGTCCTGGCGGGACGGACCGCGGTGATCTCGGCCCTCGGCGCGGCGAGCAACAAGCAGGCGAAGGCCGCGCCGGTCACGGGCCCCGCCGTACGGGCCATCCTCGCGGCGATGGACCGGGCGGGCGTGACCCGCCTGTCGGCGGTCAGCGCGGCCCCGGTCGGCCCGGACGTCCCGAGCGACGGCGTCTTCACGCGGGCCGTCTTCCTCCCGCTGCTGCGGCGTGCCCTGCGGGACCTGTACGCGGACCTGGCGGTCATGGAGGCCGCCATCGGCGCCAGCCGCGCCGAGTGGACGGTGATCCGCCCGCCCCGCCTCCTGAACCGCCCCCGCACCGGCACCTACCGCCGCGCCCTCGACGCCAACGTCCCCCGGGCCCGGGTCATCCCCCGCGCCGACGTCGCCGACGCCCTCCTGACCACCCTCACCGACCCCACCACGTCCCGCCACGTGGTGGGCGTGGCCTCATAACCCAACGCCGGGAGCGCCGGCGGCGCTGTCCCCAGCCCCGCCGGCGCTCCCGGCGCCCCTCAGCCCCGGCGGCGGGTGAGGCGATCTCCCGCCCCGCCGG
>NZ_JBHUSC010000082.1:0-18637 GCF_042673805.1 Streptomyces sp. NPDC057010 | reverse complement strand
GGTCTCCGCCGTGTACGCGCGGGGGCTGGGCTTCGGTGTTCGGCGCCCTGGGGTGGTTGCTTTGCCGGGCGGTGGCTCGCGCCGAAATCATCTCGTTTTAGTCCCGGACGACACCCCACCCCGTCCCCACCCCCGGCCGGGCACCATCCACCCCCGGCCGGGCACCATCCAGCCCCGGCCGGGCACCATCCAGCCCCTCCGGCGTTTGAGGAGCGGGGTACGGGGCGGAGCCCCGGGTCTTGACCCCCCGAGTGTCACTGCCCCGCCCCTGCCCGGAGGGCAAAGGGCTCGGGGCGTGCCCCGGGGTCAGGCGGGGGTCACGGGGAAGCCGGCCGACTTCCAGGCCTGGAAGCCGCCGGCGAGGTCCGTGGCCCGGTGGAGGCCCAGCGCGTGGAGCGAGACCGCCGCGAGGCTGGAGGCGTAGCCCTCGTTGCAGATGACCACCACCGGGAGGTCGTGGCTCGTGGCCTCGGGGGCCCGATGGGAGCCCTGGGGGTCCAGCCGCCATTCGAGTTCGTTGCGCTCGACCACCAGCGCGCCCGGGATCAGGCCGTCCCGTTCCCGCAGGGCCTGGTAGCGGATGTCCACCAGCAGGGCGCCGGCGCGGGAGGCGGCGTAGGCCTCCTGCGGGTCGACGCGGGTGTAGCCGGCGCGGACCCGCTCCAGCAGCTCGTCGATGCCGACCGGGGTCGGGGCGGCGCTCACTGCCAGTCCGCCGGGGACTCGACGTGCTCGAGGTGGAGTACCGGGCCGCTGCGGCTGTAGCGGCGGATCAGCGGAAGCGGCGGGTAGTACGCGTGCACCGAGACCGCGTGCTCGGCCCGGGACTCGTTGAGGACCTCGTGCACGTGGTGCTCCTTGAAGGCCCGGCCGGTCCCCGGGCCCAGGCTGCGGGTGCGGTCCACCCCGTGGGCCAGCTCCAGCGACCGCCAGCCCTCCGAGGGCAGCCGTACGGCGAGCGAGTGCTCGGTGAGCCGGCCCCGGGCGGTGGCGAACGCGCCCCGCGACTCGGCGTGGTCGTGCCAGCCGGTGCCGGTGCCCGGCGGCCAGCCGATCACCCAGGCCTCACTGCCGGCCGGCCCGTCCAGCCGGATCCAGGTGCGGCCCTCCGGGTCGAGCGGGAGCGAGTCGATGATCGAGGCGTTGGCGGCCGTGTCGAGGGCGAAGGCGAGCAGTTCCGCCGCCGAGGGGCCCCCGCCCAGTGGTGTGGAGGCAGGGGCGTGCGTGGGTGCAGACATGGAAGGAGACCGTTTCCGTTCCTGGGTTCGCGGAGGTGCGCGCGGGCCGAAGGCGGACGGCACGGGGCGCGCGGGGAAAAGGGCGAATCAGCAGGAAGGGCGACACACGCAGCCCGCGTAGCGGAGCAGGTCCATATGGACCCTCCGCCACAGGCGTACGTCGTTGCCGGTCATGCCCGCGAGTGAATCACGACTCCGCGCGGACGGTCAATCGATCACGTGGTCGGTGTCGGTGACGTGCTCGGCGTCGCGCTCGGTGCCGGCAGCCCCGGCAGCAGGGAGCCGGGCGCGCCCGCCCGGACCGCGTCCGCCGCCTCGTACAGCTCCGCCGGGCGGACCCCCGCGAAGGTCGCGGCCAGGTGCCCGTCCGGCCGGACCAGGAGCACGGTGTGCGCCGGGGCCCCTGGGTAGCCGTCCGCGACCAGCAGATCGGTGCGGACCGGCAGCGCGCTCACCGCCGCCGCCAGGCGGGGCATCAGGCCGGCGCCGAGCCAGTGGCGCCGGTCCCAGACCCCGGTGCCGGGCGCGACCAGGACCACCAGCAGCCGGCCCTGCCCCAGCAGGTCGCGCAGCGGCACCGTCGAGCCGTCGGGCGCCGTCACCGGCACGTTCGCCACCGGACCGCCCGGTTCCGTGGCCGTCGGGACCTCGCGTACGGCCACGGGCGGGGCGTAGGTCGGCTCCGCGCCCAGCGGCCCCCGCCCCAGGTGCCCGTCCGTGAGGAGGGTCTCCCCCGTACGGGCAGCGCCCGACAGCAGGGTGCGCAGGCCGCCCCCGCCGCGCAGCACCGGCACGGCCTGGTCGGCGGCGCGGAGCCGGGACGCGACCGCCGTGCGCCGCTCGCCCTCGTAGCTGTCGAGGAGGGCTTCGGAGGCTCCCTGGTGCCAGGCCAGGGCGAGCTTCCACGCCAGGTTCTCGGCGTCCCGCAGCCCCTCCTGGACCCCCTGGGTGCCGAGGGCTCCGAGCAGGTGCGCGGCGTCGCCGGCGAGGAAGGCGCGGCCGTCGCGCCAGCGCCGCGCCAGCCGGTGGTGGAGCGTGTGGACCCCGGTGTCGATGAGGTCGTACGGGGGAGTCGTGCCCCCGCACCACCCGGCGAGGGTGTCCCGGATGAGGGACACCAGCGCGTCGGGAGTCACCAGTTCGCCGCGGGGCGGGAGCAGCCAGTCCAGCCGCCACACCCCGTCGGGCAGCGGCCGCGAGGTGACCTCCTGCGGCGGGCTGCGGTCCAGCAGGGCTTCGCCGGGCCAGGGCAGTTCGGTGCGCAGCGCGGCCACGGCGTGCCGTTCGACGGCGGTGCGGCCGGGGAATCGGATGCCGAGGAGCTTGCGCACGGTGGAGCGGGCGCCGTCGCAGCCGACCAGGTAACTCCCGCGCCACCACGTGGTCTCGGCGCCCCGGGTATGCGCGGTGACTCCGTGGGCGTCCTGCTCCACGGAGTCCAGGCGGCTGTCGGTGACGAGCTGGACGAGGGGGTGCGCGGCGGCGGCGTGGCGCAGCCCGCGCGTCAGGGCGTGCTGGGGCAGGTGCAGCGGGGCGGGGTGGTCCTCGAAGGTGATCCGCTGGGCGGGCCGGCCGCGCCGCGTGGTCCGCCAGGCGGCGTAGTACGCGCCTTCGTCGCGCAGGGTCGTACAGCCCAGCCGGTGCGCCATCGCGGCCGTGTCGGCGTGCAGAACGACCGTACGGGCCGGTCGGGGCTCGTCCTTGCCGGGCCCCTCGTCGAGCAGGACGGAGGGCACGCCCTGGCCGGCCAGGGCGAGGGACAGGGACAGTCCGACGGGCCCGGAGCCGACGACGATCACCGGGTCCATGATGTGGCTCCCGGTGTCCGGTATGTGATCACAGAACGTATGCAACCCACTGGAGGATACCTGCGTCAAGTGACACAGGTCGGGACAACGCCGAGTGGTGCGACGGGTGAATCCCGCCGCACCACACGTGTCACGCCAGTGTACTGACCGGGTGTCAGGGCGCCTCGCCCACACCGGCCGCGCCGCCCGCGTCGACCTCGGCCACGTCGCCGGCGACGACCGCGCCGGTGCTCTTCTTCGACTTCCGCAGCCGGCCTTCCAGCCAGGAGGCGAAGGTGGTGAGGGCGAAGTTGACCACGATGAAGAGCACGGCGACCACGGCGAGGGTCGCGATGGTGTTGCTGTAGTTCGCCGAGATCTGCCGGGCCGTCGCCATCAGTTCGGCGAGGCCCAGGAGCGCGCCGCCCAGCGCGGTGTCCTTGAGGATCACCACGAGCTGGCTGACCAGGGCCGGCAGCATCGCCGTGACGGCCTGCGGGATCAGCACGTAGGCCATGGTCTGGCCCTTGCGCATGCCGATCGCCTTGGCAGCGTCCGTCTGGCCGCGGGGCAGGGAGAGCACGCCCGCCCGGACGATCTCGGCGATGACCGCCGCGTTGTAGAGGACCAGGCCCGTGACCACGGCGTAGAGCGGCCGGATGTCCGAGGGGACGCTGGTGAACTGCACGTACAGCTGGTAGCCGAACAGCATCAGCATCAGTACCGGGATCGCGCGGAAGAATTCCACGACCGCCCCGACCGGCACCCGCACCCATGCGTGGTCGGACAGTCGGCCGATGCCCAGCAGAGCGCCGAGCGGGAGCGCGATCACCATGGCGATCGCACCGGCCTTGAGGGTCTCCAGCAAGCCGGGGATCAGGAAGGTGGACCAGATCCGGCCGTCGGTGACGAAGGGGCTCCACTTGTCGGCGTCGAGCTGGTGCTTCTCCGCCATGAGGGACAGCGCCCACCACAGGGCGAGTCCGAACAGCACGAGGAAGATCCCGCTGTAGATCCAGTTGCGCACCTTGGCCTTGGGGCCCGGGGCGTCGTACAGCACGGAGGTCATCGCTTCACCGCCACTCGCTTGGCCACCCAGCCCAGCAGCAGGCCGGTGGGCAGGGTCAGCAGGACGAAGCCGAGGGCGAAGACGCCGAAGACGGCGAAGAGCGCGTCGGCCTCGTTCTCGACCATTTCCTTCATCAGCAGGGCCGCCTCGGCCACGCCGATGGCCGCCGCCACCGTGGTGTTCTTGGTGAGTGCGATCAGTACGTTGGTGAGCGGTCCGATGACCGCCCGGAAGGCCTGGGGGAGCACGATCAGGGTGAGTACCTGGAAGAAGCCCAGTCCCAGCGCGCGGGCCGCCTCCGCCTGACCGACGGGCACGGTGTTGATACCGGAGCGCAGAGCCTCGCAGACGAAGGTTCCGGTGTAGGCGATCAGTGCGAGGACCGCGAGCCGGAAGCCGGTCTCCTTGGACGTGTCACCGGCCAGGTTGATACCGAGGGTCTGATAGAGGCCCAGCGAGCTGGCGATGATCAGCACCGTCAGCGGGGTGTTGCGGACCACGTTGACGTAGGCGGTGCCGAAGCCCCGCATCAACGGAACGGGGCTGACCCGCATCCCGGCCAGGACGGTGCCCCAGACCAGGGATCCGACCGCCGAGTAGAGGGTGAGCTGAACCGTCACCCAGAAGGCTCCGAGCACGTCGTACTGCCCGGACTCAAGAAAATCGAACACGATGCCCTGCGCTCTCCCCAGGATGGCCGGCGAGGGGCGCCGCCGCCCGTGACAGGCGGGCGGCGACGCTCCTCACCGATGAATCAGCTGCCTTCGGTGATCTGCGGGGCGGGCTCGGCCTTGTAGCCGGCGGGGCCGAGGTTCGCGTCCACCGCCTTCTGCCAGGAGCCGTCCGCGACCATCTTCTTGAGCGCGGCGTTCACCTTGGTCTGGAGCTCGGTGTCGCCCTTCTTCAGGCCGATGCCGTAGGGCTCGTTGCTCAGCTTCAGACCGACGAGCTTGAACTTGCCCTTGTTCTTGTCCTGCGAGGCGTAGCCGGCCAGGATCGAGTCGTCCGTGGTCAGCGCGTCCACGGCCTTGTTCTCCAGGCCGGTGAGGCACTCGGAGTAGCCCGGGAACTCCTGCAGGTCCGCCTCGGGGGCCAGCTTGGTCTTGACGTTCTGCGCCGACGTGGAGCCGGTGACCGAGCAGAGCTTCTTCTTGTTGAGGTCCTCGGCCTTGGTGATCGAGGTGTCGTCGGCACGGACCAGCAGGTCCTGGTGGGCCAGGAAGTACGGGCCCGCGAAGTCGACCTTCGCCTTCCGCTTGTCGTTGATCGTGTAGGTCGCGACGACCAGCTTCACGTCGCCGTTCGAGATCAGGTTCTCGCGCTCGGCGCTGACGGCCTGCTTGAACTCGATCTGGTTGGGCTGGTAGCCGAGCTCCTTGGCCACGTACGTCGCCACGTCGACGTCGAAGCCGGTGAACTTGCCGTCGGGGGTCTTGAGACCCATACCCGGCTGGTCGAACTTGATGCCGATGACGATCTTGTCGTTCTTGGCGCCACCGGTGGCACCGCCGTCACCAGCGCCCTTGTCGCTGCTGCCGCCACAGGCGGTGGCGGTCAGGGCGAGTGCGACGGCGGCGGCCGCGGCCGCAACGGCCTTGGAGATCTTCATGTGAACTTCCCTCGGATGAGACGTAGTTGAACGACCAGCGACGCGCACGGCGCGTGCACGGCCGATCAGGATCTGTTCCGGCGGTGATCCGCCACCGGATGACTACCAGACAGAACCCTCAGTGGTGCAGGATCTTCGACAGGAAGTCCTTGGCGCGGTCGCTGCGCGGGTTGCTGAAGAACTGCTCCGGCGCGGCCTCTTCGACGATCTTCCCGTCCGCCATGAAGACAACCCGGTTGGCCGCGGAGCGGGCGAAGCCCATCTCGTGCGTGACGACCACCATCGTCATGCCCTCCCGGGCGAGCTGCTGCATGACCTCCAGCACCTCGTTGATCATCTCCGGGTCGAGCGCCGAGGTCGGCTCGTCGAACAGCATCACCTTCGGCTCCATGGCCAGCGCGCGGGCGATCGCCACGCGCTGCTGCTGGCCGCCGGAGAGCTGCGCCGGGTACTTGTCGGCCTGCGAGCCCACGCCCACCCGGTCCAGCAGCGACTTCGCCTTCTCCAGCGCGGTCGCCTGGTCCGTCCCGCGGACCTTGAGCTGGCCCAGCATGACGTTCTGGAGGACCGTCTTGTGCGCGAAGAGGTTGAACGACTGGAAGACCATGCCGACGTCGGCGCGCAGCCGGGCCAGCTCCCTGCCCTCCGAGGGCAGTTCCTTGCCGTCGAGGGTGATGGTGCCCGAGTCGATCGTCTCCAGGCGGTTGATGGTCCTGCACAGCGTGGACTTGCCCGATCCCGAGGGACCGATCACGACGACGACCTCACCGCGGGCAATGCTCAGATCGATGTCCTGAAGCACGTGCAGCGCGCCGAAGTGCTTGTTGACGTTGCTCAGTACGACCAGGTCGTCAGCGGCACCGGCCGCGTCCTGCACGTCCTTGGTCACTGATACTCCGCTCATCGGCTTCTTGCTCCGTCCTCCTCGGTTGGGAGGACAGTAGTGACGAAGCGCGCACACCGTCATTACATCTGAGCGAGAATTGAGCATAACGATCCGGCCTCACCCCGATACGCTCCGTGCGCGCCACGGCCCCGTCGGGCCGTGTGGTCGTACCGGGTGGATAACGGAAGGCGCGCCGGACCGGAACCCCCTTGACGTGGGAGTCCGCATCGGCGTGGATGCATGGTGGCCCTGAGATGTACGGAATCCGAAGCCGGAGTCCGAAAAACGAGGAGAAGAGGAGAGGGGGACGACATGAGACTGCTGCTCGTCGAGGACGACGACCACGTCGCCGCCGCCCTGTCCGCGATCCTCGCGCGGCACGGCTTCCAGGTCACCCATGCCCGCAACGGCGAGGAGGCCCTCCAGGCGCTGCTGCCCGCGGGCGCCCCGCCCTCGGTGACTCCGTACGGGGTGATCCTGCTCGACCTCGGGCTGCCCGACCAGGACGGCTACGAGGTGTGCGGCAAGATCCGCAAGCGCACCGCGACGCCCGTCATCATGGTGACCGCCCGGGCCGACGTGCGCTCCCGGATCCACGGCCTGAACATGGGCGCCGACGACTACGTCGTCAAGCCCTACGACACCGGTGAGCTCCTCGCCCGCATCCACGCCGTCGCCCGGCGCACCGGCGCCTCCGAGGAAGCCGCCGCCAACGGGACCGGCGCCCCCGCCATGGTCCGGCTCGGCCCCGTCACCATCGAGCTGCCCACCCGCCGGGTCAGCGTGGACGGCACCGACGTACCGCTCACCCGCAAGGAGTTCGACCTGCTGGCCCTGCTCGCGCAGCGGCCCGGGGTCGTCTTCCGCCGCGAGCAGATCATCAGCGAGGTGTGGCGCACCAGCTGGGAGGGGACCGGGCGGACCCTGGAGGTCCACGTCGCCTCGCTGCGCTCCAAGCTGCGCATGCCCGCACTCATCGAGACCGTCCGCGGGGTGGGCTACCGGCTCGTCACCCCGGCCGCCTCCTAGCGGGGCCCTGCCGTGCGCGCCCGGCTGCTCCCCCTGCTCGTCGTCCTGATGGCGGGCGTGCTGCTCGCCCTCGGCTTCCCGCTCGCCGTGAGCCTGGCCGCCGGGCAGCAGCAGCGGGTGGTCGTCGACCGCATCGACGACAGCGCCCGCTTCGCCGCCCTCGCCCAGTTCGTCGTCGACGCCGAGGGTTCCGGATCCACCGGCGCCGACGAGCGCCGCGAGACCCTCCAGCTCGAACTGGCCCGCTACCAGGAGCTGTACGGCATCCGCGTCGGCATCTTCCTGCGCGACGACAACGCCATGGCCCGCGCCCCCGGCTGGTGGCAGCTGCCCGAATCCGGCGAGGGCCGCCGTGCCTTCGAGGAGGCACTGGCGGGCCGGCGCAGCCACGACCCCGCCCAGGTGTGGCCGTGGCAGACCGGTGGGAAGCTCCTCGTCGCCTCCCCGGTCGTCCTCGATGGGGACGTGGTCGCCGTCGTCGCCACCGAATCGCCCACCGACCAGATGCGGAGCCGGATCCTGCGGGGCTGGCTGATCATCGTGGCCGGGCTCGCGGCCGCCATGCTGCTCGCCTTCGGCGCCGCCCTGCGGCTCACCAGCTGGGTCCTCAAGCCCGTACGCACCCTGGACGCCGCCGCGCACGGCATCGCCACCGGCCGGATGAACTCGCGCGTGGCGGCCGCCGGCGGGCCCCCGGAACTCCAGCGTCTGGCCCGGTCGTTCAACGAGATGGCCGACAACGTCGAAGAGGTACTGGAGCAGCAGCGGGCGTTCGTCGCCGACGCCTCCCACCAGCTGCGCAACCCGCTCGCCGCGCTGCTCCTGCGCATCGAGCTGCTCGCCCTCGAACTGCCCGAGGGGAACGAGGAGATCGCTTCCGTGCGCGCCGAGGGCAAGCGCCTGACCCAGGTCCTGGACGACCTGCTGGACCTGGCGCTGGCCGAGCACGCCTCGGCCGAGATCAGCCTCACCGACATCGGGGCGCTGACCGCCGAACGGATCACCGCCTGGCGGCCCTACGCGGAGGAGAAGGGCGTACGGCTCACCGGGACGGGCCGGACCGCCGTCACGGGCTGGGCCGACCCCGTCGCCCTGTCCAGTGCGCTCGACGCCGTCATCGACAACGCCCTCAAGTTCACCCCCACGGGTGAGGAGGTCGAGGTGTCCGTCTCGGCCGCCGGCAGCACTGTGCAGGTGGTCGTCGCCGACCGCGGCCCGGGCCTCACCGAGGAGGAGCTGCTCCGCATCGGCGACCGGTTCTGGCGCAGCGGCCGGCACCAGAACATCAAGGGCTCCGGGCTCGGCCTGTCGATCTCCCGCGCCCTGCTCGCCGCGGGCGGCGGGTCCCTCTCCTACGAGACGAACCCGCCGCACGGACTGCGGGTGACGGTGGCCGTGCCGCGCACCGACCCGCACACCTCCTAGGACCAGCCGAAGGCGGTGCGCGCCGCGGCCGACACCGCGTACAGCTCGTCCACGGCCCGGACCTCGAGGACGGCCGCCCGTTCCCGGCCCGCGCGTTCGACCGCGGGCACGTAGAGGGCCGTGCCGCAGGTGCCGCCGAGGAAGCGGCGGGAGCCGTCGGGCAGGACGCGGGACACCTCGTAGTGGCGCGGCCGCCCGGCTACCCCGGCCGCCCGGTGCCACGACAGGCGGAGCGCGGCCCTGCCGTCCTGCCGGGCCGCGGCGTCCACGGTCAGGGCGCTCGGAGCACCCGGCCGCCGCTGCGGGGTGTCGTCGCGTACCGACAGGGCGCCGAGCCGCCACACCACGGCTCCCGTCCCGCGTCGCCTGATCCGTACGGCCAGGGTGTACGCCGTCTTCCCCGCCAGTGCCGACAGGCCGAACCGCGTCGTGCGCCAGGCCCGCCCCGAGCCCGGGGTGTCCGCCTTCAGCCAGGTGTACGGGACGGGGGCGCCCGGGGTCGCCGGCTCGGCGGGCGCCACGCCCACCTCCACCGTGACCGGGCCCGACTCGGTGGCGTGCACCAGCTCCAGGACCGTCGACCGGGTCAGCGGCAGCCGCGTGGAGTGCAGCCCGACCGTGGCCGGGGCGGTCAGCCGCCCGGAGACGAGCAGGCTGGAGCCACCGCGCCAGGCACGCGCGAAGTCCAGGGACACGTCCGGCCGTTCGCCGGCGGTGTCCACGACCCAGCGGCGGCCGGGGAGCCGGTCCTGGAGCCCGAGGTGGTTCCACGGGGTGTCGGAGGTGACCTCGCCCGCCTCGTACCAGCGCTCCCCGTGCCCGGTGTTGAACGCGCAGGCGAACGGCAGCGAGGCGACGGTGGACCGGTCGGCGACGGCCGTGGCCGGGGCCCGCCAGGCGGACCCGGGCGCCGGACGGGACGGATCGAGGGACTCGCCCGTCCAGAACCGGTCGTCGGCTCGGTGGAAGGCGCCCGGGGAGCGGTCGGTGAGGTGGTTGCGCGTCCACTCGGGCCGGTAGAAGCCGTAGCTGACGACGTGGTCGCCGCCGCGCGGGAGGATCGCGTCCCAGGAGACCGTGGAATCCCAGCCGTTCGCCTCCGTGTCCACCGCCGCCCACAGTTCGTGGCGGGAACGGCCCAGCCGCTCCGCGAGCGCACCCGAGTCCGCGAGCGTCCGTGCCGTCCAGCGGAAGTCCACGAACACGGTGTCGGCGACCGGGCCGCGGCGGTCCTCGAAGAACTCCTGGTTCAGCTCGTTGAGCGCGCCCTGCCAGCCGACCCGGCCGGTGGAGTTCATGGCGTCGTACCAGGTGATCCGCAGGCCGTGCGGCTCGCCGGCCGCCCGCAGGGCGCGCAGGAACTCCCGCATCCGGGTGGCGAGTCCGCTGTCGCCGCCGTCGGTCTCGGCGTTGACGAACCAGCCGTCGAAGCCGTACGTCCGCGCCACCAGGGCGAGTTTCCCGGCGATCGGGAAGCGGCCGAGGGAGTCCCGCTGGACCAGGTCCCGGGTCCACTGGAGGTCGCCGCCGTAGGCCACGGGCGGCAGGAACACGTTGCCCAGGACGCGCACCCCGTTGCGGTGGGCGGCGTCGACCACGGGCGCGTTCGGGGCGAGCACGATCCCCTCGCCCGAGGAGCCGCCCCAGAACACCAGCTCGTCGATGTACGCCCAGTGCGTGAGCGCGTAGTGGTCGGCGGTGGGGGAGCCCTGCGAAGGATTCCCGGCCGTGGGCCCGAAGGAGACGAGGGAGGAGATCCGGGCCTGGCCGGCGCGGGCGTCGGGATGCGCGGGCACCGGGGTGAAGCGCGGTGCGAGGGGCACGGTGGCGGTGTTGTGGGCGAGGTCCGGGTCGCTCTCGGGGGTCCACCGGCTGAGCGAGCGCCACACGATCCCGGGGCCGGGGGAGCCCTTCGGCAGGGAGTCCGGGAACCAGTACGAGGCGTACGGGGCCAGGTCGGGCGGGGTGGCGCCGCGCGCGGGGGCCGCCGGGGCCGCGGAGGCGGCCGGAGCCAGGGCGGGGGCGCCGCCGAGCAGGGCGGCGGCTCCGGCCCCGGCCCCGGCGGCGAGGAGCCCGCGCCTCGTCGGGCGTAAGGAGCCGGGCTCGGAGCCGGGCTCGGAGCCGGGCTCGAAGGGGGAGTCGGAGGGGGACGTACGAGGGTCGACGCCGTCGGCGGTCTCGGACATGAGGCTCCTCTGCGGGATCAGGTGACGTCGGGCACGCGCAGCACCTCGGTGATGCCGCGCGCGGACAGGTGCGCGGGGTCCTCGGCGAGCTCGGCCAGCACCACCGCCGGCCGCACCCCCTGCTCGGTGAGCGCCGCCCAGGCCTCGAAGAACGCCCCGCCGGGGGCGCACACCGAGCGCCGCGGGGCCTCCTCGGCCCCGCCGACGTCCACCGCCAGCGCGGTGGTCCGTACGGGCGGTCGGTGCGGGCGGCCCCGCCACTCCCCGGCGATCCGCGCGAGGGCGGCGCCGGCCGGCTTGACCCGGCGGTCGTTGGTGAGCAGCCCGAGGCCGTACTCCAGCTCCGGGAAGTCCGCGAGCTCCCGCGACACGTCGTGCGAGCACCACCAGGTCACGCCCCACAGGTCCGGGCAGTCCATGGCGCCCGCCACCGTGGCCTCCGTGAACCGCGCCGCACGCTCCGGCGGGATCAGCGGCGCGGGGGCCCCGACCTCCTGGAGCCAGACCGGGCGGTGCGGGTCGCGGGCCCAGGCCTTGGAGAGCTCGATCAGGTACGCGGCATGGTGCTCGGTCGCCGTCCCCGCCGGGCCGTGGCGCTGCGCGGTGCCGTTGAACACCCAGGAGTGCACGGCGGTGGCCGCGCCCAGCCGGGCCGCCTGGGCCACGGTGAAGGGGTGCCCGTCGCGGTACCAGGCGGCGTCGTACTCGGCGTGCAGGTGGAACCGGCCCGGCGCGCCCTTCTCGCAGGCGGCGAGCATCCGCTCCAGCCAGCGGCCCGCCTGCTCCCGGGTGATCCGGTCGGGGTCGGGGTGGGGGGCGTCGGAGAACTGGTTGATCTCGTTGCCGACCGTCATGCCCAGGAAGTTCGGCCGGTCGGCGAGGGCGGCGGCCAGCGTGCGCAGGTACTCCTCCTGCCCGGCGACCACGTCAGGGTCGGTGAAGAGACTGCGCCGGTGCCAGGTCCGGGTCCAGGCGGGCAGGAAGTCGAAGCTCGACACGTGCCCCTGCAGCCCGTCCACGGTGACGTCGAGCCCGCGCTCGGCGGCGGCGTCGGCGAGGGCGACGAGCTGCTCGACCGCGCGCGGCCGGATCAGCGTCCGGTTGGGCTGGAAGAGCGGCCACAGCGGGAACACGCGGACGTGGTCCAGCCCGAGTGCGGCGATCGAGTCGAGGTCGGCCCCGACCTGGTCGGGGTCGAAGTCCAGCCAGTGGTGGAACCAGCCGCGGGCGGGCGTGTAGTTGACGCCGAAGCGGAGGGTTCGGGGCGGGGTGGGGGCGTGGTGCATGAAGGGTCCCGGAGTTCAAGGGAATTCGCCGGACGCACATAACGTGCCGCGCTCCGCGGGGGGAAGTCAACAGGGCCTCGATTTCCGCACGTTCGGGTTCAGCGGGATCGCTACTTAAGCGCTTCAGCCCCGTTGACAGAAGGGTCGTGGGTGCTGAAGCCGATCCGGCTAATGCGGTTTAGTTCGGGCTGCGACACAAGGAAGTCCGCGAAAAGGGGCAGCGGTATTTCGGCCACGCCCGTGACCATCCGTCCCCGGAGCGCCTCACCGGTCCACCGGAATCCCGGGGCCGGGGCGGAGTTCGGGATCCGGCCACCGGCCGGGGCAGGATCGCGTACGGTCCGGCCATCGCCGTTCGTCACCGCGGACCCGAAGGATCGATGAGGCAGGCCATGGCGCGCAGACCCACCATCAAGGACATCGCCCGCAGGGCCGGGGTCTCGCAGAGCGCGGTGTCCTTCGCCCTCAACGGCCGGCCCGGCGTCTCCGAGGACACCCGGGCGCGGATCCGCCGCGTCGCCGAGGAGCTCGGCTGGCAGCCCAACAGCGCGGCCCGCGCCCTGTCCGGGGAGCGCTCCGGAGCCGTCGGCCTCGTCCTCGCCCGGCCCGCGCACACGCTCGGCGTCGAATCCTTCTTCCTCCAACTCGTCTCGGGCATACAGGAGGTGCTCTCCGCCGCCCGGACCGCCCTGCTGTTCCAGGTCGTCGAGGACATCGACGCCGAGTGCGCCCTCTACCGCCGCTGGTGGGCCGAGCGGCGCGTCGACGGAGTGATCGTCGTCGACCCGCGGACGCGGGACCCCAGGCCGGAGCTCCTCGGGCAGCTGGCCCTGCCCGCGGTCACCGTCGGCGAAGCCGGGTCCACCGCGAACACGGCGGCGCCTGCCGCATCGACCCTTTCCGGGTCCCTCTCCTCGGTCCGGGCCGACGACGCCGGGGCCATGGCCGAGGTCCTGGACCACCTGCACGGGCTCGGCCACCGCCGGATCGTCCACGTCGCCGGGCTGCCCGGCCTCGCCCACACGGCCCGCCGGATGGAATCCCTGCGCACCGAGGCCGCGCGGCGCGGGCTCGGCCCGGACCGGGTGCGCTCGGTGGTCACCGACTACTCCGACGCCGAGGGCGCGGCGGCCACCCGACGGGTCCTCGCCGAGCCGCAGCCGCCCACGGCCCTCGTCTACGACAACGACGTGATGGCCGTCGCGGGCAGCGCGGTCGCGGCCGAGCTGGGCATCCCCGTGCCCGGCCGGCTCTCGATCGTCGCCTGGGACGACTCCGCGCTCTGCCGGGTCACCCACCCCCGGCTCACCGCCCTCGTCCGGGACACCGCCGGCTTCGGGCGGGTCGCCGCCGGGGAACTCCTCGCCCTCCTCGCGGGCGGGCAGCCCGGGGTCCGGGAGAGCGAGCGGCCGCGGCTGGAGCCCCGCGAGAGCACGGCGCCTCCCGCGGCCCATCGCGAGAGCCCGGCGCCCCGCGCGGCGCATACTGAATCCTGACCCCTTCCTGGAGCCGCCACCGTGAGCACCCCCACCGCCCCTTTCCCCACCCCCCGCGCCGGCGCCTCGGCCGCAGGCCTGACGGTGGCGATCGACATCGGCGGGACGAAGATCGCCGGGGCGCTGGTGCACCCCGACGGCACGATGACGGCCACGACGCGGCGCCCGACCCCGCGCGGCACGGACCCGGAGGCCGTGATGGCGGCGGTCACCGAGGTCGTCGCCGACCTGTCCGGCTCGCCGCTGTGGTCCTCGGCGGTCCGCTGCGGGATCGGCAGCGCGGGCCCGGTCGACGCCTCCCGGGGCACGGTCAGCCCGGTCAACATCGGGGCGTGGCGGCAGTTCCCGGTCCAGGCCCGGATCGCGGCCGAGCTCGCGGCGCGCGGGGCGCAGGTGCCGACCGTGCTGGTGGGCGACGGGGTGGCGATGACCGCGGCCGAGCACTGGCTGGGCGCGGCCCGGGGCCACGCGAACGCGCTGTGCATGGTCGTCTCCACGGGCGTGGGCGGCGGCCTCATCCTGAACAACCAGCTCCACCCCGGTCCCACGGGAAACGCCGGTCACATCGGCCACATCAGCGTGGCCTTCGACGGTGAGCCGTGCGTGTGCGGGGGCCGCGGCTGCGTGGAGTCCATCGCCTCCGGAACGGCGATCGCCCGCTGGGCCCTGGCGCAGGGCTGGACCCCGGCGCCGTCCACGGCCGGCGCGGCTGCCACGGGTCCCGCGGGCGACGCCACCGCGGGCGACGCCACCGCGGCCGGCGTGGCCGCTGCCGCCGCGGCCGGCGACCCGGTCGCCCTGGCCGCCTTCGACCGCGCGGGCCGGGCCCTGGCCGCCGCCATCGCGGCCACCGCCACCCTCGTGGAGACGGACATCGCGGTCATCGGCGGGGGCGTCGCCGCCTCCGGAGAGACGCTCTTCGCCCCGATCCGGCGGCACCTCGCCGCCTACGCCACCCTCTCCTTCGTGCAGGAGCTCCAGGTGGTCCCGGCGACCCTGGGCACGCACGCGGGCCTGATCGGAGCCGCCGCGGCGGCCACCATGCTGCTGCCGCGGGCCGCTACGGCTTGACCGAGCGGTAGTAGCTCCGCGCGCCCTCGTGCAGGTCGAGGGGGTCGGTGTAGATCGCCGTCCGCAGGTCCACCAGCTGCGCCGCGTGCACCTCGTGCCCGATGCGGTCGCGGCTGAGGATCACGGTCCGGGTGAACTGCTCGGTCAGCTCGGGATCCGTCTTCTCGGTGGTCACCAGCAGGTTCGGCACCGCCAGGGTCGTCACCGAGCTGGTGTTGCGGGCCCGGGCGTAGGCGTCCTGCGGCATCACCGCCGCCCGGTAGTAGCGCGCCGGGCTCCCCGTCCCCTGCAGGTGCTCCACCAGGTCGCCGAGCTGCACGAGCCGGATCTCGAACCGCTCCGACAGCTCGCGCACCGCGTTCGTGGGCAGGCCCCCGGACCAGAAGAAGGCGTCGATGCGGCCCGCCTCCAGCTCCTGCGGCATGGTGTCGATGCCGATGGACACCGGGGTGATGTCCCGGGCCGGGTCCAGCCGGGCCGCCGTCAGCATCCGCTCCGAGATCAGCCGCACCCCGGATCCCGGCTGGCCGACCGCGACCCGCTTGCCGCGCAGGTCCCGCGCCGACTGCACGGGGGATCCGGCGGGCACCACCAGCTGCACGTAGTCGTCGTAGAGCCGGGCGCAGCCGCGCAGCGCCGTCGCGCCGGGCTTGCCGTCCTGCCGGTACTTGGCCACCGCGTCCGCAGTCGCCACCGTGAAGTCGGCCTCCCCGGCGGCCACCCGCTGGAGGTTCTGCTGCGAGCCCTCGCTGGTCTCCAGCCGCACCTTCACCCCGGGCATGTCCCGCCGCAGCTCGATCTCCAGCAGCTGCCCGTAGCGGTGGTAGACCCCGGTCCGCACGCCCGTGCTGAAGGTCAGCTCACCCTTGAGTTCGGGCTTTCCGAACGGCTTGAGCCACCACACCAGGGCGCCGAGTACGACGAGTACGGCCACCAGGGCCCGCAGGGCATGGCGCCTGCTGATCCGGGGCGGTACGAGAGGCATGGCGCGATCCTGCCACCCGCCCGCCCTCCTGTCACGGGCCGCCCGGCCGGAGGCCCTCCGGGCACCGCCTACCCTTGTTCCATGACCAGCAGCAGCGACCGGAGCCCGGCAGTGGACGTCAAGGGAACATACGAGGTGCGCACCTACGGGTGCCAGATGAACGTGCACGACTCCGAGCGACTCTCCGGTCTGCTGGAGGACGCGGGCTACGTCCGGGCCCCCGAGGGGTCCGACGGCGACGCCGACGTCGTGGTCTTCAACACGTGCGCCGTCCGCGAGAACGCCGACAACAAGCTGTACGGCAACCTCGGCCGCCTCGCCCCCATGAAGACGAAGCGCCCCGGCATGCAGATCGCCGTCGGCGGCTGCCTCGCGCAGAAGGACCGCGACACGATCGTCAAGAAGGCCCCGTGGGTCGACGTCGTGTTCGGTACGCACAACATCGGCAAGCTCCCCGTGCTGCTGGAGCGCGCCCGCATCCAGGAAGAGGCGCAGGTCGAGATCGCCGAGTCGCTGGAGGCGTTCCCCTCCACGCTGCCGACCCGCCGCGAGTCCGCGTACGCCGCCTGGGTCTCGATCTCCGTCGGCTGCAACAACACCTGTACGTTCTGCATCGTCCCGGCCCTGCGCGGCAAGGAGGAGGACCGCCGGCCCGGCGACATCCTCGCCGAGGTGGAGGCCCTGGTCGCCGAGGGCGTCTCGGAGATCACCCTGCTCGGCCAGAACGTGAACGCGTACGGCTCCGACCTGGGCGACCGCGAGGCCTTCTCCAAGCTGCTGCGGGCCTGTGGGCAGATCGAGGGCCTGGAGCGGGTCCGCTTCACCTCCCCGCACCCGCGCGACTTCACGGACGACGTGATCGCGGCGATGGCGGAGACCCCGAACGTGATGCCGCAGCTGCACATGCCGCTGCAGTCCGGTTCGGACCCGATCCTGAAGGCGATGCGCCGCTCCTACCGGCAGGACCGGTTCCTCGGCATCATCGAGAAGGTCCGCGCCGCGATCCCGCACGCCGCGATCTCCACCGACATCATCGTGGGCTTCCCCGGTGAGACGGAGGAGGACTTCCAGCAGACGATGCACGTGGTGCGCGAGGCGCGCTTCGCGAACGCGTTCACCTTCCAGTACTCCAAGCGGCCCGGTACCCCCGCCGCGGACATGGAGGGGCAGATCCCCAAGGAGGTCGTGCAGGACCGCTACATGCGCCTGGTCGCCCTCCAGGAGGAGATCTCCTGGGAGGAGAACAAGAAGCAGGTCGGCCGCACCCTGGAGGTCATGGTCGCGGAGGGCGAGGGCCGCAAGGACGGCGCCACGCACCGCCTGTCCGGCCGCGCCCCCGACAACCGCCTCGTGCACTTCACGAAGCCCGACGAGGAGGTCCGCCCGGGCGACGTGGTCACGGTGGACATCACCTACGCGGCCCCGCACCACCTCCTGGCCGAGGGCCCGACCACGGCCGTACGCCGCACCCGCGCCGGCGACGCCTGGGAGAAGCGCAACGCCGCCCCGGCCCAGCCCGCGGGCGTCATGCTCGGCATCCCCACCCTCGGCGTCCCGGCTCCCCTCCCGGCCGCGACCTCGGCCTGCGCGGCCCCGCAGGGCTGAATCCAGCCTCGCGGGCGTTTGAGGCGCGGGGTCCGGGGCGGAGCTCCGGAAAGCCCGGCGCAGCCGGGGCCGCTCGCGCCACGGCGCCGCACCGGCGGGGGCGCGCACCGCGAGCCCCCGCACCGGCCGGGCCGAACGACACCGCCGAGGTCGCGCCGGGCGTTAGGCTGCGGATCATGCTCGTAGCCGCCGCCGTCTGCCCCGCCCCACCGCTCCTCGTGCCGGAGGTCGCCGCGGGCGCCGCCGCCGAGCTGGGCGATGCCCGCACCGCCTGCTCGGACGCGATCGCCGTGCTCGCCGCCGCCCGGCCCGACCTGCTGGTCGTCGTCGGGGCGGCGCCCCGGGGCGGCGGGTACGACCAGGGCACCCCCGGGTCCTTCGCCGGCTTCGGCGTGGATCTGACCGTGGCGCTCGGCCCCCGCCCCGAGGAGCCCGCCCCCGACACCGCCGAGGGCCCGCTGCCGACCTCGCTGGCCGTAGGCGCCTGGCTGCTGGAGCGGGCCCGCTGGGGTGCCTCGCCGCTGGCCGGGGTCGCCGTCGCCGACCACCTCGAACCGGCCGCCTGCGCGCTTCTCGGGACCGACCTCGCCGGCTCCGCCGAGCGGGTGGCGATGCTGGTCCTGGGTGACGGCAGCGCCTGCCGCACCCTGAAGGCCCCCGGTTACCTCGACGAGCGGGCCGCCGCCTTCGACGCGGCCGCCGGCCGGGCGCTGGGCGCCGCCGACACCGCGGCCCTCGCCGCCCTCGACCCCGTGCTCGCCACCGAACTCCAGGCCGCGGGCCGAGCGCCCTGGCAGGTCTTGGCCGCCGCCGCCGAGGGCGCGGGCCTCGACGGGCGGCTGCTGTACGAGGACGCGCCGTACGGCGTGGGCTACTTCGTCGCGGCCTGGTCATAGGCGCAGCCCCGTAGGCCCATAGGCCTGTATCCCCGTAGAACGCCGAAGCGGCGCGGAACCGGCCGGTGC
>NZ_JBHUSC010000081.1:0-19014 GCF_042673805.1 Streptomyces sp. NPDC057010 | reverse complement strand
CCCCACCCCGTCCCCACCCCCCGCCCCCCAGCCCGGTCAGGCCTTGGACGAGGCCACGTCCACCGGCCGGACCCGGAGCGCCACCCGGCCCGGGAGGGCAGTGGCCGGGAGGGCCAGCAGTCCGGCCAGGCCCACCACTCCCGCGTAGGCGACCGGAAGGACCGCCGGCGCCGCCGCCCCCGTCATCCCGACGCTGAATGCGGTCAGCACCGCCAGCGCGATCCCCGACCCCAGCACCACCCCGAGCAGCACCACCGACACCGCCTCCGCACGAAGCATCCGCAGCACCTGCCTCCGCTTCGCGCCCGCCAGCCTCAGCATCCCGAACTCCCGCACCCGCTCGGCCGTCGACATGGCCAGCGTGTTGACCACCGCGATCGCCGTGAAGGCCAGCACCAGCCCCATCGCCAGCAGGTTGATCTCCGCCCCCGCATCGACCCGCTCCGCCCGCACCTCGTCCGCGTCCCGCGCGGACAGCACCGCCACCCCCGGGAACTCCCGCACCGCCGCGGCCAGCCGCTCCCGCCCGGTCCCCGGCTCCGCCGCCACCAGCACGCTGCCGGAGAGGGGGTTGTCCACGTGCGCGGCCACCAGCCGGTGCGGCAGCGTCAGATCGCCGAAGCCCAGCCCCCGCGCGTACACGGCGGAGACCGTCAGCGTCACCGGGGTGCCGTCGCCCAGCGTCAGCCTCAGCGGGCTCCCCGGCTTCAGCCCCAGCTGCTCGGCGGCGAGTTCGCTCACCGCCGCGCTGCCCTCCCCGAAGCCGTCCAGGCTGCCACCGGTGACCTCGGGGTCCCAGGTCCGGCTCAGCCCGGCCGGGGTGACGCCCTGCGCGCCGTACTTCGTCAGGCCCACCCGTACCGACGTGTGCACGATCTCGGTGGCCGCCGTGACCCCGGGCGTACGGCGGATCCGCTCGGCGGCCTCCCCCGTGACGCCCGGCCCTTGAGCGGCCAGCACCCAGCCGGCCCGGACGCCGTCCCGGGCCTGCGCCCTGGCGGCGTCCCCGAGCGTCGGGGTGATGAAGAGCACGGTGCAGGTCATGCCGACCAGCAGCGCGAGCGGGGTGACGGCGGAGGCCATCCGGACGGCGTTGCCGCGCAGGTTCGCGGTGGCGAGGTGCCCGCCCGCCCCGGCCAGCCGCAGCGGACCGGCGAGCAGCGCGGTGGCGGCCCGTACGAGCAGCGGACCGAGCAGCGAGACCGCTCCGGCCAGGACCACCACGGCCAGGAAGGTGACCGGCGTGGACGCCGGCTCGGTGCGCAGGCCGGCGAGCACCACGACCAGGACCGCCCCGCCGGCCAGCAGCAGCACGCCGAGGACGCTGCGGATCCACGCGGGCCGGCGCCCTTCGAGCGCGGCTTCGGCGAGCGCCTCGGCGGGCCGGATCCGGGCGATCCGCCGCCCGGTGATCCGCGCGGCGGCCCAGGCGCCGAGGAGGCTCGCGCCGACGGCGGCGATCATCGGGAAGACACCGGCGGTGCGCTCCAGGGCGGTGGGGACGATCCCGCTGTCGACGAACCGCCCGTACAGCCAGGCGGCGAGCGGCAGTCCGGCGAGCGCCCCGGCGACCCCGCCGGCCAGGCCGACGAGCAGCGCCTCCCGGCCGATCATGCGCCGCAACTGCCGGGGCGTGGCGGCGACGGCCCGCAGCAGGGCGAGTTCGCGGTGGCGCTGCTGGACGGAGAGGGCGAAGGTGCCGACGACCACGAGGATCGCGACGAGCAGCGAGGTGCCGCCCATCGCGCCGCCCATGGAGACCAGCTTGATCCGGGCCCCGGCGGCGTCGAGGAATTCCACGGGTCCGCGCTCGTCACCGGTGCTGACCTGCGCGGTCGTTCCCTTCAGGGCCTGCGCGACCTGCCCGGCCAGCCGGCCGGGGTCCACTCCGGGGGCGGGCAGCACGCCGATGGCGCTGATCTGCCCGTCGCGGGCGGCGAGCCGCCGGGCCTCGGCGTCGGCGAAGAACAGCGCGCTCTGCTGGGCGAGGTCGCCGCGGGCGGTCTTGGCGACCCCGCTCACCCGGTAGGTCTTCGGCTCGCCGGTGGACTGCACGGTCAGCTCGGAGCCCGGTGTGAGTCCCGCGCGGGCGGCCAGCGCCCGGTCGACGACGACCTCGTCGCCGCCCTGGGGGGCGTGGCCCTCGGTGAGGGTGAAGGGGGTGAGGACGGCGGAGGTCCAGGCGTGCCCGTACGAGGGTTTCGCGTCGCCCGCCGGTGCCTTGACCAGCGGGACGGCCTGGAAGGTGAGTTCGGGCACGGCCCGCTCGACGCCGGGGAGGGACCGCACCGTGTCCAGGGTGGCGGCCGGGAGCCAGGCCCGTTCGGCGACGGGCTTGGCCTTGTGCTTCTCCTTCGTCTTGCCCTTCTTCTGCTTGACCGTGGTCTCGTGGACGTTCTGGTCGGCGGAGACGAGGACCGGCGTGGCCGCATAGCGCTCGGTGCCGATCTTTCCGCGGAGGCCCGTTTCCAGGAGCGTGCCGCACGCGGTGATGAGGGCGGCCGCGCACAGGAGCGCGACGAAGGCGCCGAGGAAACCGGCTTTGCGGTCCCTGACGGTCTGAAGGGCGTAACGCAGCATCATGCGGTCAACTCTGCCGCCGGGCCCGCCTCCTGACATTGGCGTACCCCGGCGTCCGCACCCGGGGGCTACCCCCACCCCGGGGCCACCGGCTCACTCCCCCGGGTACCCGAGGTCGTCGGCGTCGTCGCCCTCGGACTCCAGGGCGCGGCGCACCACCCGCAGGGCCATGCCCTCCGGGTATCCCTTGCGGGCGAGCATCCCGGCGAGGCGCCGGATCCGCTTGTCGCGGTCCAGGCCCCGGGTGGAGCGGAGCTTGCGCTCCACGAGCTCCCGGGCGGTCTGCTCCTCCTGCTCGGAGTCGAGCTGTTCCAGGGCTTCGGCCACGAGGGTGGCGTGCACCCCCTTGGTCCGGAGCTCCTGTGCGAGCGCCCGGCGGGCCAGGCCCCGGCCGCGGTGCCGGGACTCGACCCAGGCTCCGGCGAACGCGGCGTCGTCGATCAGGCCCACCTCCTCGTACCGGGAGAGGACCTGTTGCGACACCTCCTCGGGGATGCCCCGCTTGTGCAGGGCGTCGGCGAGCTGGCGCCGGGTGCGGGGGCTCCCGGTGAGCAGGCGCAGGCAGATCGCCCGCGCCTGCTCCTCGGGGCTCTGGGGCGGCAGTTCCGGGCGGCCTTCACGGCCGCCCCGGCTCTCGCCGCCCCCTTCCTGCTCCCGCACGGGTCAGCTCTTGGCGACGGCGGCCTTGGCCGTCGTCTTGGCCTTCGTCGCCGGGGCGGGCACGGCCGCGGCGGAGGCGTCGGCCGGCGCGTCGGCGGCCTCGCCGTCCGCGGCGTCCTTGCGCACGCCCACGCCCAGCTTCTCCTTGATCTTCCGCTCGATCTCGTTGGCGAGATCCGGGTTGTCCTTGAGGAAGTTGCGGGCGTTCTCCTTGCCCTGGCCGAGCTGGTCGCCCTCGTACGTGTACCAGGCGCCGGCCTTGCGGATGAAGCCGTGCTCCACGCCCATGTCGATCAGGCCGCCCTCGCGGCTGATGCCCTGGCCGTAGAGGATGTCGAACTCGGCCTGCTTGAAGGGCGGGGCGACCTTGTTCTTCACGACCTTGCAGCGGGTGCGGTTGCCGACCGCCTCCGTGCCGTCCTTGAGGGTCTCGATGCGGCGGATGTCGATGCGCACCGAGGCGTAGAACTTCAGCGCGCGACCACCGGTGGTGGTCTCCGGCGAGCCGAACATCACACCGATCTTCTCGCGGAGCTGGTTGATGAAGATCGCGGTGGTCTTGGACTGGTTGAGGGCACCGGTGATCTTCCGGAGCGCCTGGCTCATCAGACGGGCCTGGAGACCCACGTGCGAGTCGCCCATCTCGCCCTCGATCTCGGCGCGCGGCACGAGGGCCGCGACGGAGTCGATGACGATCAGGTCGAGGGCACCGGAGCGGACGAGCATGTCCACGATCTCCAGGGCCTGCTCGCCGGTGTCCGGCTGCGACAGGATGAGGTTGTCGGTGTCGACGCCGAGGGCCTTCGCGTACTCGGGGTCGAGCGCGTGCTCGGCGTCCACGAAGGCGACGGTGCCGCCGGCCTTCTGCGCGTTGGCCACGGCGTGCAGGGTCAGGGTCGTCTTACCGGAGGACTCCGGGCCGTACACCTCGATCACGCGGCCGCGGGGCAGCCCGCCGACGCCGAGGGCGATGTCCAGCGC
Organism: Streptomyces sp. NPDC057010; assembly: GCF_042673805.1. Lineage (NCBI taxonomy): Bacteria > Bacillati > Actinomycetota > Actinomycetes > Kitasatosporales > Streptomycetaceae > Streptomyces > Streptomyces sp. NPDC057010. The sequence goes on along the minus strand of NZ_JBHUSC010000081.1, from coordinate 14,793 downwards.
GGTCGACCCGGTGGGGATGACCTCGATGGGGTCGTTCGGCTTGTCGCCGAGGCGCATGACCGCACCCTTGCCGAATTGCCGTTCAATCTGTGCGAGCGCGGCGTCGAGAGCCTTCTCGCGGTCGGTGCCTGCCATGGGTTCCACCCGGTTTGCTTGAGTCGATCGCTTCACGCCATTGACGCTAATGCCTGCCACTGACAATGCGCCTCCACGACCGGTTCGGCTGTGGATAACTCATCAGAATGGATGTTCGATTTCCCTGTCAAGCGCGCCACGCGGGACCCTCACCCGGGAGCGCGGGACGGAAGTGACAACCGCGGGTTGACACCCTCTCGACTGTCAACCTACGGTTGCACCTATGACGAACCCTTCAGTGGAACCAGTTCGCATGACCAATCCGGTACGCCTCGACGACCTCATCGAGGCCATCAAGAAGTCCCACAGCGACAGCCTGGAGCAGCTCAGCGGCGCCGTGGTCGCGGCCGAGCACCTCGGCGACGTGGCGGACCACCTCATCGGGCACTTCGTCGACCAGGCCCGCCGCTCCGGCGCCTCCTGGACCGACATCGGCCGGAGCATGGGCGTCACCCGCCAGGCCGCCCAGAAGCGCTTCGTCCCCAAGGCCGACAAGGAGGGCGACGCCGGTCTCGACCCGAGCGCGGGCTTCGCCCGCTTCACCCCCCGCGCCCGCAACGTCGTCGTGACCTCGCAGGCCGAGGCCCGCAACGCCGGCAGCACCGAGATCGGCACCGGCCACCTGGTCCTGGGCCTGCTGGCCGAGCCCGAGGGGCTCGCCGCGCTCGCGCTCGCCGCCCAGGGGGTCGCGGCGGACGACGTGCGCGCCGCCGTGACCGCCACGCTGCCCCCGGCGGCCGCGGAGCTCCCCGCGCTGATCCCCTTCGACGCCAACGCCAAGAAGGCCCTGGAGCTGACCTTCCGCGAGGCGCTGCGCCTGGGCCACGGCTACGTCGGCACCGAGCACATCCTGCTCGCGCTCCTGGAGCTGGAGGACGGCGAGGGCGTGCTCAGCGGCCTCGGCGCGGACAAGGCCGCCACCGAGGCGACCGTCACCGAAGCCTTGGCAGCCGTACTCGGCGGCGCGGACGGCGCCGAGTAGAGGCGTCCGCGTCCTCCGTCAGCGCGTACCGCTTCACGTACGCGCCGAGGAACGCCTGCAGCGTGGCGACGGCCGGGATCGCGACGAGCGCCCCGACCGCGCCCAGCAGGGCGGTGCCCGCGATGACCGAGCCGAAGGCCACCGCGGGGTGGATGTCCACCGTCTTCGAGGTCAGCTTCGGCTGCAGGACGTAGTTCTCGAACTGCTGGTAGATCACCACGAACCCGAGGACGTACAGCGCGTACCAGGGGTTGACGGTGAAGGCGATCAGCAGCGGCAGCGCGCCCGCCAGATAGGTGCCGATCGTGGGGATGAACTGGGAGACCAGGCCCACCCACACGGCGAGCGCGGGCGCGTACGGCACTCCGAGGATCACCAGCACGATGTAGTGCGCGATCCCGGAGATGAGCGCCATCAGGCCGCGCGAGTAGAGGTAGCCGCCGGTCTTGGTGACGGCGATCTCCCAGGCGCGCAACACCTCGGACTGCTTCGAGGGCGGCAGTACGGAGCACAGCGCGCGCCGCAGCCGCGGCCCGTCGGCGGCGAAGTAGAACGAGAACAGCGTGATCGTCAGCAGCTTGAAGAGGCCGCCGAGCACGGTGGCGGACACGTCGAGCACGCCGGCCGCGCTGTTCTGCACGTACTTGCGCAGCCAGTCGGAGCGCAGCAGGCTCTCCTGGATGTCCAGGCGGGACAGGTCGGTGCGGAAGGTGCGGTTGATCGAGTCGATCACCGAGTCGAGGTACCGCGGGAAGCCCTCCACCATCTCGACGATCTGCCCGGCCAGCATCGAGCCGAGCAGCGTGAGGAAGCCGGCGCCAGCGATGAACACCCCGAGGAACACCAGGAAGGTGGCGAGCCCGCGGCGCATCCCGCGGGCCGCCATCCGGGAGACGGCCGGTTCGATCGCGAGGGCGAGGAAGAAGGCGATCAGGATGTTGATCAGCAGCCCGATCAGCTGGTGAAAGGCCCAGCTGCCGAGCTGGAAGCAGGCGACCAGGGCCAGGACCAGCACCACGGCGCGCGGCAGCCAGGGGGGCATCCGCTCCTCCGCCCGGCCCCCGCCCGGCGGGCGGCCGCTTCCGGGCGGGCCGCCGGCACGGGCCGGGTCCACCGGCCAGGTCGGCGTCGTCTCCCCCGTTCCCCGGGGTGCTTCGGGCCGGTCCGTCGTCTCATCAGTCGCTGCCACGCCGCCAAGTCTGGCCCACCGGCGGCCCGTACCGTGAAAACCGCGCAGCTCAGCGCAGCGACGCCGGTACGTCCATGGCCGAACACACCGCCCGCCACACGTCCTTGGTCTCCCAGCCCGCGTCCAGCGCCTGGTGGACGGTCCGGCCGCCCAGCTCCGTCATGACGTGGTCCCGCGCGAAGGAGTCCGCGTAGGCCGCACCGAAGTGCTCCGCCATCCGCTCCCAGAAAATCGTCAACCGCATGACCCCAGTATCCCGCCCCGGAGAGTGCACCGGCCCCGTTCGTCCCCCCTCGCCGCGCCACGGCGCCCTACGGTTTCTCGCATGCCTGGAGACGAAGCCCCCTCGTCGGCCGCCCCGGCCCCGCTGGCCCGCGCCGAGCAGTTCATCTGGCTCACGGCCCGCGTGCTGGAGCAGCGGCGGTTCGCGTTCCACTTCCTCGGCGGGGACGCCGATGCGGTCGACACCGCCCTGTGCTCCTACCTCAACGGCGACGGCGGCTACGGGCACGCGCTCGATCCGGATCTGCGCGGACCGCTCAGCCAGCCCCTGCACACCGCGCACGCCCTGCGCGTCCTCGACAGCCTGGGCCGCTGCGCCGGCCAGCGCATCGAGCGGCTCTGCCGCCACCTGACCCGGGTCTCGACGCCGGACGGCGCGCTTCCGGTGGTGTTCCCGGCCCCGCGCGGCTATCCCGCGGCCCCCTACCACCCGGTCTTCGACGATCCGCCGGGCGAGCTGCTGACCACGGGCCCGGTCGTCGGCGTACTGCACCGCAACCGGATCTGGCACGCCTGGCTGTTCCGGGCCACGGACTTCTGCTGGGACCGGGTCGAGAGCCTGCGCCGCTCGCATCCGTACGAGATCCAGAGCGCGGTGGCCTTCCTCGACGGCTCCCCCGACCGGGCCCGCGCGGCGGCGGCCGCGGACCGGCTGGGGCGGCTGGTGCGCGAGCAGCGGCTCGTGGTGCTGGATCCGCGCCGGCGGCACGCCTACCCGCCCGCGCCGGGCTACGCGCCGGGCGAGCAGCTGTACCCGCACGACTTCGCGCGGCGCCCGGAGTCGCTGGCCCGCGGCTGGTTCACCGACGAGGAGCTGCGCCGCTCGCTGGACTTCCTGGCCGCCGAGCAGCAGGCGGACGGCGGCTGGCCGGTGCGCCGCCGGGCCTGGGCGCCGGGCAGCTCGCTGGAGCGGCGCCCGATCGCGACCCTGGAGGCCCTGCTCACGCTGCGGGCGTACGGCCGCCCGCTCGGGCCGGCTAGCCGCCCAGGGCCCGTACGCCCGCGGTGACGACCACGGCGGCCGCGACGACCAGCAGGAACGGGGCCCGCAGCAGCAGGGCGACGGCGGCCGCCGCGAGCCCGGCGGCGCGGGCGTCGAGGACGAGCGCGTGCCCGGTGCTGAAGGTCTGCTGGGCGGTGAGCGCGGCGAGCAGCGCGACCGGCAGCAGGGCGGCGAGGCGGCGCACCAGCGGCCGCTCCAGGGCCCCGGCGGGCACGAGCAGTCCGGCGAGCTTGACGGCGTAGCAGCCGACGACGGTGAGCCCGATGGCGATCCAGACGTTCACGAGCGGCGTCCCTTCATCCACAGCACGGCCGGCGCGGCCAGCGCGGCGATCAGTACGGGCACCCCGGCGGGCAGCACGGGCAGGAAACCGAGGCCGAGGACGAGGGCGAGGGCGGCGACGGCCCGCTCGGTGGCTGTCTTCAGCATCGGCGCGAGCAGGGCCAGGAACACGGCCGGTCCGGCGGCGTCCAGCCCCCACGCGGAGGTGTCGCCGATGGCCTCGGCGCCGAGCGCGCCCAGCAGGGTGGTGAGGTTCCACAGCACGTACAGGCTGAGCCCGGTGACGCCGAACCCGAGGCGGGCCGACTTCCGGCCGGGCTGCGCCAGCGCCACGGCGGTGGTCTCGTCGATGACCCAGTGCGCGGCGAGGGGCCGCAGGGCGCGCGGCAGGGCGAGCAGCTGCGAGAGCCGCAGCCCGTAGAAGGCGTTGCGCGTCCCGAGGAAGAAGGCCCCGGCGGCGGCGGTGAACGGGTTCCCGCCGGCGGCCAGCGCCCCGGCCAGCGCGAACTGCGAGGCGCCGGTGAAGACGAGCAGGCTCAGCACGCAGGCCTGGAGCACGCTGATCCCCGCTCCCGCTGCGGTCACCCCGAACGCGAACCCGGACAGCCCGACGGCCACCCCGACCCCGAGCGCGTCCCGTACGACGGCGGCACGCGGCCGCTCGACGGCGACCCCCTCGGGGGTCTCCTGCATCACCATCCGTTGTTCTCCCACGCCCCGAAACTACGCAGGGCGCGGTGGCCGGGTCTTGTACGTTCTTGCGCGCGGGCGGGGGCTCGCCCCCGGCGCCGCGGTCCCCCGTTCCATGCGGTACGCACCCGGCGGCACGCCCACGATCCGGGTGAAGTGCCGGTTCAGGTGCGGCTGGTCGGTGAAGCCGACGGCGACGGCCGCCTCGGCGGGCGGGGTGCCCGCGTCGAGCAGCCGGCGGGCCCGGCGCACCCGGGCGTCGGTCAGCCAGGTGTGCGGCGGCATCCCGTACCGCTCCCGGAAGGCCCGCAGCAGGGCGAAGGGGCTTGTCCCCAGTTCCGCCGCGAGCTGTTCCAGCGACGGCGGTCCGGCCATCCGCCCCTCCAGTACGGCCCGGGCCCGCTCGGCGTCGGCGGCGCCCGCGCGCCGTACCGTACGGGCGGGCAGCGGGCCCGCGTGCCGGCTGAGCATCCGCGCCACCACGCCCCGCAGCAGCGTGTCGGCGGCCAGCGCGTTCCCGGCCTCGGCGGCCCGGTGGACCTCGGTGATCGCCCGGGAGCCCTGCGGGTCGGCGACCATGTCGGCGGTGAAGCCGGGGGTGCCGCGCAGGGTGCCGATCTCGGCGGCGACCTCGGTGATCAGCTCGCTGGAGGGGTAGAGGGTGGCGTAAGCCCAGCCCTCGGGCACCCCGGCGCGAGCGGTGTGCGCCACCTCGGGGTTGATCAGGACCACGCTGCCCGGGCCGGCCCGCACCGTGCCGCCGGGGAGCCCGATCTCCTCGATGCCGCCGGTGACGGCCGCGATGACGTATCCGTCGTGGGCGTGGCGCGGGAAGGTGTGGCGGACGTAGTGGGCGCGCAGCAGGTCCAGCCCGGGCAGCTCGGGGTACTGCCAGTGCCGGGCCCACTCCCGGCCCTCGCGGCCCTCCGGGCGCCGCTCCCCGTCCTTCCCCGTCGTCCCCATCCCCCCATTCTGCGCCCCTCCCGGCGCGGGCGTTCTCGCAGGTCCGGCCCGTTGTCAGTGCCGGGGTGCAGGATGGGGGCATGTCCGGCTCCGCGCTCGAATCGTTCTCCCCCGCGACCCGCTCCTGGTTCACGGGGGCCTTCGTCAGGCCCACCTCCGCGCAGGAGGGCGCCTGGCGGGCGATCGGCGCGGGTTCGGACGTGCTCGTCGTGGCGCCCACCGGCTCGGGCAAGACCCTGGCCGCCTTCCTCGCCGCCCTGGACCAGTTGGCCTCGACCCCGCCGCCGGCCGAGCCGAGGAAGCGCTGCCGGGTGCTGTACGTGTCGCCGCTGAAGGCCCTGGCCGTGGATGTGGAGCGCAACCTCCGCAGCCCGCTGACCGGCATCCGCCAGGAGTCCGTCCGCCTCGGGCTGCCCGAGCCGGAGATCCGGGTCGGGATCCGCTCCGGGGACACCCCGCCGGCCGAGCGGCGGGCGCTGGCCACCCGGCCGCCGGACATCCTCATCACCACACCCGAGTCGCTGTTCCTGATGCTGACCTCGGCCGCCCGCGAAGCCCTGGCCGGGATCGAGACGGTGATCCTGGACGAGGTGCACGCGGTCGCGGGGACCAAGCGCGGCGCGCACCTCGCGCTGTCCCTGGAGCGGCTGGACGAGCTGCTGCCCCGCCCGGCGCGCCGGATCGGGCTGTCGGCGACGGTCCGGCCGGTGGACGAGGTGGCCCGGTATCTGGCGCCGCGCGGCAAGGTGGAGATCGTCCAGCCGCCGTCGGCCAAGGAGTTCGACCTGTCGGTGGTCGTCCCGGTGCAGGACATGGGCGAGTTGGGCGGCTCCCCGGCCACCGAGGGCAAGGAGGGCGGCGACAAGCCGTCCATCTGGCCGCATGTGGAGGAGCGGATCGTCGATCTGGTCCAGGCCCACCGCTCGACGATCGTGTTCGCCAACTCCCGCCGCCTCGCCGAGCGGCTGTGCAACCGGCTCAACGAGATCGCGTACGAGCGGGCGACGGGCGAGCGGCCGGCCGAGGGCGCACCGCCCCCAGCCGAGATCATGGCCCAGTCCGGCGCCGCCCAGGGCGCCCCGCCGCTGCTGGCCCGCGCGCACCACGGCTCGGTGTCCAAGGAGCAGCGGGCCCTGGTCGAGGAGGATCTGAAGGCGGGCCGGCTGCCCGCCGTGGTCGCCACCTCCAGCCTGGAACTGGGCATCGACATGGGCGCGGTGGACCTGGTGGTGCAGGTGGAGTCCCCGCCTTCGGTGGCCTCCGGGCTCCAGCGCGTGGGCCGCGCCGGACACCAGGTGGGCGCGGTCTCCACCGGCGTGGTCTTCCCCAAGTACCGGGGCGACCTGGTGCAGGCCGCCGTGGTCACCGAGCGGATGCGCACCGGCTCGATCGAGTCCCTGCGGATCCCCTCCAATCCCCTCGACGTCCTCGCGCAGCAGCTCGTCGCGATGACCGCCATGGACACCTGGCAGCTGGAGGACCTCCTCGCCCTGGTCCGCCGGGCGGCGCCCTTCGCGGCGCTGCCGGAGTCGGCGTTCACGGCGGTCCTCGACATGCTGGCGGGCCGCTATCCCTCGGACGCGTTCGCCGAGCTCAGACCCCGGGTGGTGTGGGACCGCGTCGCCGGGACGATCACCGGCCGGCCGGGGGCCCAGCGCCTCGCGGTCACCTCCGGCGGCACCATCCCGGACCGGGGCCTCTTCGGCGTCTTCCTCGCCGGCTCGGACCCGAAGAAGGGCGGCGGCCGGGTCGGCGAGCTGGATGAGGAGATGGTCTACGAGTCCCGCGTCGGGGACGTCTTCACCCTCGGCACCACCTCCTGGCGGATCGAGGACATCACCCGCGACCGCGTGCTGGTCACCCCGGCGCCCGGAGTACCGGGGCGGCTGCCGTTCTGGAAGGGCGACCAGCTGGGCCGCCCCCTCGAACTGGGCCGCGCGGTCGGCGCGTTCCTGCGCGAGCTCGGCGGCCTGACCGAGGAGGACGGCCGCCTGCGCCTGCTGGCGGCCGGCCTGGACGCCTGGGCCGCCGAGAACGTCCTTGCGTACCTCGCGGAGCAGCGCGAGGCCTGCGGGCACGTGCCGGACGACCGGACCATCGTCGTGGAGCGGTTCCGCGACGAGCTCGGCGACTGGCGGGTCGTGGTCCACTCCCCCTTCGGCGCGCAGGTGCACGCCCCGTGGGCGCTGGCACTGGGCGCCCGCCTCGCCGAGAAGTACGGCATGGACGCGCAGGTGATGCACGCCGACGACGGGATCGTGCTCCGCCTCCCCGACGCCGACCTGCTGAGCATGGACCTCCTGGACCACGACCCCTCGGCCACGCAGTCCTTCGAGTTCGACGACGAGCAGGCCCCGCTCGGCGCCGCCGACGTCGCCTTCGACCACGGCGACGTCAACCAGATCGTCACCGACCAGGTCGGCGGCTCCGCGCTGTTCGCCTCCCGGTTCCGCGAGTGCGCGGCCCGCGCCCTGCTGCTGCCCCGGCGCAGTCCGGGCAAGCGCACCCCCCTGTGGCAGCAGCGTCAGCGCGCTTCCCAACTGCTCCAGGTGGCCTCGGAGTTCGGATCGTTCCCGATCGTCCTGGAAGCCGTACGGGAATGCCTCCAGGACGTCTTCGACGTACCGGGCCTGACGGAGCTGATGGGCGACATCGAGGCGCGCCGGGTCCGCATGGTCGAGGTCACCACCCCCGAACCGTCCCCCTTCGCACGGTCGCTGCTCTTCGGGTACGTCGCCCAGTTCCTCTACGAGGGGGACTCGCCCCTCGCCGAGCGCAGGGCGGCCGCGCTGTCGCTGGACTCCCGGCTGCTGGCCGAACTGCTCGGCCAGGCGGAGCTGCGCGAACTGCTCGACGCGCAGGTGCTGGAGGAGCTGGAGCGGGAGCTTCAGTGGCTCACCGAGGACCGGCGGGCCAAGGACGCCGAGTCGGTGGCGGACCTGCTGCGGCTGCTGGGCCCGCTGACGGATGCCGAGCTGGCCGAGCGCGGGGCCGATCCGTCCTGGGTGCGCGAGCTGTCCTCGGCCCGACGCACCATCCGGGTGCGGATCGGCGGCGCGGACCACTGGGCGGCGGTCGAGGATGCGGGCCGGCTGCGGGACGCGCTGGGCACGGCGCTCCCGGTGGGTGTCCCGGAGGCCTTCACGGAGCCGGTCAAGGATCCGCTGGGCGATCTCCTCGCCCGGTACGCCCGTACGCACGGGCCGTTCACCACGGCCGCCGTGGCGGGCCGCTTCGGCCTGGGAGCGGCGGTGACCGAGGGCGCCCTGCACCGGCTCGCGGCGGCCGGCCGGGTGGTCCAGGGCGAGTTCCATCCGGCGGGCATCGGCCAGGAGTGGTGCGACGCCGCGGTGCTGCGCAGGCTCCGCCGTCGCTCCCTGGCCGCGCTGCGCCAGGAACTGGAACCGGTCCCGCCGGCCTCGCTGGCCACCTTCCTCCCGCAGTGGCAGCACCTGGGCGGGGCCCTGCGCGGCATCGACGGCCTGGCCCGGGCGGTCGAGCAGCTCCAGGGCGCGCCGGTCCCGGCCTCCGCGCTGGAACGCCTGATCCTGCCCTCGCGGGTCAGCGGGTACTCCCCGGCCCTGCTGGACGAACTGACCACCACCGGCGAAGTGGTGTGGGCGGGCGCCGGCGCCCTCCCGGGCAAGGACGGCTGGGTCTCCCTCTACCTGGCGGAGGCGGCCCCGCTGCTGCTGCCCCCGCCGCACCCGCTGGAGCAGAGCCCGCTGCACCAGGCGGTCCTGGCTGCCCTCGCGGGCGGGTACGGCCTGTTCTTCCGTCAGATCGCCGATTCCGTCCGCGCCGGGCTCCCCGAGGCATCCGACCTGGCCCTCGCTGAGGCGCTCTGGGACCTGGCCTGGTCGGGGCGGCTGACCAACGACACCCTGGCGCCGCTGCGGTCGCTGCTCGGCTCGGGCCGGACGGCGGGGTCCACCGCCCACCGTGCCCGGCGCACGATCCCCCGCGGCCGGTACGGCACGCTCGGTGCGACCGTGTCCCGGACGGGCCCGCCCACGGTGTCCGGCCGTTGGTCGGTCCTGCCGGCGCAGGCGCCCGACCCGACGCACCGGGCCCACGCCCAGGCGCGGACGCTGCTGGACCGGCACGGGGTGGTGACGCGGGGCGCCGTGGCCGCGGAGGGCATCGAAGGAGGCTTCAGCGCGGTCTACCGGGTCCTGTCGGCGTTCGAGGACAGCGGCCAGGCCCGTCGGGGCTATGTGGTCGAGGGGCTGGGCGCGGCCCAGTTCGCGATGGACGGCGCGGTGGACCGGCTGCGGGCCGCCGAGCGGACCCCGCCGCCGCTGGCGGCGGTCGTCCTCGCCGCCGCCGATCCGGCGAACGCGTACGGCGCGGCGCTGCCCTGGCCGGAGCCCCCGGCCGGGGCCACCCACAAGCCGGGCCGGAAGGCGGGCTCCCTGGTGGTCCTGGTCGACGGAGAACTCACCCTGTATCTGGAGCGGGGCGGCAAGACCCTGCTGGCCTGGCCGGACGCCGGGGATCCGCGGTTGACGGCGGCGGTGGCGGCCCTCGCCGCCGCCTCCCGGGCGGGCACCCTCCCGGCCCTCACGGTGGAGCGGATCAACGCTGCCGCCTCCCTGACGTCCCCCCTCGGGCCCGCGTTGGAGTCGGCCGGTTTCCACGCCACACCGAGAGGCCTGCGCCTGCGCTCCTGACTGGCCTCCTGACGGCGGTTCTGGCGGAGGCTCTGACGGCGCTCCGGACTGCGGCAGACCGGTCTCGACTGTGCCGCACGTGTCTTGGGCATGTCACAGGACTGTCGCCGACCCCCTCTGAGCTGGCACGGACACTTATTCGTCCCTTATCAAGATGATCACAGGCGTCGCGTTGACGATGCACAGTCATGGGGAGGAAGAAGAGTGAGCACCATCAGCATGCGCAAGAGCACCCTGGTCGCGGTCGGTCTCGCGGTCGCCGGCACCGTTGCCCTGACCGGCTGCAAGAACGGCAACGAGGACCCCGCCGCGGCCCCGACCGCCTCGGCCCCGGGCGGCGCCGGCGGCGCGGCTCCCGCCAGCCCGAGCGCGGCTCCGGCCAGCCCCTCGGCCGGCGGCGGCTACAGCAGCGAGGCCCCCGCGGGCGGGGCTGCCGACACGGCCAAGCCGGGCCAGGCCTTCAAGATCGGTGAGACCGCCACGGCAGCGTTCGAGTCCGGAAAGACCAAGGGCACGATCGGCCTCACCGTCACCGCGGTCGAGCAGGGCGACCCGGCCGACCTGGCCCCGCTCAACCTGGGCGACAAGGTGAAGGGGATGATCCCCTACTACGTCCGCTACTCGGTCAAGAACGTCGGCACCACGGACCTGTCGTACGCCGCGGTCGGCCACATGAAGGGCCTGCTCCCGGACGGCAGCGAGGCGCAGGGCGTGTCGGTCATCGGCAAGTTCGAGAAGTGCAAGGACGACGCGCTGCCGAAGGGCTTCACGAACGGCCAGACGACGACCGGCTGCGCGATCGCCCTGGCCCCGTCGGCACAGACGAAGGTCGTCGGAGCCCAGTACTGGGGCAACCCCTACAACTCGCTGAGCAACGGCAAGCCCCTCACCTGGAAGTAGGCCCCTCGCCCGGAAGCGCCGAGCGGCCCACCGGCCGCGCCCTTCCCGCACATCGAGCCCCTGCGACGGCACCCCGCCGCAGGGGCTCTGCCCGTTCCGGCAGGACCGCCCGTCAGCGCATCACCTTGACCCCGAAACGGGCGCCGCCGAGCGCGAACTGGATGGCGCTGTGCATGTGGGAGTACATCTCCATGCCGCGGGAGCTGACCAGCGGGCCGAGGTCGAGTACGTCCTGCCAGCCGTAGGACCGCAGGAGCTCGGTGACCTCCGCCTTGGCGTCGTCGTGGTCCCCTGCGATGAACATCGTGTGGTCGCCGCCGGCCACGGCCTGCGGACGGACGACGGTCTCCTGCTCCTGGGTGACACAGGCCTTGACGACCTTGACCTCCGGCAGGGCGCGCTGGATCCGCTCTCCCAGGCTGTCGTGGTCCACGGGATCCAGAGCCGGCATCACGCCCCAGGGGGTGGGCCAGGGATGGGCCTGCTCGGGGTTGTAGACGAAGGGGACCGCGTAGTCCATCAGGGTCTTGCCCGCGAGGTGCCTGCCGATGCCGCTGAGCACGCGCACCGCGTTGGCGCCGTCGATCCCGTTGATGACGAAGTCGCCCGAGGCCGCGGCCTCGTCGAAGTTCATGAGCTCGATGCCCGGATAGTCGGCGACCCACTGCCCGAAGGGTTCGATGCCCATGAAGTCGGGCTCGGTGCGGCCGAGGGTGACCTGGGAGTCCCGGGTGCCGACGTACACCTGGTGACCGAGTTCCAGCAGCCGGACCGCGTGCGCGCGACCTCCACCACCGGTACCGAGGACTGCGACCTTCATGGCGTTGCTCCGTTCGTGTTTCCCGACCCCCTGACGACCTCTCCACCGTATCATTGGTACGGACGTCCGTACCAATGTTTCTGTGCGAGGCTGATCCCATGCACGCAGAGACTCACGAGGAGGCCGCTCCCCGGCGGCGGACGCGCAGGCACGACCCGAACCGCCGCGAGCGGATCGCCCGGGTGGCGGAGGAGCTGATCGCCGAGCGCGGGCTGGAGGGGCTGACGCACCGGGCCATCGCCGAACGTGCGGACGTGTCGCTCTCCTCGACGACCTACCACTTCGCCGACCGCGAGGCGCTGATCCGGGCCGCCCTGGAGCGGGCCGCCGACCGCTTCGCCGCCTTCGTGCGCGACTGGGCCTCGGACCACGCCGACGCCACCCCGGAGCAGATCGCCGAGGCGCTGACCGACGGCGTCATGGCCTGCCTGGGCGAGGGCCGCACCTCGGCCGTCGTCGAGTACGAGCTCCACGTCGCCGCGCTGCGCCGCCCCGATCTGCGGGAGGCGGCGAGCCTGCCCGCCCGGGCGAGCACGGAGGTGATGACGCCCCTCCTCGGCCCCGCCGCCGCCGCGATGGTGCCGCCCCTGATGACCGGCCTGTGCCTGCACGCCATGACGGCTCCGACGCCGCCGACGCGCGAGGAGGTCCTGGCCATCCTCACCCACGCCCTGCTGCCGCCGCGCTAGGTCGTCCCTTTCGGATCTTGCCGGTTAAGCCCGCGTCGTCCGGTGCCGTGCATCGCAAGGCGGAGAGGCTCCCGATTACTGGACGTACTCGGGTGCCTCGACAAAGCGGCGAGGTGCGGTGCCGGGCGGCGCGGGTGAGGCAAGATCCGAAAGGGACGACCTAGCCGCGCCGGCACCAGGGCAGACGGACAATGGGGCCATGCCCGAAGGAGACAGCGTCCGGCGCGCGGCCACCCGGCTGCACGCCGCCCTGGCAGGCAAGCCCCTGACCCGCAGCGACCTGCGCGTCCCGCGCTTCGCGACCGCCGACCTCACCGGCCGGACCACCCTCGACGTCACCCCCCGCGGCAAGCACCTCCTGGCCCGCTTCGAGGGCGGCCTCACCCTGCACAGCCACCTCCGCATGGACGGCGCCTGGCACGTCTTCCCCGCGGGCGCGAAATGGCACGGCGGCCCCGCCTACGAGATCCGGGCGATCCTCGCCACCGCCGACCACACCGCCGTCGGCTACCGCCTCCCCGTCCTGGAGCTGATCCGCACCGCCGACGAGGACCGGGCCGTGGGCCACCTGGGTCCCGACCTCCTCGGCCCCGACTGGGACGCCGACCGGGCCGCCGCCAACCTCCTCGCCGCCCCCGAGCGCCCCCTGGGCGAGGCCCTGCTCGACCAGCGCAACCTCGCCGGGATCGGCAACATCTACAAGGCCGAGCTCTGCTTCCTGGCCCAGGTCACCCCCTGGACCCCGGTCGGCGCGCTCCCCGGGGCGACCCTCCCCCGGCTGGCCGCCGCCGCGCACCGCCTGCTCGCCGCGAACACCGGCGACCGGCCCGGCCCGCGCAACACCACCGGCAGCCGCCGCCCCGGCCAGGACCTCTTCGTCTACGGCCGCGCCCACCGCCCCTGCCTGCGCTGCGGCACCGCCATCCGCGAGGCACCGCAGGACGGCCGCCCGACGTACTGGTGCCCCCGCTGCCAGCCGGGCCCTACGCCCTAGTTGACGCTCCGTCAGATCCAGTCGTACGGTCCCGGCATGCCCACACCCAATGGCACACCCCATGGCACGTCCAGGACCCCGTACGACCTCACCGGGCGCACCGCCCTGATCACCGGCGCGGCCGGCGGCATCGGCCGCGCCACCGCCCTCCTCCTCGCCGCAGCGGGCGCGCACGTGCACTGCGCCGACCGCGACGCGCAGGGCCTCGCCGAGACGGCCGCCCTCGTCGCCAAGGCCGGCGGAGCCGCCACCGTCCACCCCCTCGACGTCACCGACCGCACCGCCCTGCGGGCCGCCGTAGCGGCCGCGGGCCCGCTCGACATCGCCGCCGCCATCGCCGGGGTCATGCACACCAGCAGCGTGCTGGAGACCGCCGACGAGGACCTCGACCGGGTATTCGACATCAACTTCAAGGGCGTCCTGCGCACCTGTCAGGAGGCCGCCCGCTCCATGATCGCGGCGGGCCGCCCCGGCTCCATCGTCACGATGGCCTCGGGCGCCGTGGACGCCGCCCAGCCCGGCCTGCTCTGCTACAGCGCCGCGAAGGCCGCGGTCGTCCAGCTGACCAAGACGCTCGCCACCGAGGCCGGCCCGAAGGGCATCCGCGTCAACGCCGTCGCGCCCGGATGGATACGCACCCCGATGACCGGCCGCCACTCCCCCGAGGTCCAGGAGCAGACCGAGGCGATGATGGTCCGGATGTCCCCGCTGCGCCGGGTCGGCGAACCCGAGGACATCGCCCAGGCCGTGCTCTACCTGGCCTCGGACGCCTCGTCCTTCACGACGGGTCAGATCCTTCGCCCGAACGGCGGAGTGTCGATGCCCTGGTAGCCGTGGCGGCGTCCGCCCCGGCCGCCGCTTCCGCCGCTTCCGGCGTCCCCCGCCGGGCCTTGCGCTTCGGCCCCGGAACACAGTGCACCGGCAGCAGCCCCAGCCCCCATCCGCCGACGGCCACCGCGCCCTCCACGGGGCCGGACTCCGCGGGCGCCAGGACGAGCCTCAGCACGGCCCACCACCACAGCGCCCCCACCGCCACGGCCACGGTGACCGTCAGCGCGAGGGCCGGAGCCGCGGGTATGCGCAGGAGCCATCGCACGCTGCCTCCCTGGGGCCGGGACCCGGACTGCCCCATCCTCCCGCACCCCTCCCGGCCCCGCACCCAGAACGGCCGGGAGCCCCGGCCGGTGCTCC
>NZ_JBHUSC010000080.1:0-21652 GCF_042673805.1 Streptomyces sp. NPDC057010 | reverse complement strand
GCGCAAGCCCCCGCTCGACGAAGCAACCCCGGAGTGGGCGCCGAACATCGAAGCCCGTCCCGGACGACACCCCACCCCGGCCCCGGCCCCGCGAAGCCAGGCCCGGGCCGAGCCATCCCCAGCCTCGCCGGCGTTTGAGGCGCGGGGTGCGGGGCGGAGCCCCGCGAGACCCCGGCCGCCAGAGCTACCCTCGACGCATGGCCGGCCGCTTCGACCCCCTCACCCCCACCGCCGTACGAGGCGGCCGCACCGACGTGCCCCCGGGCACCGGCCGCCCGGCAGGGGCGGGGGCCAAGACCCGACGCTGGACCCCCGACGGCCCGGTGGACCTCGGGCTCACGCTCGGCCCGCTCCGCCGCGGCCCCGCCGACCCCACCTTCCGCACCACCCCCGACGGCTCCGTCTGGAAGGCGAGCCAGACCCCCCAGGGCCCCGCCACCCTCCGCGTGTCCCGCAGCGACAGCGAC
Organism: Streptomyces sp. NPDC057010; assembly: GCF_042673805.1. Taxonomy (NCBI): domain Bacteria; kingdom Bacillati; phylum Actinomycetota; class Actinomycetes; order Kitasatosporales; family Streptomycetaceae; genus Streptomyces; species Streptomyces sp. NPDC057010. The sequence goes on along the minus strand of NZ_JBHUSC010000080.1, from coordinate 21,185 downwards.
ATCGGCGCCGAGGCCTGGGGCCCCGGCGCCGACTGGATCCTCGAACAGCTCCCGGCACTCCTCGGCGCCCACGACGACCCCGCCGCCTTCGTCCCCCGCCACCGCCTCGTGCACGCCAGCCACCGCCGCCGCCCCGGCCTGCGCCTCACGCGCACCGGGCTGGTCCTGGAGTCGCTGATCCCCACCGTCCTGGAGCAGAAGGTGACCACCGACGAGGCGTACCGCGCCTGGCGCCGCCTCGTACGCCAGTACGGCGAACCGGCCCCCGGCCCGCAGGACCTCGGCCTGCGCCTCCTCGTCATGCCCACCGCCCGCACCTGGGCGATGATCCCCTCCTGGGACTGGCACAAGGCCGGCGTCGACGCCAAACGCTCCGCCGCCATCATCCGCGCCGCCCGCGTGGCGAACCGCCTGGAGGAGGCGGCCGCCATGGCCCTGCCCGAGGCCGTGCGCCGCCTGGAGGCCGTCCCCGGCATCGGCCCGTGGACCTCCGCCGAGACCCTCCAGCGCAGCAACGGCGACCCCGACGCCGTCACCACCGGCGACCTGCACCTCCCCGGCATCGTCGGCTACGCCCTCGCGGGCGACCGCGACGCCGACGACGCCGTCATGCTGGAGCTCCTCGCCCCGTACGCCGGCCAGCGCCACCGCGCCGCCCGCCTCATCCTCCTCGCGGGCCACATCCCACCCCGCCGCACCCCGAAGATGCCGAAGACGGACATCGCCCGCTTCTGACGGGGAAGCGGCAAAAGGCGGGAAGGGAAGGGAGAGCTTCCCGCAGCGGCAGCGGCAGCGGCAGCGCTACCGCACCTCGATGAAGTCCTCCACCGGCCGAGCCCCCCGCTCCGCCGGAACCCCGGCCGGGTGCCCGACGGCCACCGCCCCCATCGGGTCCCACTCCTCCGGCAGCCCCAGCACCTTGCGCACCACGTCCCGGCAGAACATCGTCGAGGACACCCACGCCGACCCCAGCCGCTCCCCGGCAAGCGCGACCAGCAGGTTCTGCACGCCCGCGCCCATCGCGACCACGAACATCTCCCGCTCCGCCGCGTCCCGCCGCGCGTGCCCGTAGTCGTGCGCGCCGTCCGTCACCAGACACGGCACCACCAGGTACGGCGCACGCCGCAGCACCTCCCCGCGCCGCACCCGTTTGGCGATCGACTCCTCCGACTTGCCGTCGCGGCGCAGGTCCGCGACCCACGCGTCCCGCATCGCGTCCAGCAGCTCCAGCCGGGACGCCGCCGACTCCAGCAGCACGAACCGCCACGGCGTCGTGTGGTGCGGAGCCGGGGCGGTCACCGCCGCGGCCACCGCCCGCCGTACCGCGCCGGGGTCGACCGGCTCGTCGGTGAAGGCCCGTACGGTACGGCGCTGCGTCACGGCTTCCCGTACCGCCTCCGAGGTCCCCAGCCGGAACATGTCGTCGGCCGGTGAGCGCACCAGGTCCCGGGCCGAGGCGCCCTCGCCCAGCAGGTGGCCCAGCCCGCGTACGACGGCCACCGGCCGGCCGGCCGCCTTGCCCTTGACCAGGTCGCCGGCGGAGGCCAGCTCGTCGGCCGTCGCGACCACCGTCGCGCTCAGCGGGTTGCCGTGGGCGTCCGTGCCCCCGCGCAGGTCGTCGAGGACCCGCACGCCGGCCGCGCCGATCGCGACGTCGGTGAGTCCGGTGCGCCACGGCCGCCCGAAGGTGTCCGTCACGACCACGCCGACCTCCACCCCGAGGATCTCCCGCACCCCCGCGCGGATGGCGGCGGCCGAGGCGTCGGGGTCCTCGGGCAGCAGCAGCACCGTTCCGGGGGCCGTGTTGGAGGCGTCGACCCCGGCGGCGGCCATCACCAGGCCCTGCCGGTTCTCGACGATCCGCAGCGGACCGCGGCGCGCGACGACCCGCACGGTCTCGGCGTCGATCGCCTCCTCGCGCGAGTCGGCCTCGACGATCCGGCCCTCGGCCTTGGAGACGATCTTCGAGGTGACGAGCAGGACGTCGCCGTCCCGCAGATCGGGCGCGGCGGCCGTGATCAGCTCCGCCAGGTCGTCGCCGGGCCCGACCTCCGGTATCCCGTCGACGGCCCGCACCTCGTACGAGGGGCCGTGCCCGGGAGAGGCGTGCCCGGCCGTCACCGGGACGCCTCGGCCAGCTCCAGCGCTGCCCGGGCCATCTCGGCGGTCGCCTCCAGGTCGGTCATCATCAGCGGCACCGCGCGGCAGGTGATCCCGGCGGCCTCCACCTCGGCGACGGCGTCCGCGTCGGCGGTGTCCACGAGCCAGCCGTCGAGCAGCCCGGTCCCGTAGTGCAGGGCGACGGCGGCGGCCGTGGACTCGACGCCGACGGCGGCCAGCACCTTGTCGGCCATGCCGCGCACGGGTGCGCCCCCGACGATGGGGGAGAGGCCCACGACCGGAGCCTGCGAGGCGGCGACGGCCTCCCGGATGCCGGGTACGGACAGGATCGTGCCGACGGAGACCACCGGGTTGGACGGCGGGAAGATGATCACATCGGCGGCCGCGATGGCCTCCAGCACGCCGGGCGCGGGCTTGGCCTGCTCGGCCCCGACGGGGACCACGGCCTCCGCGTCCACCGAGGCGCGCAGCCGGACCCAGTACTCCTGGAAGTGGATGACCCGGCGCTCGCCGGTGCCGGCCTCGGTGATGGCGACGTGGGTCTCGACCCGGTCGTCGGACATGGGCAGCAGCCGGACCCCGGGCTGCCAGCGGTCGCAGAGGGCCTCGGTGACGGCGCTCAGCGGGTAGCCCGCGCCGAGCATCTGCGTGCGGACGATGTGGGTGGCGAAGTCGCGGTCGCCGAGTCCGAACCAGGTGGGTCCGACCCCGTAGGCGGCCAGCTCCTCCTTGACGGTGAAGGACTCGTCGGTGCGGCCCCAGCCCTGGGCCTCGTTGATGCCACCGCCGAGGGTGTACATCACCGTGTCCAGATCGGGGCACACCTTGAGCCCGAACAGGTGAATGTCGTCACCGGTGTTGCCGATGACCGTGATGTCAGCGTCGGGCACGGCCGACTTGAGTCCGCGGAGGAACCGGGCGCCGCCTATACCGCCGGCCAGAACAACAATGCGCATACACCGAAGTCTGTCAGGCCGGACGGCACGGGTCAGGCCGGTACGGACTCCGCGCGGGCCGGGGAGCAGTTGTGCATCGGCATCTCGGTGAGGCCCGGGAAGTACACGTGCAGGCTGACCGCGCCGTCGAGGGTGTCGTTGACGACCTCGTGGGCGTAGCCGGGGGCGAAGACGCGCTGCGCGCCGGGGCGGTGGGTGAGGGGTCCGCGCGGGGTGTGCTCGGTGAGCTCGCCGTCGAGGACGGTCAGCACGCCGGAGGAGGCTCCGTGGTCGTGCAGGCCGCTGCCCTGGCCGGGAACCCAGCTGAGCAGCCAGACCTCGTAGCCGGGGCCGGTGCGCAGCCGGTGGTACCAGCGGGTGGTGGCGTCGTAGCGGACGAGGTGCTCCCAGGAGGCGCGGTCCTCGGCGATGGAGCGGGCGAGGCCGACGAATTCGGCGACGGTGGCCGGGTGTTCGCGGGCCGGCTGGAGGAGGTGCTGGACGGAGAGGATGTCGCCCGCGATCTGGAGGTCGCTCTCGACGGCGGCGCTGGGCGCGGGGGCGGCTGCGGTGGTGCTGTTCATCGTGGGGGTTACCTCGACGGTGTCAGTCGTGCTGGCGGTTGCTGTGGGGGGCGGCCGGAGCTCAGGGGAGCCGAGGCTCCGAAGGCATCAACAGCTGCAACAGCAACAGCGAACCTGGGCAGCGCACAGGAACCCACGAATGGGGGTCCGGGTGGTGGCTGCGGGCGCTGACATGCGAACAAGGAGACCGGGTCGAAGGCCGGACTGTCAACCCAATGTCCGGTTTGAGGCAAAAGTTTCACCTCATCCGGTTACCGTGTGCGGAGAAAGGTTTGTGCAGTCGGCGCCAGGGGAGGTGGCGCTGTGTGCAGGCTCAACTCGCCACCGTCTAAACCCGAATGCGCCATCTCGTGATCGGAATGTGATCTACGCCGCTTCTTTGGCCGGATCGCAACCCCACCTCTGAGTGACACGTCGATTACGGGTGAAGGCGGGCATCGTGTGGTGTCTGTGGCATGTGTCACGATTTTTGGCGATATGAACACTTTCTGCATAGGCTTGGTTCCGCAGAGTGAATAAGGGGCCCAATAGCAGATCTCGGCTTGACTGCCCTGGAGCCACGCACTTGTAATTTCACTCGTGTCGTTACGTAGCGATCAGTAACGACATCACCACGGGGACGCACAGACAGAGCGAGGGGCGCACATGACCGAGCTGTTTCAGGAACTGCTGGTCGAGGAGGCGGACGAGGAGCTCGGATGGCAGGAGCGCGCTCTGTGCGCCCAGACCGACCCCGAGTCCTTCTTTCCCGAGAAGGGCGGCTCCACCCGCGAGGCCAAGAAGGTCTGCCTCGCCTGCGAAGTCCGCTCGGAATGCCTTGAGTACGCCCTCGCCAACGACGAGCGATTCGGCATCTGGGGCGGCCTGTCCGAGCGCGAGCGCCGCCGGCTGAAAAAGGCAGCGGTCTGAAACCGCCCGGAAGCATCCCGCCGGGCACCTACCGCACATCGCACGACATATCGAACCGCACGGCCCGCACGGCACCGCACAGAGCAAACGGTCCGCCTCCTGCACCTTCCCCGCTGGAGGCGGACCGCCGCTTTTCCAGCCGTTAGGGTGGGGCGCTGTCCAGCAGCCTCCGAGGGCGCACCACCCTCGGACCCTCCCCCCGGCCCCGTTCCGGAGGGACCCCCAGGCCGGAGGGCCAGTAGCGCGATGTCCCTGCACAGCCAGTCGGCGGCCTCCCACCAGGCCCCCGCCACACCCGAGTTCCCCCGGCACGTCGTCACCGCGGTCCTCGTCGCCCACGACGGCGCCCGCTGGCTGCCCCGGACACTCGCCGGCCTCCTCGGCCAGGAACGCCCCGCGCAGAACCACATCGCCGCCGACACCGGCAGCGCCGACGAATCCGCGCGGCTCCTCGGCGAAGCCTTCGGCGACGACCGCGTCCTGCACCTCGCCCGCCGCACCGGCTTCGGCACCGCGGTCGACGAGGCCGCCCGCACCGCCGGCACCCTGACCCCCGAGGACCTCCCGTACCTCAAGCGCCCCAGCGGCTGGGACCCCGTCAGCCGCACCTGGCGCGACGACGCGTACGACCTCCCCGAGCTGCCCCACGGCGAACCCGTCCAGTGGCTCTGGCTCCTCCACGACGACAGCGCCCCCGAACCCGACGCCCTCACCGAACTGCTGCGCGTCGCCGACGAGAACCCCGACGCCGCCGTCATCGGCCCCAAACTGCGCGGCTGGTACGACAAGAAGCAGCTCCTCGAAGCCGGCGTCACCATCGCCCGCAGCGGCCGCCGCTGGACCGGCCTCGACAGACGCGAACAGGACCAGGGCCAGCACGACCAGGTCCGCCCCGTCCTCTCCGTCTCCACCGCCGGCATGCTCGTGCGCCGCGACGTCTACGACGCCCTCGGCGGATTCGACCGCCGCCTGCCCCTCATGCGCGACGACGTCGACCTCTGCTGGCGCGCCCAGAGCGCAGGCCACAGCGTCCTCGTCGCCCCCGACGCCGTCATGCGCCACGCCGAGGCCGCCGCCCGCGAACGCCGCACCGTCGACTGCGTCGGCCGTACGAGCGCCAGCCCCCACCGCGTCGACAAGGCCGGCGCCGTCTACACCATCCTCGCCAACAGCTCCGGCCGCGCCCTGCCCTACGTGCTGCTGCGCGTCCTGCTCGGCACCGTGCTCCGCACCCTCGCCTACCTCATCGGCAAGGCCCCCGGCCAGGCCGTCGACGAGATCACCGGCCTCCTCGCCGTCCTGCTCCGCCCCGGCCGCATCCTCGGCGCCCGCAAGCGCCGCCGGCGCCCCGCCGTCCCCGCCGCCGAACTGCGCCCCCTGTTCCCGCCGCCCGGCGCCTCCCTGCGCGCCAACGCCGAACAGCTCGCCGGCTACTTCGCCGACGGCCGCGACACCGACGCCGCGCCCGCCGGCCGGCACGGCGGAGGCAGCATCCTCACCGCCCCCGGCGAGGAGGACTTCCAGGAGACCGAGCGCTTCGCCCGCCTCAAGCGGATCGCCCGCAACCCCGCCCCCGTCCTCTTCGCCCTCCTCCTGCTCCTCTCCCTCGGCGCCTGCCGCGCCCTCATCGGCGGCGGCTCCCTCATGGGCGGCGCCCTGCTCCCCGCCCCCGACAGCGGCCCCGACCTCTGGCGCGCCTACACCGACGGCTGGCAGGCCGTCTCCACCGGCTCCACCGCCGCCGCACCCCCCTACCTCGCCGTCCTCGGCGCCTTCGCCACCCTGCTCTTCGGCTCCACCCAGGCCGCCCTCACCCTGCTGCTCGTCGGCTCCGTCCCGCTCGCCGGGCTCACCGCCTACTTCGCCTCCCGGCCGCTCGTCGAGTCCCGGCTGCTGCGCGCCTGGGCCGCCATCGCCTACGCCTTCCTGCCCGCCGTCACCGGAGCCCTCGCCGGCGGCCGCCTCGGCACCGCCGTCCTCGCCGTCCTGCTGCCGCTGATCGCCCGCTCCGCCGTCGCCGCCTTCGCCCTCGGCACCGACGGGGACCGCACCGGCTGGCGCGCCGTGTGGACGTACACCCTCCTGCTCACCCTGGCCACCGCCTTCACCCCCGTCGTCTGGCCGCTCGCCGCCGTCCTCGGCACCGCCGCGCTGGTCCTGCGCCGCACCCAGTGGAAGACGTACGGACCGCGGCTGCTCGCCTCCCTCGCCGTCCCCCTCCTCGTCCTCGCCCCCTGGTCGCTGGGCCTGTTCACCCACCCCGGCCGCCTCCTGCACGAGGCCGGACTTCCCTACGGAACCGGCTCCGCCACCGCCCTGGACCTGCTCGGCACCAGCCCCGGCGGCCCCGGCACCACCGGCGGCCTGCTCCTCCTCGGCATCGTCCTCGCCGCCCTCGCCGCCCTGCTGCGCACGGAACGGCAGTTCGCCGTCCGCACCGCCTGGGCCGTGGCCCTGACCGCGCTGCTCCTCGCCGTCCTCCTCAACCGCAGTGCCTGGGCCGGCCCCGCCACCCTCGTCTACGGGCTCACCCTGCTGGCCGCCGCCGTCCTCGGCGCGGACGGCGCCAAGGAGCGGCTCGCCGCCCACGGCTTCGGCTGGCGCCAGCCGCTGGCCGCGCTCATCGCCCTCGCCGCCGCGGCCGGACCGCTGCTCGCCGCGGCCGCCTGGCTCCTCGCCGGCGCCGACGGCCCGCTCCAGCGCCGCGACCCCGTACAGGTCCCCGCCTTCGTCGCCGACGCGGGCGGCGACGACAACCAGACCCGCACCCTGATCCTCGCCCTGGACCGGCCCGGCACCGTCTCCTACAGCCTCGTCCGCGGCTCCGGCGGCCGCCTCGGCGACGCCGAGACCGCCGCCGCCACCGGCAGCGACCCCCGCCTCGACAAGGTCGTCTCCAACCTCGTCGCCGGCTCCGGCGCCGACCAGTCCAGCCAGCTCAGCGCCTACGCCATCCGCTTCGTCATGTTCCGCCCCGGCGGCCCCGAGGACATCCGCCGCGTCCTCGACGCCACCCCCGGCCTCAGCCGCCGCCACCAGCAGGACGGCACCGCCCTGTGGGGCGTCGAACCCTGGCTGCCCCGCGCCGTCATCGTCTCCGGCAAGCAGGGCGAGGCCCCGATCCCGGTCGCCGCCGGCCCCGTGGAGGCCCACGGCAAGATCCCGGCCGGCGAGGCGGGCCGCGTCCTGCGCATCGCCGACCGCGCCGACTCCGGCTGGCAGGCCACCCTCGACGGCAAGCCCCTGAGGCCCAAGACCCTCGACGGCTGGGCCCAGGGCTTCGAACTGCCCGCCGACGGCGGCCGCCTCGACCTCGTCCACGAGGACTCCCTCGTCACGACCGCCTGGCACTGGACCCAGGGCCTCCTCGCCCTGGTCCTCCTCGTGATGGCCCTCCCCGGCCGCCGCGAGCGGCTCGACGACGACCTCCCCGAGGAAGAGGCCGCGATCCCCGCCCAGCCCGGCCCCGGCGAAGCCGGCGAGGGCCGCCGCGCCCGCCGGCTGCGCGCCGAGGCGGAGCCCGCCCCCGCACCCGTGGAGGCCGCGGTGACCGCCGACCCGTACGCGGAGATCCCGGCGCAGCCCGCCTACGGCGAGGAGACGTACACCTACCAGGCCTACGGCGACCAGGGCGGCTACGCCTACGAGCCGCAGCAGCCCCAGGGCTACGAGCAGTACGACCCCTACCCGGCCCACGACCAGCAGGGCGGGCAGTACCCGCAGCAGCACCAGCCGGTCCACGACCCCGAGCAGCAGCAGTACCCGTACCCGTACCAGCCGTACGACCCGCGTCCCGACGGGAGCCCCCAGCAGTGAAGCAGCGCGCACCCCTGACGCTGGCGGCCGTGACCACGGCGCTCGCCGCCCTCACCGGCATCGCGGCCCTCACCGCACCCTCCGCCGAGGGCAAGGCGGCCGACGCCAAGGCCGCGGCCGCCTCCCGGATGCCGGTGGAGCGGTCCCTGCTCGTGTGCCCGGCGCCCAGCTCCTCGGACATCGCGGACACCACCTACACCGCCATCACCCCCGGCGCGGCCGCCCCGGCCGAAGGCAAGGGCACGGCCCGGCTGCTCGGCGCCACCAAGGAGGCCAAGCCGGTACTGGAGCCCAAGGAGGTCGGCAAGCCCGTCGGAGCCACCGCCTCCGGCGCCGACGCCCCCGCGCTGACGGGCAGCGCCGACGGGATCCTCGCCCCCGGCTGGACCGCACAGCAGACCACCAAGGTCTCCGTCGGCCGGTTCCGCGGCCTCCTCGGCGTCGGCTGCACCGCACCCGGCACCGACTTCTGGTTCCCGGCGGTCGGCACGTCCAAGGGCCGCGAGGACTACCTCCACCTCACCAACCCCGACGACGCCGCCGCCGTCGTCGACATCAAGCTCTTCGGCCCCGACGGGCTGGCCAAGGCCGAGGCGGGCACCGGCGAGGGCATCCGGATCGACCCCAAGTCCAGCAAGGCCGTCCTCCTGTCCTCCCTCATCCCGGGGACGCAGCTCACCGACGCCACCGCCCACGTCACCACCCGCGCCGGCCGGGTCGGCGCCGCCGTCCAGGCCGCCGAGGAGGGCGTCGGCGCCGACTGGCTGCCGGCCGCGGCGGACCCGGCGGGCTCGCTGGTCCTGCCCGGCATCCCGGCCGACGCCACCTCCGTCCGCCTGGTCGCCTTCGCACCCGGCGAGGAGGACGCGGACCTGAAGATCCGGCTGGCCGGCCCGGGCGGCCCCATCACCCCGGCGGACAACGAGCAGCTGCACGTCAAGGCCGGCATGACCGCGAGCGTCGACCTCAAGGACGTGACCCGCGGCGAACAGGGCTCCCTGGTCCTGACCCCGGCGGACCCCAAGCGGGCCACGCCCGTGGTCGCCGCGGTCCGCGTGGTCCGCGGCAGCGGCGCCAAGCAGGACCTCGGCTTCGTCCCCGCCGCAAGCCCCGTCGGCACCAGGGCCACCGTGGCCGACAACCGGCCCGACGCGAACGCGACCGTACTGGCGCTCACGGCCCCCGGCGACAAGGACGCCAAGGTCAAGGTGACGGCCTCGCCCGGCACCGGCGGCGGCGAACCGGCCTCCCAGGAGGTCACGGTGAAGGCGGGCACGACCCAGAAGGTCGACATCGCCCCGCCCGGCGCCAAGGGCTCCTACGCCCTCACCGTGGAAACCCTCTCCGGCGGCCCGGTCCACGCGGCCCGCACCCTGTCCCTCCCGAGCGACGGCATCGCGATGTTCACCGTCCAGACCCTCTCCGACGACCACTCCACGGTCGCGGTCCCGAAGGCCACCGAGGACCTCTCGGTCCTGACGAAGTGATCAGCGCCGGCGCGACGGCGCGGCACCGTTGCGCCGGCGGCTCCGCTCAGTCCTGCCCGTAACGCGGATCAACGGTCTCGGGGGACAGCCCCAGCAACTCCGCCACCTGCTCCACCACGATCTCGTGCACGAGCAGCGCCTTCTCGTCCCGGGACTTCGTCCGGATCTCCACCGGCCGCCGGAACACCACGATCCGGGCCGGCCGGCCGTCGCGGGCCTCGTGGAGCCCGCCCAACGGCACCGCCTCGTCGTTCCAGCCGCCGTCAGGGCCGCCAGGCGGCCCCGGCACGTCACCGACCAGGAATTCCACCTCGGCCAGCTGCGGCCAGCGCCGCTCCAGCCGCTCCACGGAGTCCCGTACGAGGTCCCCGAACAGCTCCGCCCGGCTCGCCGACAGCGGCACCTGCGGGGGCGCCACCGGCCCGCGCATCCCGCGCCCGTGCCGGTCCCGGCGGCGCGGGCGCGGCTCGGCGGTGGCCCCCACGGGGGGCTCGGCGGGGCGGGGAGGCAGGGGGCTGTCGGTCACCCCCGCAGGGTAGCCCTCACGACGACACGGGGGAGTGAGCGGCAGGAGAGTCGTCGCGGCCCGGTCAAGAGTGCGGTACCGTCCAACGTCGTGAGCCTTGTACGTCGCTGTTCGCGCACCGCGTGCGGCCGCCCTGCCGTCGCGACACTGACGTACGTCTACGCCGATTCGACCGCAGTCCTCGGCCCGCTCGCCACCTACGCGGAACCCCACTGCTACGACCTGTGTGCCGAGCACTCGGAACGCCTGACCGCCCCGCGCGGCTGGGACGTCGTCCGCCTCTCCGACGGGTCCGCCCCGTCGCGCCCCAGCGGCGACGACCTCGAAGCCCTCGCCAACGCGGTCCGCGAGGCGGCCCGCCCGCCCGAGCGCGCGGCGGAGGCGGGCGGATCCGGGCAGAGCGGCCCGTCCACCGGCGAGACGCGCCGCGGACACCTGCGCGTCCTGAGATCGCCCGATTCCTGACGCCCGGTTCATCTGAGGCGCCGCTCCGGGTACACGGTAGGTTGACCGGACCGGACAGAACCCTCAGGAGGGCAGGCAGTGGCCGCAGATCTTTCGAACATCGTCAAGGCGTATGACGTGCGTGGTGTCGTGCCGGACGAGTGGGACGAGTCGTTGGCGGAGCTGTTCGGTGCGGCTTTCGTCGAGGTCACGGGTGCCGCGGCGATCGTGGTGGGTCATGACATGCGTCCCTCGTCCCCTGGCCTGTCGGCGGCGTTCGCGCGGGGTGCGGCGGCGCGTGGGGTGGATGTGACGCTGATCGGCCTGTGTTCGACGGACCAGCTGTACTACGCGTCGGGGTCCCTCGACTTGCCGGGTGCGATGTTCACGGCGTCGCACAATCCGGCCCAGTACAACGGCATCAAGCTGTGCCGGGCGGGTGCCGCCCCGGTGGGCCAGGACACGGGTCTGTCGCAGATCCGCGAGCTGGTGGAGAAGTGGTCGCAGGAGGGCGCCCCGGCGATCCCGGAGGGCACGACTGCGGGCACGGTCACGGAGCAGGACACCCTCACCGGCTACGCCGCGCACCTGAAGTCGCTGGTGGACCTGTCGGCGATCCGCCCGCTGAAGGTGGTGGTGGACGCGGGCAACGGGATGGGCGGTCACACGGTTCCCACGGTCTTCGAGGGCCTGCCGCTGGACGTGGTGCCGATGTACTTCGAGCTGGACGGCACGTTCCCCAACCACGAGGCGAACCCGCTGGACCCGAAGAACATCGTGGACCTCCAGGCCCGGGTGATCGCCGAGGGTGCGGACCTGGGGATCGCGTTCGACGGTGACGCGGACCGCTGCTTCATCGTGGACGAACGCGGTGAGGGTGTGTCCCCGTCGGCGATCACGGCGCTGGTCGCGGCCCGTGAGCTGGCCCGCAACGGCGGGTCGGGCACGGTGATCCACAACCTGATCACCTCCTGGTCGGTTCCGGAGGTCGTCAGGGAGCACGGCGGCACCCCGGTCCGCACCCGGGTGGGTCACTCCTTCATCAAGGAGGAGATGGCGAAGACGGGTGCGATCTTCGGTGGCGAGCACTCGGCGCACTACTACTTCAAGGACTTCTGGAACGCGGACACGGGCATGCTGGCCGCGCTGCACGTGCTGGCGGCCCTTGGCGGGCAGGACGGCCCGCTGTCCGCGCTGGTGGCCTCCTACGACCGTTACGCGGGGTCGGGGGAGATCAACTCGACGGTCGCGGACCAGGGGGCCCGCCTGGCCGCGGTCAAGGCCGCCTTCGGGGGCCGTGAGGACGTCACGCTGGACGAGCTCGACGGCCTGACCGTGACGGGTGAGGACTGGTGGTTCAACGTCCGCGCCTCCAACACCGAGCCCCTGCTGCGCCTGAACGTGGAGGCCCGGGACGAGGCGACCCTGGCCAAGATCCGCGACGAGGCCCTGACCCTCATCCGCGGCTGATCCAGAGGACCGGGGCTGGGCCGCAACCCAGCCCCGATCCCTGAACCGCAGCGGGGCAAATCCAGCCCCGCCGGCGTTTGAGGCGGGGGGTCCGGGGCGGAGCCCCGATCGGTGAGCGGCACGTCGCCCCTCATGCGGGGCGATCCCAGCCTTCCCGGCGTTTGAGGCGCGGGGTCGGGGGCGGAGCCCCGATCGGTGAGCGGCGCGTCGCCCTTCATGCGGGGCGATCCCAGCCTTGCCGGCGTTTGAGGCGCGGGGGTGCGGGGCGTAGCCCCGATCGGTGAGCCGCAGGTTGCCCCTCATGCGGGGCGATCCCAGCCCCGTCGGCGTTTGAGGTGCGCCGTCGGGGCCGGAGCACCGATCGGTGAGCGGCACGTTGCCCCTCAGCCGGGGCAAATCCAGCCCCGCCGGCGTTTGAGGCGCGGGTCCGGGCGGAGCCCGGTGCCCGGCGGAGCCGGGTTCCCCGGCGCGGGGCCCGGCCAACGGCCCCGCACCAAGACCCCGCAGGCCACACCGGCGGTGACTCGGCACCGGAGGTGACTCGGCGGTACGCTGACCACGCCCCACCCGCACCCCCGAAGGGAACCCGCCCCATGCCGCTCGAAGCCGGTCTGCTGGAGATCCTCGCCTGCCCCGCCTGCCACGCGCCCCTCGAGGACAAGTCGGCCGACGAGACGACCCCCGAGCTGATCTGCACCGGCCAGGACTGCGGCCTCGCCTACCCGGTCCGTGACGGCATCCCGGTACTCCTCGTGGACGAGGCCCGCCGCCCCGCCTGATCCGCGGCACAAGCAGCGCAGCGCAGACGCAGACTGGTTCCGTCACACAACAGCCGGAGGCCGCCATGCTCGACGAGTCGCTCCTCGACGCGCCGGACGATCTCGCCCGCGCCGACCGGCGGGGCCTTCTTCGAGGTGCCGCCGAGGCCGGCGCCAGAGTCCGCACCGCGGCCCGGCACGCGGCCGAAGCGGGCCTCGGCGACCTGCGCCCCGACGGCCGCCCCCGCGCCGTCCTGATCGCGGGCCCCGGCACCGCCGCCACCGGCGTCGCCGACCTGCTGGGCGCCCTCGCCGGAGCCTCCGCACCCGTCACCCGCCTGCACCCCACCGGCGTCGCACACGCCGCCGGCGCCCTGCGCTGGGCCCTGCCCGGCTGGGCCGGCCCCGTCGACCTGCTGCTCATCGCCACCACCGACGGCACCGAACCCGGCCTCGGCGTCCTCGCCGAACAGGCCTACCGGCGCGGCTGCACCGTCGTCGCCGTCGCCCCCGAACGCTCACCGCTGAGCGAGGCGGTGGACGGCGCGCACGGGCTCCTCGTACCGATGGCCAAGGCCCCGTACCAGGAGTACGACGAGTCCGCCGCGGCCGGACCGGGAGCCCTGTGGGCCCTGCTGACGCCCCTCCTCCTGCTCCTCGACAAGGTCGGCCTGATCACCGCCGCCCCCGACACCCTCCAGCTCGTCGCCGACCGGCTCGACCGCACCGCCGAGCGCTGCGGTCCCGCCATCGCCACCTACTCCAACCCCGCCAAGACCCTCGCGGCCGAACTGGCCGACTCCCTCCCGCTCATCTGGAGCGAGGGCGAAGGCGCCGGCCCCGCAGGCCGCCGCTTCGCCGCCACCCTCGCCGAGCTCGCCGGCCGCCCCGCACTGGCCGCCGCGCTCCCCGAGGCGCTCCCCGCCCACGGCGTCCTGCTCGCCGGCTCGTTCGCAGCCGGTGCCGATCCGGAAGACTTCTTCCGTGACCGGGTCGAAGAGCCCCAGGCTCTGCGCGCCCGCGTCGTCCTGCTGCGTGACCGGCCGACGGGCGGCCTGACCGCCGCCCCCGCCGCGCGCGAGCTCGCCCTCAGCCACGACACGGCCATCAGCGAGCTCGAACCGGAGGAGGGAGTCGAGCTGGAACAGCTCGCCGAACTCCTGGCCGTCACGGATTTCGCCACCGCCTACCTGGCGTTGGCCTCCGGGGGAAACAGCTGAGGTACACCCCCGTGCCCGGCGCTATCCAGGAAGACGACGATGGACCGCCTGACCAACACCATTCGCCCCTATGCCTGGGGATCGACCACCGCCATCGCGAAGCTGCTCGGCGTCGAACCCACCGGTGAACCCCAGGCCGAGGTGTGGATGGGAGCCCACCCGGGCGCTCCTTCCCGCATCGACCGCGGTTCCGGTGAGACGGCCCTCTCGGACGTCATCGCCGCCGACCCCGAGGGCGAACTGGGCGCCGCCACCGTCGCCAAGTTCGGCGTCCGGCTGCCCTTCCTCTTCAAGATCCTCGCCGCCGGCGCGCCCCTCTCCCTCCAGGTCCACCCCGACCCGGCCCAGGCCGCGGCGGGATTCGAGGACGAGGAACGCCGCGGGGTCCCCGTCGACGCGAGCCACCGCAACTACAAGGACCCCCACCACAAGCCCGAGATGCTCTGCGCGCTCACCCCGTTCGACGGACTGTGCGGCTTCCGCCCGCCGGAGCAGGCCGCCGATCTGATCGAGGGCCTGGGCGTGCGCTCCCTCAAGCCGTACGCCGACCTGCTGCGCGCCCACCCCGAGGACGCGGCGCTGCGCGAGGTGCTCACCGCCGTACTGACCGCGGACCGCGAGGAGATGGCCCACACCGTCACCGAGGCCGCGGCCGCCGCCGAGCGCCTGGGCGGCCCGTACGCCCCGTACGCCTCCCTCGTCCACGACTTCCCGGGCGACCCGGGGGTCATCGCGGCCATGCTGCTCAACCACTTCCGACTCCAGCCCGGCGAGGCGGTGTTCCTCGGCTCGGGCATCCCGCACGCCTACATCCACGGCCTCGGCGTCGAACTGCTGGCCAACTCCGACAACGTGCTGCGCGCCGGCCTCACCCCCAAACACGTGGACGTGCCCGAGCTGCTGAAGGTCGTGAAGTTCGAGCCGGGCGACCCGCACGTACTGCGCCCCGAGGGCGACGGCGAGGAGGTCTACGAGGCCCCCGTCGACGACTTCCGGCTCTCCCGGTTCGTCCTCCCCGCGGGCGCCGCCCCCCGGGCGCTCCCCGCGGACACCCCGCAGATCCTCCTGTGCACCGCGGGTTCACCCCGGCTCGGCGAACTGGCCCTGGCCCCCGGCGAGTCGGTCTGGGTACGAGCGGGCGAAAAGGCCGAACTGTCCGGTACCGGCACCGTTTTCCGCGCGACCGTGGTGGTCTGACGTAGCGTCCGCGGTGGCGGCTGCAACAATGTGCGGCCGGTAGTCAGTGGCTAGGAAGGACACCCTGCACCCATGAGCGCGTCGGGCGGTACCAAGGCGATCGTGGCGGCACTCGCCGCCAACCTCGCCATCGCTGTAGCCAAATTCGTGGCGTTCCTCTTCAGCGGCTCCTCGTCGATGCTCGCGGAAAGCGTCCACTCGCTGGCGGACTCCGGGAACCAGGGCCTGCTGCTCCTCGGCGGGAAGAAGGCCCAGCGCGAGGCAACGCCGCAACACCCCTTCGGGTACGGGCGCGAGCGCTACATCTACGCCTTCCTCGTCTCCATCGTGCTGTTCACGGTCGGCGGCATGTTCGCGATCTACGAGGGCTACGAAAAGATCAAGCACCCGCACGAGATCGAGGCGTGGTTCTGGCCGGTCGGCGTGCTGCTCTTCGCGATCATCGCCGAGTCCTTCTCCTTCCGTACGGCCATCAAGGAGTCGAACGAGACCCGCGGCTCGCTGTCGTGGCGCCAGTACATCAAGCGCGCCAAGGCCCCCGAGCTGCCCGTGGTCCTCCTGGAGGACCTCGGCGCGCTCGTCGGCCTGGTCCTGGCCCTCGCGGGCGTCGGCATCGCCCTGCTGACGGGCGACGGGGTCTGGGACGGCATCGGCACCCTGTGCATCGGCGTCCTGCTGATCATCATCGCGGTCATCCTGGCGGCGGAGACCAAGTCCCTGCTGCTCGGCGAGGCCGCGGGCACCGAAGAGGTCGAGAAGATCAAGGCCGCCGTGGTCGACGGGGACACCGTCACCCGCGTGATCCACATGCGCACCCTGCACCTCGGCCCGGAGGAGCTCCTCGTCGCCGCGAAGATCGCCGTCCAGCACGACGACACGGCGACCGAGGTGGCGAACGCGATCAACGCCGCCGAGGCCCGCATCCGCGAGGCCGTGCCGATTGCCCGCGTGATCTACCTGGAGCCGGACATCTACCGCCCGGCGGCGGACCTGACCAAGTAGCCCCCGCAGACCCGGAAGGCCCCCGCGAGCAGCAGCCCGCGGGGGCCTTCGGTTACTGCCCCGTCCCTACGTCTGGTCGCCGCGCGGCGGCTCGACGCTCGTGGCACCCCAGACGGGCTGCACGTACGGCACGGGCCTGCGCCGCCGCACCACCAGCGCGGCGATCCCCAGCCCGCCCCCGACCAGGAACACGAGGATCCCGCCGACGGCGGCCCCGCCCGCGACCACGAGATCGGTCGGGCGCGGGACCGCCTCGCCGATCACCGCCGACAACGGGAGGGTGCCCTGGTCCGCCCCGGGGTGCAGGGAAGAGTCGAAGGAGTCCCAGCGGTTGTCGCCCATCAGGAAGATCCGGCCCTTGGGCACCGTCACGTCGAAGGGCACGCTCGACGGCCGCGACCGCTCCAGGATGTACGGCTCGTCCACCGGCTCCCCGTTGAGCCTGAGCGTCGTCTCGCCCCGGCGGTACTCGATCCGGTCGCCGCCGATCGCCACCACCCGTGACAGCAGGGGCCCGCCCGGCCGCCACTCCGGAACCGAGGCGAGCACCACGTCCCCGCGCGAGACCTCGAGATCCTCGCCGCCGGTGCCCACGGAGAACCAGGCGCTGTCCCCCGGCTCGTAGGTCGGCCTCATGTTCCTGCTGGGGACGGTCTTCATGTCGTAGACCACTTCCGAGTCCTGGATCCAGGCCGTCCCCCAGAACGTCCCGCCGAGTACCAGCAGTCCGCCGGTCACCAGCAGCCCGATTGCCCAGATACCGCGTCTGCGGCCCCGCCAGCCCCGCCTGCGTTCCATCGGCCCGTCCCCTCAAAGCTCCGTCAGCGGGCAGCGTACGGAACGCCGTCGGGCCCCCGGCCACCGGGGCGGCGGGGGCCCCAAGGAACGGCGGAGGGATCGGGCGGCTAGCGGATCTCGCGCAGCACGTCCAGGATCGCCGGTTCGTCCGGCGCGGTCTGGAGCCGCTCCCGGAACCCGGCGTCCATCAGCTTGCGCGACAGCAGCGCCAGGATCCGCAGGTGCTCGTCCCCGGCCGCGGCCTCCGGCACCGAGATCATGAACACCAGCCGGGCCTTCGTCCCGTCCAGCGCACCCCACTCGATGCCCGCGTCGGACCGGGCGAAGCCCACCGTCGGCCGCAGGACCGCGTCCGTCTTGGCGTGCGGGATCGCGATCGACTCGCCGAGGCCGGTCGTGCCCTGGGCCTCCCGCGCGAGCGCCACCCGTACGAGCTCGTCCACGTCCCGGACGTTCCCGGTGCCGGCCAGCATCTGCGCCATCTCGCGGATCGCGGCCTCCTTGGAGTCCGAGGCCAGCTCCGTCCTGACGGTCTGCTCGGTCAGGTACCCGGAGAGGACCTCCGGCCGGTCGGCCGGAGCGGGAGCCGCGGGCGCGGCCTGCGCCTGAGCCCGTACGGCCGCCCCCGCGGCACCGGCACCGGCACCGACGCCCGCGCCCACACCCGCCAGGACCGGCTCGGGGGACACGGGCACCTGCGCGCCCGCCCCGCCGTTCTTCCGCTCCTTGATGTCGATCAGCGCGTTCGTGGTCACAGCCGTGACGACCACACCCGCCGCGATCGCCACGAAGAACATGGCGACCCCGCCGACGGCCCCGAACAGCGAGACGATCGGCCCACCGTGCGGCACCGAGTCCTCGACCCCGGCCAGGCCCGCGATCGCGCCGGCCACGGCGCCGCCGAGCATGTTCGCGGGGATGACCTGCGCCGGCCGCGCGGCGGCGAACGGGATGGCGCCTTCCGAGATGCCGAAGAAGCCCATGAACAGGGCGGCGATGCCCGTCTCCCGCTCCTGGTCGGTGTACAGCTTGCGGCGCAGCAGCGTCGCCAGGCCCTGACCGAGCGGCATGACGGGGATCGCGGCCGCGGCCATGCCCATGACGTGGTTGTTGGTGCCGATGAGGCCGACCGCGACGAGGAAGGCCGTCTTGTTGACCGGGCCGCCCATGTCGAAGGCGATCATGAGGCCGATCAGGGCGCCGAGCACGATCGCGCTGGAGCCGGTCATCCCGTTCAGCCAGTCGGTCAGGTGCGTGAAGACCCAGGAGATCGGCTGACCGATGACGTAGATGTAGAACAGGCCGAGCGCCACCGTCGACAGGATCGGGATCACGATGATCGGCATGATCGGCTGGACGAACTTCGGAACCTTGACCTTCTTGATCCACACGACCAGATAGCCCGCGAGGAATCCGGTCGCGATCGCACCCAGGAAGCCCGCGTTGGCATCCGCCCCGTAGATGTTCACGGCATCGGCCGCGAGGAATCCGCCGATCATGCCCGGCACGAGGGCGGGCCGGTCACCGAGGGCGTAGGCGATGTAGCCGGAGAAGATCGGCAGCATCAGCTTGAAGCCGAGGCCGCCCAGCGAGTTGACATAGAACCAGAACGAATCCTTGTCGAACTCGATGCCCTTGGGCGTGGTGTGTCCGCCCAGCGCGATCGAGACGGCGAGCAGCAGACCGCCCACCACCACGAACGGGATCATGTGCGAGACGCCGTTCATCAGCGCCTTGTAGGCGACGCTGCGCTCCCGCCCGCCGGCCGCGCCACCGCCGCCGGCCGGCGCGGCCGTCCCGGTCTGCACGGGCGCGCTCTGCACGCGCTCGATCAGCTCTTCCGGCTTGTGGATGCCGTCCGCGACACCGGTGGACAGGACCCGCTTGCCGGCGAAGCGTTCGCGGTCGACCTCCTTGTCCGCGGCGATGATGATGCCGTCCGCCTCTCTGACATCGTTGTCAGAGAGCACGTTCTCGGCACCGATCGATCCCTGCGTCTCCACCTTCATGTCGACGCCGATCCGCTCGGCGGCCTGCTGGAGCTTCTCCGCGGCCATGTAGGTGTGCGCGATCCCCGTGGGGCACGCGGTCACGGCGAGCAGCTTCAGCCGCTTCTGCCCGCTTGCGCCCCCGGGAGGGCCTGCCGGACTGGTCACGGAAATCTCCTTCACGCCAATGGGCCTGCGGGATCGCGCATGTGTTCCGATCCACCGGCATCCTTCCCCACGTAAGCGGTGGATCAAAAGTCCGAAAGGCCCCAAACATTCCTGCCGGAGGACCTGAAACCGATACGCCACCCGGCCCCGGGAGACTGGGGCAGGCTCCGCCGATCGGTGTAGATTCGTCATCAGTGTCAGGCGTCGCTGCTGATGGCGGTCGGGCGGTCCAGGTGACCGGCCGAGGGGAGAGAGGGCCCCCGACGGACTGTGCTCAGTGAGCCGTCCCCCGGACGGCGCACGGCTCAGCCGTACCCAACCTCTCGAACCCATGAGGAGCAGCACGCATGGACTTCAAGGTCGCAGACCTCTCCCTCGCAGCCTTCGGCCGCAAGGAGATCACCCTGGCCGAGCACGAGATGCCCGGCCTGATGTCGATCCGCGCCGAGTACGCGAAGGCCCAGCCCCTGGCCGGCGCCCGTATCACCGGCTCGCTGCACATGACCGTGCAGACGGCCGTGCTCATCGAGACCCTCGTCGCCCTCGGCGCCGACGTCCGCTGGGCCTCCTGCAACATCTTCTCCACCCAGGACCACGCGGCCGCCGCCATCGCGGTCGGCCCGAACGGCACCCCGGAGAACCCGCAGGGCGTCCCGGTCTTCGCCTGGAAGGGCGAGACGCTGGAGGAGTACTGGTGGTGCACGGAGCAGGCGCTGACCTGGCCGAACACCCCCACCGGCGGCCCGAACATGATCCTCGACGACGGTGGTGACGCCACCCTCCTCGTCCACAAGGGCGTCGAGTTCGAGAAGGCCGGCGCGGCCCCGGACCCGTCCACGGCGGACTCCGAGGAGTACGCCTACATCCTCACCCTGCTCAACCGCACCCTCGGCGAGACCCCGCAGAAGTGGACGCAGCTCGCGTCCGAGATCCGCGGCGTGACCGAGGAGACCACCACCGGCGTCCACCGCCTCTACGAGATGATGGCCGAGGGCAACCTGCTCTTCCCGGCGATCAACGTGAACGACGCCGTCACCAAGTCGAAGTTCGACAACAAGTACGGCTGCCGCCACTCGCTCATCGACGGCATCAACCGCGCCACCGACGTCCTCATCGGCGGCAAGGTCGCCGTCGTCTGCGGTTACGGTGACGTCGGCAAGGGCTGCGCGGAGTCCCTGCGCGGCCAGGGCGCCCGTGTCATCGTCACGGAGATCGACCCGATCTGCGCCCTGCAGGCCGCCATGGACGGCTACCAGGTCGCGACCCTGGACGACGTGGTGGAGACGGCCGACATCTTCATCACCACGACCGGCAACAAGGACATCATCATGGCCTCGGACATGGCCAAGATGAAGCACCAGGCGATCGTGGGCAACATCGGCCACTTCGACAACGAGATCGACATGGCCGGTCTCGCGAAGATCGAGGGCATCGTCAAGGACGAGGTCAAGCCGCAGGTCCACACGTGGAAGTTCCCCGACGGCAAGGTCCTGATCGTGCTGTCGGAGGGCCGTCTGCTGAACCTGGGCAACGCGACCGGTCACCCGTCCTTCGTGATGTCGAACTCGTTCGCGGACCAGACCCTGGCCCAGATCGAGCTGTTCACGAAGCCGCAGGAGTACCCGACCGACGTGTACGTGCTCCCGAAGCACCTCGACGAGAAGGTGGCCCGCCTCCACCTCGACGCCCTCGGCGTCAAGCTCACCACCCTGCGTCCCGAGCAGGCCGACTACATCGGCGTCAAGGTCGAGGGCCCGTACAA
>NZ_JBHUSC010000079.1:0-22475 GCF_042673805.1 Streptomyces sp. NPDC057010 | reverse complement strand
AAGGAGTCCTCTCCTGTGCGACCGGGCCTCTTTGTGTGGGTTCTGTCGCTTCCGATCCCTTAAGTTGGAGATCGGCGGGGCACGACAGGACGGAAGAAACGGGTTGATGTCCGAGATGAACGCAGACAGCCGTACGAAGCTCAACCGGACCGCGGAGTGGCTGGCACTCGGCAAGCACCGGGAGGAATTCGGGCAGACGCATCTGCGGGAGCTGTTCGAGGAGAATCCCGGCCGCGGGACCGACTACACACTGCGGGTCGGGGACCTGCACATCGACTACTCGAAGCACCTCGTGACCGACGAGACGCTGACGCTGCTGCGCGAACTGGCCGCGGCGACCGGCGTGGCCGAGCTCCGCGAGGCGATGTTCCGCGGTGAGAAGATCAACACCACCGAGGACCGGGCGGTCCTGCACACCGCCCTGCGCGCGCCGAAGGACGCCGTCGTCGAAGTGGACGGCGAGAACGTCGTCCCCGGCGTGCACGCGGTCCTCGACAAGATGGCGGCCTTCTCCGACCAGGTCAGGTCGGGGGCGTGGACCGGCTTCACCGGACAGCGCATCAGGAACGTCGTCAACATCGGCATCGGCGGCTCCGACCTCGGTCCGGCGATGGCGTACGAGGCCCTGCGCGCCTTCACCGACCGCACGCTGACCGTGCGCTTCGTGTCCAACGTGGACGGCGCCGACCTGCACGAGGCCGTACGGGACCTCGACCCGGCCGAGACGCTGTTCATCATCGCCTCCAAGACGTTCACCACCATCGAGACCATCACCAACGCCGAATCGGCCCGGGAGTGGCTGCTGGCCGGGCTGGGCGGCGACCAGGCGGCGGTGGCACGGCACTTCGTCGCGCTGTCCACCAACGCCGAGAAGGTCACCGGATTCGGCATCGATCCGGCCAACATGTTCGAGTTCTGGGACTGGGTCGGCGGACGCTACTCCTTCGACTCGGCCATCGGGCTCTCCCTGATGATCGCGATCGGTCCGGACTCCTTCCGCGAGCTGCTCGCCGGCTTCCACGCCATGGACCGGCACTTCCGCACGGCGCCGCCCGAGGAGAACGCCCCGCTGCTGCTGGGCCTGTTGGGCATCTGGTACGGGGCGTTCTTCGACGCCCAGTCGCACGCGGTGCTCCCGTACAGCCACTACCTCTCGCGCTTCACGGCCTACTTGCAGCAGCTGGAGATGGAGTCCAACGGCAAGTCCGTGGACCGCGAGGGCAATCCGGTCGAATGGCAGACCGGCCC
Source organism: Streptomyces sp. NPDC057010 (assembly GCF_042673805.1). Taxonomy (NCBI): domain Bacteria; kingdom Bacillati; phylum Actinomycetota; class Actinomycetes; order Kitasatosporales; family Streptomycetaceae; genus Streptomyces; species Streptomyces sp. NPDC057010. The sequence goes on along the minus strand of NZ_JBHUSC010000079.1, from coordinate 21,227 downwards.
GGTGGTGTGGGGCACGCCCGGCACCAACGGGCAGCACGCCTACTACCAGCTGATCCACCAGGGCACGAAGGTGATCCCCGCCGATTTCATCGGCTTCGCGCACCCGGTGGCGGAGCTCGGCACCGCCCTGGCGGCGCAGCACGACCTGCTGATGGCGAACTTCTTCGCGCAGACGCAGGCGCTGGCCTTCGGCAAGACGGCGCAGGAGGTGCGGGCGGAGGGCACCCCGGAGCCGCTGGTCCCGCACAAGACCTTCCAGGGCAACCACCCGACGACCACCATCCTGGCCGGCGAGCTCACCCCGGGCGTGCTGGGCCAGCTGATCGCGCTGTACGAGCACAAGGTGTTCGTCCAGGGCGCGGTGTGGAACATCGACTCCTTCGACCAGTGGGGCGTGGAGCTCGGCAAGGTCCTCGCCAAGCGGGTGGAGCCGGCGCTGACGCAGGGCGCGGAGGTACCGGGCCTGGACGCCTCCACGAAGGCCCTGGTGGCCACGTACCGGAAGCTGCGCGGCCGTAGCTGAGGCCTGTTCGCGTACGGACGGCAGAGCGCCCCGCACCTTCGAGGTGCGGGGCGCTCGGCCGTTTCCGTCCGTACTAGGCGGAGGCGGGCGGGTACATCCCGGCGGGGAGTTTGGCCGCCGCCGTGCGGTCCAGGAGCCACAGGGTGCGGGAGCGGCCGTAGGCCTCCGCGGCCGGGGCCTGGACCCCGCCCGCGCCGCCGAGGGCGATGGAGACCGCGCCGGCCTTGTCCTCGCCCGCGGCCAGCAGCCAGACCTCACGGGCCGCCCGGATGGCCGGGAGGGTCAGCGAGATCCGGGTCGGCGGGGGCTTCGGGGCGCCGTGCACGCCGACGACCGTACGCTCGGTCTCGCGCGCCGCGGGGTGCTCCGGGAACAGGGAGGCCACGTGGGTGTCCGGGCCCACGCCCAGCATCAGCACGTCGAAGCGGGGGACCGGGCCGTGGTCCTCCGGGCCGGCCGCCCGCGCGAGCTCGGCGGCGTACGAGGCCGCCGCCGCGTCCACGTCGGGCCCGTACGGGCCGTCCGAGGCCGGCATGACGTGGACCCTGGCCGGGTCCACGGGCACGGCGTCCAGGAGGGCCGCGCGGGCCTGGGTGTGGTTGCGCTCGGGGTCGTCGGCGGGGACGTACCGCTCGTCGCCCCACCACAGGTCCAGCCGGGCCCAGTCGACGGCGTCCCGGGCCGGGGCTGCGGCGAGCGCGGCGAGGAGGCCGTTGCCGTTGCGGCCGCCGGTGAGGACCACGGATGCGGTGCCGCGGGCCGTCTGTGCGTCCACGATCTTCGTGATGAGCCGGGCCGCTGCGGCCTGGGCCATCAGCTCCTTGTCCCGGTGGACGACGACCTGGGGAGTCGTCATACCCATGTGCTGCCGCCTTGTCGGTAGTTCGGGTGCGCGTGCGGTGCCGCTGCGCGGAGCCGGTCCCCTACCCGCCCTTCCACCGTTCCCTGGGGCTCCGCCCCAGACCCCGCTCCTCAAACGCCGGAGGGGCTATCTGTAGCCTCGCCGGCGTTTGAGGCGCGGGGGTCCGGGGGCGGAGCCCCCGGTTTCGGGAAGGGGCGGGGTGGGGGAGGCCCCGCGCAGCGGTCCGTTACTTGGTCGCGGCCTTCTTGGCCGGCTTGGGGGCCGGCTTCGGGGTCGCCGGGGCGGACTCCTCGGCGTCGGGCTTGGCCGCGGCCGGGGCTGCCGCCTGGGCGGCGGGCGGCTCCAGGCGGGACACGCCGAACTTCAGCGAGGACTCGTACGTGTTGTCCGGGTCCAGGCGGCGGAGTTCCTCCGCCAGGAGCTCGGCCGTGTCGCGCCGCTTCAGCGCCACCGCACGGTCCGGCTGCCCCGGCATGCACAGCGTGGCCAGGGACCCGTCCGCCCGGTCCAGGACGATCGAGCCGTCCTTGGTCTCCAGCCGTACGGCCGTCAGACCCGGGCCCGCCGACAGCGTGCGCCGGACCGGCACGCCGAGCCGGTCCGCCAGCCACATGGCCAGCAGTTCGCAGCTCGGGTTGTCGCCCTCGCCCTCCACGGTCGCGGAGGTGACCTTCAGGGCCTGCTGGTCCAGCGCGGCCGCCAGCATCGAGCGCCACGGGGTGATCCGGGTCCAGGACAGGTCCGTGTCCCCGGGGGCGTAGGACGAAGCCCGCGCCGCGAGTGCCCCGATCGGCTCCTCGCAGGAGTACGTGTCCGTGATCCGGCGCTGCCCGAGCGCACCCAGCGGGTCACCCGCCAGGTCCGACGGAGCACCCTCGGGCCACCAGACGACCACCGGGGCGTCCGGCAGCAGGAGCGGGAGAACCACCGACTGGGCGTGGTCGACCAGTTCGCCGTGAAGGCGGAGCACAACCGTTTCGCCGGTGCCGGCGTCCGCCCCGACGCGGACTTCCGCGTCGAGACGGGCGTCACGGCGGCTGCGCGGCGAGCGGCTGACCCGCTTGATGACGACGACGATCCGCGAGGGGTGTTCGTGGGACGCGTCGTTCGCCGACTTGAGCGCGTCGTACGCGTTCTCCTCGTCGGTCACGATCACCAGCGTGAGGACCATGCCGATGGCCGGCGTGCCGATGTCCCGGCGTGCCTGCACCATCGCGGCATTGATCTTGCTGGAGTTGGTCTCCGTGAGGTCGATCTTCATGGCCGGCGCCAGCTCCGTCCGTCTCGTGCGAGCATCTCGTCCGCCTCGACCGGCCCCCAGGTGCCCGCCGGGTACTGCGCGGGCTTGCCGTGCTTGTCCCAGTACTCCTCGATCGGGTCGAGGATGTTCCAGGACAGCTCGACCTCCTGGTGGCGCGGGAAGAGGTTCGCGTCGCCGAGGAGGACGTCGAGGATGAGCCGCTCGTAGGCCTCCGGGCTCGACTCCGTGAAGGACTCGCCGTAGGCGAAGTCCATCGTGACGTCCCGGACCTCCATGGAGGTGCCCGGAACCTTGGAGCCGAAGCGCACCGTCACGCCCTCGTCCGGCTGGACCCGGATGACCAGGGCGTTCTGCCCCAGCTCCTCGGTCGCGCCCGACTCGAACGGCAGGTACGGGGCCCGCTTGAAGACCACCGCGATCTCCGTCACCCGGCGGCCCAGGCGCTTGCCCGTCCGCAGGTAGAAGGGGACGCCCGCCCAGCGGCGGTTGTTGATCTCCAGGCGGATGGCCGCGTAGGTGTCGGTCTTCGACTTGGGGTCGATGCCGTCCTCTTCGAGGTACCCGACGACCTTCTCGCCGCCCTGCCACGCCGCCGCGTACTGGCCGCGCACGGTGTGCTTGCCCAGGTCCTCCGGCAGCTGCACGGCCGTCAGGACCTTCAGCTTCTCGGCCACCAGCGCCTTGGGGTGGAAGGAGCCGGGCTCCTCCATCGCGGTCAGCGCCAGCAGCTGGAGCAGGTGGTTCTGGATGACGTCACGGGCCGCGCCGATGCCGTCGTAGTAGCCCGCCCGGCCGCCGATGCCGATGTCCTCGGCCATGGTGATCTGCACGTGGTCGACGTACGACCGGTTCCAGATCGGCTCGAACATGGTGTTGGCGAAGCGGAGCGCCAGGATGTTCTGGACGGTCTCCTTGCCGAGGTAGTGGTCGATCCGGAAGACCTCGTCCCGCGGGAAGACCTCGTGGACGACCTTGTTGAGCTCCTCGGCGCTCTTCAGGTCGTGGCCGAAGGGCTTCTCGATGACGGCACGCCGCCAGGAGCCCTCCTTCTGCGCCAGACCGTGGTCCTTGAGCTGCTGGACCACCTTGGGGAAGAACTTCGGGGGGACGGACAGGTAGAAGGCGAAGTTGCCGCCGGTGCCCTGCGCCTTGTCCAGCTCCTCGATCGTCGCCTTCAGGGTCTCGAAGGCGGCGTCGTCGTCGAAGTTGCCCTGCACGAACCGGCAGCCCTGCACCAGCTGCTGCCAGACCTCCTCGCGGAAGGGCGTGCGCGAGTGCTCCTTGACGGCCTCGTACACCTCCTGCGCGAAGTCCTCGTGCTCCCACTCGCGGCGGGCGAACCCGATGAGCGAGAAGCCCGGCGGGAGCAGACCGCGGTTGGCCAGGTCGTAGACGGCAGGCATCAGCTTCTTGCGCGACAGGTCACCCGTAACGCCGAAAATGACCAGGCCGGACGGCCCCGCGATGCGCGGGAGCCGCCGGTCCTGTGCGTCACGAAGCGGGTTCGCTCCGTTTACAGACAAGGTGTTCAGGCCTCCGTGGGGGCGAGGCGCTCGAGCTCCGCCTCGGTCGACTTCAGCAGGTCGTTCCAGGACGCCTCGAACTTCTCGACGCCCTCGTCTTCGAGCAGCTGCACCACATCGTCGTACGAGATGCCCAGCTTCGCGACCGCGTCGAGCTCGGCGCGGGCCTGCTCGTAGGTGCCGCGCACGGTGTCACCCGTGATCTGCCCGTGGTCCGCGGTGGCCTCCAGGGTGGCCTCCGGCATGGTGTTCACCGTGTTCGGGGCGACCAGGTCGTCCACGTACAGGGTGTCCTTGTACGCCGGGTCCTTGACGCCCGTCGAGGCCCACAGCGCACGCTGCTTGTTGGCGCCGACGCGCTCCAGGGCGGTCCAGCGGTCCGAGGCGAAGACCTCCTCGTACGCCTCGTAGGCCAGACGGGCGTTGGCGAGCGCCGCCTTGCCCTTGAGGGCCTTCGCCTCGTCGGTGCCGACGGAGTCCAGGCGCTTGTCGATCTCGGTGTCCACGCGGGACACGAAGAAGGAGGCGACCGAGTGGATCAGGGAGAGGTCCAGGCCGGCGGCCTTGGCCTTCTCCAGACCCGCCAGGTACGCGTCCATGACCTCGCGGTAGCGCTCCAGCGAGAAGATCAGCGTGACGTTGACGCTGATGCCCTTGCCGATGACCTCGGTGATCGCCGGCAGGCCGGCCTTGGTCGCCGGGATCTTGATGAGCGTGTTCGGGCGGTCCACCAGCCAGGCCAGCTGCTTGGCCTCGGCGACGGTCGCCGCGGTGTCGTGGGCCAGACGGGGGTCGACCTCGATCGACACGCGGCCGTCCTGGCCGTCGGTGCGGTCGTAGACCGGGCGCAGGATGTCGGCGGCGTCGCGGACGTCCGCCGTGGTGATCATGCGCAGGGCCTCTTCCACGGTGACCTTGCGGGTCGCGAGGTCGGTGAGCTGCTGCTCGTAGCCCTCGCCGCCGCTGATCGCCTTCTGGAAGATCGCCGGGTTGGTGGTGACACCGACCACGTGCGACTGGTCGATGAGCTCCGCCAGGTTGCCCGACGTGATGCGCTTGCGGGACAGGTCGTCCAGCCAGATCGCCACGCCCTCGTCGGAGAGGCGCTTGAGTGCGTCTGTCATGGGAATTGCATCTCCTACTGGTCTTGTACCGGCGTCAGCGGGCGGCGGCGGACAGAGAGTCCTTGGCGGCTGCGGTCACGGCCTCGGCGGTGAAGCCGAACTCGCGGAACAGCACCTTCGCGTCGGCGGAGGCACCGAAGTGCTCCAGCGACACGATCCGGCCCGCGTCGCCGACGTAACGGTGCCAGGTCAGGCCGATGCCGGCCTCGACCGCGACTCGCGCCTTGACGGAGGGCGGCAGGACGCTGTCCTTGTACGCCTGGTCCTGCTCCTCGAACCACTCGACGGACGGCATCGACACCACGCGGGCCGGGATGCCCTCGGCCTGCAGCGCCTCGCGGGCGGCCACGGCGAGCTGCACCTCGGAGCCGGTGCCGATGAGGACGACCTGCGCGTCGCCGCCTTCCGCCTCGAACAGCACGTAACCGCCCTTGGCGGCGTTCTCGTTGCGCTCGTACGTCGGGACGCCCTGGCGGGTGAGCGCCAGACCGTGCGGGGCGCCCTTGCCGAACACCTTGGTGTGGCGCTTGAGGATCTCGCGCCAGGCGACGGCGGTCTCGTTCGCGTCGGCCGGACGGACCACGTTCAGGCCCGGGATGGCGCGCAGCGAGGCCAGGTGCTCGACCGGCTGGTGGGTCGGGCCGTCCTCGCCGAGGCCGATGGAGTCGTGCGTCCACACGTACGTCACCGGAAGGTGCATCAGCGCGGACAGGCGGACGGCGTTGCGCATGTAGTCGGAGAACACCAGGAAGGTGCCGCCGTAGATGCGGGTGTGGCCGTGCAGCGCGATGCCGTTCATGGCGGCGGCCATGGCGTGCTCGCGGATGCCGAAGTGGATGGTGCGGCCGTACGGGTCGGCCTCCGGCAGCGGGTTGCCCTTCGGCAGGAACGAGGAGTTCTTGTCGATGGTGGTGTTGTTGGAGCCGGCCAGGTCGGCCGAGCCGCCCCACAGCTCCGGGATGACGGCGCCGAGCGCCTGGAGCACCTTGCCGGAGGCGGCGCGGGTGGCGACGCCCTTGCCGGCCTCGAAGACGGGGAGCTCGTCCTCCCAGCCCGCGGGCAGCTCGTTGGAGTTGACGCGGTCGAACTCGGCGGCGCGCTCCGGGTTGGCGGTGCGCCAGGCGGAGAAGTCCTTCTCCCATGCGGCGCGGGCCTCGCGGCCGCGGTCGCCGAGGGCGCGGGTGTGCGCGATGACCTCGTCGGAGACCTCGAAGGTCTGCTCCGGGTCGAAGCCGAGGACGCGCTTGGTGGCCGCGACCTCGTCGTCGCCGAGCGCCGAGCCGTGCGAGGCCTCGGTGCCCTGGGCGTGCGGGGCCGGCCAGGCGATGATCGAGCGGGCGGCGATGAAGGAGGGGCGCTCCGTCTCGGCCTTGGCGGCCTGGAGGGCGGCGAACAGGGCCTTCGGGTCGAGGTCGCCGTTCTCCTGCTGCTCGACGCGCTGGACGTGCCAGCCGTACGCCTCGTAGCGCTTCAGGGTGTCCTCGGAGACGGCGGTCTCCGTGTCACCCTCGATGGAGATGTGGTTGTCGTCCCAGAGGAGGACGAGGTTGCCCAGCTTCTGGTGGCCGGCCAGCGCGGACGCCTCGTGGGAGATGCCCTCCTGGAGGCAGCCGTCGCCCGCGATCGCGTAGACCATGTGGTCGAACGGGGAGGCGCCCGGGGCGGCCTCCGGGTCGAACAGGCCGCGCTCGTAGCGGGCGGCCATGGCCATGCCCACCGCGTTGGCGATGCCCTGGCCCAGCGGGCCGGTGGTGGTCTCGACCGCGGCCGTGTGGCCGTACTCGGGGTGGCCGGGGGTCTTGGAGCCCCAGGTGCGGAACGCCTTGAGGTCGTCCAGCTCCAGGCCGAAGCCGCCGAGGTACAGCTGGGTGTAAAGGGTGAGGGACGAGTGCCCCGCGGAGAGCACGAAGCGGTCGCGGCCCACCCACTCGTGGTCCGCCGGGTCGTGCCGCATCACCTTCTGGAAGAGGGTGTACGCGGCGGGGGCCAGGCTCATCGCCGTACCGGGGTGGCCGTTTCCGACCTTCTGGACCGCGTCAGCGGCCAGGATGCGGGCGGTGTCGACGGCCCGCTGGTCCAGTTCGGTCCACTCGAGCTCTGTGGTGGTCGGCTTGGTGCTCACCGTGGGTCAGGGCTCCTCTCCACATGTCTGTTACCCGGTGACGAACGGTGCACCGGCGCGATTCCGAGCCTACCCCCGCAACGGCGTGCAGCTATTCGAGTGCCCACAGTCCGTCACCGCGTCGGCAGCCGGTGTTCACCTGCCCGCCCCCGGTCCGATCGGCCCAACACGAAGCGACCCCCGCGCGGGGCGACGTAAGCGCAACGTCTAGAGTGGCGTGGTACGTGCAAGCCTTTAGCGGGCCTTCATTCCTTGTGGGGCCTGAGTCGGAGCTTGCTGGATTCTCTGTCAGGGGTGTGCGTGACGGCCGTCGAATCCCGTCCAGCGGCGGTGCTCGGGACGAGCCCCGGTCACCGGCCGTTCGGGGCCCGGGCCATGGCTTTCGTGGCTTTGACCAAGCCTCGGATCATCGAACTTCTGCTGATCACCACAGTGCCGGTGATGTTCCTCGCCGAGCAGGGCGTGCCCTCGCTGTGGCTGGTCCTCGCCACCTGCTTCGGCGGCTACCTGTCCGCGGGCGGCGCCAACGCGCTGAACATGTACATCGACCGCGACATCGACGCGTTGATGGACCGGACCTCGCAGCGCCCTCTGGTGACCGGCATGGTGAGCCCGCGCGAGTGCCTGGTCTTCGGCATCACGCTCGGCGTGGTCTCCACCCTCTTCTTCGGCCTGCTGATCAACTGGCTGTCGGCCGCCCTCGCGCTCGGCGCGCTCCTCTTCTACGTCGTGGTCTACACGATGCTGCTGAAGCGGCGCACCGCCCAGAACATCGTCTGGGGCGGCATCGCGGGCTGCATGCCGGTGCTCATCGGCTGGTCCGCCGTCAAGAACGAGGTCTCCTGGGCCGCGGTCATCCTCTTCCTCGTCATCTTCTTCTGGACGCCGCCGCACTACTGGCCGCTGTCGATGAAGGTGAAGGAGGACTACGCGCGTGTCGGCGTGCCGATGCTGCCGGTCGTGGCCGGGAACAAGGCCGTGGCCCGTCAGATCGTCCTCTACAGCTGGGTGATGGTGGCGGTCTCGCTGCTGCTGACCCCGCTGGGGTACACCGGCTGGTTCTACACGGCGGTCGCGCTGCTGTCGGGCGGCTGGTGGCTGTGGGAGGCGCACGCGCTGCACGCGCGGGCCAAGGCGGGGGTGACGGGCGCGAAGCTCAAGGAGATGCGGCTGTTCCACTGGTCGATCACCTACGTGTCGCTGCTCTTCGTGGCCGTGGCCGTGGATCCCTTCCTCCGTTGATTACTCACCGGTAGCATGCCGTCCATGGCAGACACCACCGCGGACACCGCAGACAAGAAGCAGGACCGGAAGGCCGCGAAGCTGGCCAAGCAGATCGGCGCGTTCGCCAGGCAGCACGGCGGCGCCGAGGGCCAGCTCGCCCACATCGGCCAGGCCGGCACCCGCATCGTGCTCGTCGGCACGGACGGCGGCTGGGGCGACCTGGTGGCCCCGACCTTCGCCGTGGCGCAGCGGGCCGCCGAGAAGGCCGGCCTGACCCTCCACGAGGAGTTCGACGGGGAGTTCGCCGCGCGCGTGCGGACCGGTCCGTACGAGTGGTCGCGGATGGCGGGCATCCAGCTGGGCGGCGCCGGGAACCCGCCGGCCTGAGGCCCCCAGGTGGTTGCTCGGTCAACAGCGCGAGCAACACCTCACACCCCGCTCACCCGTTAGGACGTGTGGAAGCCCCTTCCCACGTCCGCAACGGGATGCCCGGATGATCGAAACGCCGCCCCTGGTGGACCAGTACTGCCACGGATTCCTCCGTACGGAGCTGGGCCTGGGCACCTTCGAGGCCCAGCTGATCCGCTCGGCCGGCCCGCCCGCCCCGGGCACCACCTTCTTCGACACCCAGACCGGGTTCGCGGTGCGCCGCTGGTGCCCGCCGCTGCTCGGGCTGGAGCCGCACGCCGCCCCCGCCCGCTATCTGGCCCGGCGGCGCGAGCTGGGCGCGGCCGAGTCTGCGCGTCGGCTCCTGCGGGGCTCCGGGGTCGGCGCCTACCTGGTCGACACGGGCGTGCCCGGGGACCTCGCCGGGCCCAAGGAGCTGGCGCTGGCCGCCGACGCCGAGGCCTTCGAGACGGTCCGGCTGGAATTACTGGCCGAGCAGGCCGCCGACACCTCCGGGACGGTGCCCGCCTTCCTCGCCAACCTCGCCGAAGCCGTGCACCACGCCGCCACCGGGGCCACCGCCTTCACCTGCGGCGCGCCCGCGGGAGCCGCCGCCGCCCTCGCCCCCGAGCCGCCCGGTCCGGGCGAGGTGGGCGGTGCGGCCGGGCGGTGGCTGGCCCGGCGGACCCGGGGCGGGGCCGTCGCGGACCCCGTACTCCTGCGGCACCTGGTGTGGAGCGCGGTGGCGTCCGGGCTGCCGCTCCAGCTGCACACCGGCGAGGGCGATCCGGCCCCGCTGACGGATTTCGTACGCGCCACCGCGGGCCGGGGTACGCGGCTGGTCCTGCTCGGCGGGTACCCGTACCACCGGCACACGGCGCGGCTGGCCGCGGCCTTCCCGCACGTGTACGCCGACGCCGGCGCGGCCCTCGGGCCGACGGGGGCGCGGGCCGAGGCGGTCCTGGCCGAGTCGCTGGAGCTCGCGCCGTTCGGGAAGCTGCTGTTCTCCAGCGGCGGCCGGCGGCTGCCCGAACTGCACGCGGTGGGCGCCCTGGTGTTCCGCCGGGCGCTGGGCGGCGTGCTGGGCGGCTGGGTCGCCGAGGGGTCCTGGACCTGGCGGGACGCGGACCGGGTCGCCGCCATGGTCGCGGCGGGCAATGCCCGCCGCGTCTACCGGCTGGACGAGCGGGCGTGACGCCGGGCCCCCGGAGGCGGGGAGCCGGGCGTCTAGACGGCGGAGAGCTGGGCGTCGCCCTGGACCGGGATGTCCACCTGCCCGGCCGGCCGCTCGCGCAGGCTCAGCGCGAGGCGGAGCACCGAGATCCACACGAGGCAGGAGCCGAGCATGTGGGTGGCGACGAGCACCTCGGGCAGCTGGGTGAAGAACTGCACGTAGCCGATGGCGCCCTGGACGAGCAGCACGATCAGCAGGTCGCGGGCGCGGGCCCGGGTGTCGGCGGGGGCGTCCACCACCCGCAGCACCAGCCACATCGCGAGGGCGAGCGCGCAGACCAGCCAGGCGGAGACGGCGTGCACGTGGGCGGTGGCCGCCCAGTCGAACGGCATCCGCTTGATCTCGCTCTTGTCACCGGCGTGCGGGCCGGAGCCGGTCACGACCGTGCCCGCCGCGATCAGCACCAGGGTGGTGGCGATCAGGGCCCAGGACAGCTTGCGCACCGGGCCGGGCACGCGCGGCCGCGGATCGTCGTCGCCCTCACGGGTGCGCTGCCAGGAGACGGTGGTGACCGCGATCAGGGCGGTGGCGAGCAGGAAGTGCCCGGCGACGCTGTACGGGTTGAGCCCGGTCAGGACGGTGATGCCGCCGAGGACCGCATTGCCCATCACGAGCGCGAACTGGAGCCAGCCGAGCTTCGTCAGCGAGCGCCGCCACGGCGTGGCCGAGCGGGCCGCGAGGATGAACCAGCCGACTGCCGCGCAGAGCACGTAGGTCAGCATCCGGTTGCCGAACTCGATGGCCCCGTGGAAGCCCTGGGCCTGCGTCACGACGAGGCTGTCGTCGGTGCACTTGGGCCAGGTGTCGCAGCCGAGACCGGATCCGGTCAGCCGCACCGCGCCACCGGTGACGATGATGGCCACGCTCATCAGGAGTGCGGCGGACGCGGCCCGCCGGACGGTCCGGGGTGAGGGCGTCCAGCGGTCGGCGATGTATGCGAATGGGTTCAACACGGCCCCTATCGTAGGCGCCGCCTTGTGCAAAGTTTCACGAGGGGGTGCCCGCTGGTGCGTCGGGGCCGGAGACGAGGCGGAACCTGGCCCCGGCCGGGTCGCCCTCCGCGTGCCACCACAGGTGGATCCGCCAGTGGCCGCCGGCGCCGGGGTACTGCGCCGAGCCCGTGAACCCCCGTACCAATTCGGCCCCTACGTCCTCCGCCGTCCGGTTCCTCACCTCTGTCGCGCTGTGCCACGGATGGTCCTGTACGGTCCACAGCCCGTCGGGGCCGCGCACCTCGACGCGCCACACCGCGAGCCAGGGGGTCACCTCCAGCATCGTGCGCACCTGCTCGGCGCCCAGGTGCAGCCGGGCGGCGATCCCGGGCTCCGTCACGCCCTGGACGCGGGCGGCCACCACGGCCTGGGGCAGCAGCCGTTCGGGCAGCAGCCCCTGGGTGCGCAGGCTCACCAGGGAGTCGAAGGCCAGGAAGCGCAGGCGCAGTTCCAGCTGGTGGCCGATGTGGTCGAGGGCCTCCTCGGCCTCCTCGGAGGCCTCGGCGCCGGGGTCCGCGAGCAGCAGCTGCCGGAAGTCCGACTCGGCGTCCACCGCCCAGGCCACCGCCTCCTCGGCGAAACCCAGCTCCGCGAGGCGGTCGCCGAGGAACACCTTGGCCTGGGCCAGGCCCCTGCGGTTGACCGGATCGTGCTGGTCCAGCCCCGCCCACACCCCGACCGCGGTGCGCGTCAGGTCGCGGGCGCGCTCGCCGGCGGCCCGCTCCATGGCACTGGGCCCCTCACTGCCGGCCGGGCCCAGGGGATACCTCGGCAGCCGGTCCCCGTCGCTCAGCGGCCAGGACAGCCACACCCCGTGGTTGATCAGCCCGCGGGCGTACCAGCGGGCGAACTCGGGGGAGTAGGCGGCCGCGCGCTCGGAGCTGCGCAGCCCCTCCTCGATGGTGGCGAGGGCGCTCGCACGGTCCCCCTCGGCGAAGCGCAGGGCGGCGCGGTCGGCGAGGCGCAGACCCAGCCGGGCGGTGCACTCCGGGTCGCCCGGGTGGCCGCGCAGGGCGCCGATCAGCTCGTCGAGCAGCCGCTCACGGTCCTCAGGCTCCGCGTGCGCGGCCCCCGCGCGCACCCGTGCCCACTGTTCGTCCAGCCGCAGAACGGCCTCTCGCTGCGCCATGCCCGCCCCCCGGCTTCGTGGTCCGCGCACCCCATGGGTCAAGGCGTCCATAGTCGCGGGAGAGCCGATCCCAGCGGAAGGGATTCACTCCCAGCGGAACAGGCGCGCCGCGGCGCCCAGCCCCAGTACGGACCACATCGCGAGCACGGCCGCGTCGCCCCAGGGCAGCGCGGCCCCGTGCTGGAGGACCTCGCGCAGGCCGTCGGACAGGGCCGAGATCGGCAGCAGCTCCAGCGCGGAGCGCACCGCGTCCGGGAACTTCTCCAGCGGCACGATCACCCCGCCGCCGACCAGCAGCAGCAGGAAGACCAGGTTCGCGGCGGCCAGGGTCATCTCGGCCTTGAGGGTGCCCGCCATCAGCAGCCCCAGCCCGGAGAACGCGGCGGTGCCGAGCAGCAGCAGCGCGGCCACGGAGAGGGGGTTCCCGTGCGGGGTCCAGCCCAGCGCGAAGGCGATCACCGTCAGCAGGGCGACCTGGAGCACCTCGGTGACCAGCACGGACAGGGTCTTGGCGGCCATCAGCGCCCAGCGCGGCAGTGGGGAGGCCCCGAGCCGCTTGAGGACCCCGTAGCGGCGGTCGAAGCCGGTGGCGATGGCCTGGCCGGTGAAGGCGGTGGACATCACGGCGAGCGCGAGGACGCCGGGGGCCAGGAAGTCCACGGACTTCTCCGCCCCCGTGTCGACGATGTCGACCGCGGAGAAGAGGGTCAGCAGCAGGGCCGGGATGATCACGGTCAGCAGCAGCTGCTCCCCGTTGCGCAGCAGCATCCTGGTCTCCAGGGCCGTCTGCGCGAGGATCATGCGGGAGACGGGGGCCGCTCCCGGGCTGGGGGTGAACGTGCCGGCGCTCATGCGCGCAGCTCCTTACCGGTCAGTTCCAGGAACACGTCTTCGAGGGTGTGCCGCTCCACCGTGAGGCTGTCCGGCATCACCCCGTGCTGGGCGCACCAGGAGGCGACGGTGGCCAGCAACTGCGGGTGCACGTCGCCGGTGACCCGGTAGACGCCCGGGGTGAGCTCCGCGGCCCGGGTGCCGTCGGGGAGCGCCTTCAGCAGCGAGGCCAGGTCGAGGGAGGGGCGGCCGGTGAACCGCAGGGTGTTCTCCGCGCCGCCCCGGCACAGCTGCTCGGGGCTGCCGTGGACGATGACCCTGCCCGCGTCCACGATGGCGACCTCGTCCGCGAGCTGCTCGGCCTCGTCCATGTGGTGGGTGGTGAGGACGACGGTGACCCCGTCGGCGCGCAGTTCCCGTACGAGGTCCCAGGTCGCGCGGCGGGCCTGCGGGTCCAGACCGGCGGTGGGCTCGTCCAGGAAGACCAGCTCGGGGCGGCCGACCACGGCCATGGCCAGGGCCAGGCGCTGCTGCTGGCCGCCGGAGAGCCGGCGGTAGACGGTGCGGCCGCAGCCGCCGAGGCCGAGGCGTTCCACCAGGGCGTCGACGTCGAGCGGGTCGGCGTAGAGCCTGGCCATGTGGCGCAGCATCTCGACGGCGCGGGCGCCGGAGTAGACGCCGCCGGACTGGAGCATCACCCCGACGCGCGGGCGCAGCGCCCCGGCCTGGGCGACGGGGTCGAGGCCGAGGACGCGGACGGTGCCGGCGTCGGGGCGGTGGTAGCCCTCGCAGGTCTCCACCGTGGTCGTCTTGCCCGCGCCGTTGGGACCGAGGACCGCGGTGACGGAGGCCCTCCGTACGGTGAGGTCCAGGCCGTCCACCGCGGTCTTGGCGCCGTACCGCTTCACCAGTCCGCGGATCTCCACGGCGGGGTCGTTGCTCATGGGGGTTGAGTCTACGGAGCCCGTGGAGGGCTCACGGATCCCGGGGTGAAGGGGCCGGGATGGGCTCGGTCGGGCCCTTTCGTGTCACGCTCGGTTCTCACGGATTCGAACGCCGCGTCGGAAATACGGCTCTTTTCGATCCGATGGTCCTGGACGGGGCGGCCGGTTTCGGTGATCTTTTCCGGAACCCGTTGTTCGCCGCGTCCAGAAACGCGGTGGGCGGAGGTTTGCTGGTGGGAGCGTTTTACGGGTTCACCGAAGGCGCCCGGCGCGAGTGCGGAGCGTTCCCCTCCGGATAACTCTGCGTGGATAAATTAGGTAACCCTTAGTGATAGAGGCCACCGTGGGTGGCGTCCGTCACGGCTTGTCGGGGCGCGATTAATTACGCAACAATGGCGTTGTGAAATACGGCGAACGGCAGAACGAGGCCCCCCAGGGGGAGCTCGCCACCGGGGAGCGGTCAACCCGCAACCGCGTGGCGCGCTCGATCCTGGACCACGGCCCGTCCACCGTCGCCGACCTCGCCCAGCGCCTCGGCCTCACCCAGGCCGCCGTCCGCCGCCACCTCGACACGCTCGTCGCCGACGACGTGGTCGAAGCCCGTGAGCAGCGCGTGTACGGGGCGCGGACCCGAGGTCGGCCCGCCAAGGTCTTCGCGCTGACCGACTGTGGCCGGGACGCCTTCGACCAGTCCTACGACACGCTCGCCGCGGACGCCCTGCGCTGGATCGCGCAGTCCGTCGGCGGAGGCGAGCAGGGAGAGGCGGCGGTCGCCGCATTCGCCCGGTCGCGGATGGAAACGCAGGCCCGCGGCTACCGGGAGGCCGTCGAGGCGGCCGCCCCGGCGGACCGCACGGAGGCCCTGGCCAAGGCGTTGACCGCCGACGGGTACGCTGCTACGGCGAAGAGCGCTCCCGGTCCGCACAGCGGTGAACAGCTCTGCCAGCACCACTGCCCGGTCGCACACGTCGCCGAGCAGTTCCCGCAGCTCTGCGAGGCGGAGACCGAGGTCTTCTCCCGCCTGCTCGGGACGCATGTGCAGCGACTCGCCACGATCGCCCACGGCGACGGGGTGTGCACGACGTTCATTCCGCGCAGCGCGAGCGCCACACAGACCGACACATCAGTATCTGCAAGTACGGCCGGGAGGAACCCCGCATGACCACGGAGACCGCTCACCCTGAGCTCGATGGCCTGGGCACCTATGAATACGGCTGGGCCGACTCCGACGCGGCCGGTGCCGCTGCCAAGCGGGGTCTGTCCGAGGACGTCGTCCGCGACATCTCGGCGAAGAAGTCCGAGCCGGAGTGGATGCTGAACCTCCGCCTCAAGGGCCTCAAGCTCTTCGACAAGAAGCCCATGCCGATGTGGGGCTCCGACCTCTCGGGCATCGACTTCGACAACATCAAGTACTTCGTGCGCTCCACCGAGAAGCAGGCCGCTTCCTGGGAGGAACTGCCCGAGGACATCAAGAACACCTACGACAAGCTCGGCATCCCGGAGGCGGAGAAGCAGCGCCTCGTCGCCGGTGTCGCGGCCCAGTACGAGTCCGAGGTCGTCTACCACCAGATCCGCGAGGACCTGGAGGAGCAGGGCGTGATCTTCCTCGACACGGACACCGCGCTCAAGGAGCACCCGGAGCTCTTCCAGGAGTACTTCGGCACGGTCATCCCGGTCGGTGACAACAAGTTCGCCTCGCTGAACACCGCCGTGTGGTCGGGCGGCTCGTTCATCTACGTCCCCAAGGGTGTCCACGTGGACATCCCGCTCCAGGCCTACTTCCGTATCAACACGGAGAACATGGGCCAGTTCGAGCGGACGCTGATCATCGTCGACGAGGACGCCTACGTCCACTACGTCGAGGGCTGTACCGCCCCGATCTACTCCTCGGACTCGCTGCACAGCGCCGTCGTCGAGATCATCGTGAAGAAGGGCGGCCGCTGCCGCTACACGACCATCCAGAACTGGTCGAACAACGTCTACAACCTGGTCACCAAGCGCGCCGTGGCGTACGAGGGCGCGACCATGGAGTGGATCGACGGCAACATCGGTTCCAAGGTCACCATGAAGTACCCGGCCGTCTACCTGATGGGCGAGCACGCCAAGGGCGAGACCCTGTCCATCGCCTTCGCGGGCGAGGGCCAGCACCAGGACGCCGGATCCAAGATGGTCCACATGGCGCCGAACACCTCCTCGAACATCGTCTCCAAGTCGGTGGCGCGAGGCGGCGGCCGCACCTCCTACCGAGGCCTGGTCGAGATCGGCGAGGGCGCCGCGGGTTCGAAGTCCAACGTGCTGTGTGACGCGCTGCTCGTGGACACCATCTCCCGCTCGGACACGTACCCCTACGTGGACGTCCGCGAGGACGACGTGACGATGGGCCACGAGGCCACCGTCTCCAAGGTCTCCGACGACCAGCTCTTCTACCTGATGCAGCGCGGCCTCACCGAGTTCGAGGCCATGGCCATGATCGTGCGCGGCTTCGTCGAGCCGATCGCGAAGGAGCTGCCGATGGAGTACGCGCTGGAGCTCAACCGGCTGATCGAGCTGCAGATGGAGGGCTCGGTCGGTTAGTCCCGGCCCCCGCCCCGCAGCACATTCATAGACGTAGGAAGAGAGCAAGACGACAGCCATGGCTGAGGCTCAGAACATTCCGGCGGGCTCCACCACCGCCGGCGCGATCGCGGTGGCCGCCGAGTCCACCGTCGCCACCCGGATGAGTGCGCCCCCGTCCTTCGACGTGGCCGACTTCCCGGTCCCGAACGGCCGCGAGGAGGAGTGGCGCTTCACGCCGCTCGCCCGCCTCAAGGGCCTGCACGACGGCACCGCGGTCGCCAACGGAACCATGAAGGCCCAGATCGACGCCCCCGAGGGCGTCACGGTCGAGTCGGTCGAGCGCGGCGACGAGCGGATCGGCAAGGCCGGCACGCCCGTCGACCGGGTCTCCGCCCAGGCCTTCTCCTCGTTCGCCAAGGCCACGGTCGTCACCGTGCCCAAGGAGACCGTGCTCGCCGAGCCGATCCGCGTCGCGCTGCACGGCGAGGGCGGGACGACCTTCGGTCACACCGTCTTCGACATCAAGCCGTTCGCCGAGGCGATCATCGTGATCGACCACACCGGTGACGGCGTGCGCGCCGCCAACGTCGACATCCTCGTCGGCGACGGCGCCAAGGTGACCTTCGTGTCGGTCCAGGACTGGGACGACACCGCTGTCCACACCTCGCAGCACAACGCCCTCGTCGGCCGCGACGCGAGCTTCAAGTCCGTGGTCGTCACCTTCGGCGGCGACCTGGTCCGCCTGCACCCGCGCGTCAGCTACGCCGGCCCCGGCGGCGAGGCCGAGATGCTGGGTCTGTACTTCACGGACGCCGGCCAGCACCAGGAGCACCGCCTCCTGGTCACGCACGACGCCCCGCACTGCAAGTCGAACGTGGTCTACAAGGGCGCGCTCCAGGGCCAGGACGCCCACGCCGTCTGGATCGGTGACGTGCTCATCGAGAAGACCGCCGAGGGCACCGACACCTACGAGATGAACCGCAACCTCGTCCTCACGGACGGCGCGCGGGTCGACTCGGTGCCGAACCTGGAGATCGAGACCGGCGAGATCGTAGGCGCCGGCCACGCCTCCGCGACCGGCCGCTT
This sequence comes from Streptomyces sp. NPDC057010, assembly GCF_042673805.1. Lineage (NCBI taxonomy): Bacteria > Bacillati > Actinomycetota > Actinomycetes > Kitasatosporales > Streptomycetaceae > Streptomyces > Streptomyces sp. NPDC057010. The sequence continues at coordinate 3,429 of NZ_JBHUSC010000079.1, read as the reverse complement.
CGACGACGAGCAGCTCTTCTACCTGCAGGCCCGCGGCATCCCGGCCGACGAGGCCCGCCGCCTGGTCGTGCGCGGCTTCTTCGCCGAGCTCGTCCAGCAGATCGGTGTCGCGGACATCGAGGAGCGCCTGATCGCGAAGATCGAGGCCGAACTGGCGGCGGCTGTCTGATGACCTACGTCAAGGCCTGTGCGCTGAGCGAGCTCGAAGAGAACACCCCCAAGCGGGTGGAGCTCGACGGCACGCCGGTGTCCATCGTCTCCACCGAGGGGGAGGTGTTCGCGATCAACGACATCTGCTCGCACGCGAACGTCTCGCTCTCGGAGGGCGAGGTCGAGGACTGCATGATCGAGTGCTGGCTGCACGGGTCGGCCTTCGACCTGCGCACCGGCAAGCCCTCCGGTCTGCCCGCGACGCGACCCGTCCCCGTATACCCCGTAAAGATCGAAGGAGACGACGTGCTCGTCTCCCTCACCCAGGAGTCCTGAGGTATCCATGGCAACGCTTGAAATCCACGACCTGCACGTCTCCGTCGAGGCCGAGAACGGCGCCCGCGAGATCCTCAAGGGCGTCGACCTCACCGTCAAGCAGGGTGAGACGCACGCCATCATGGGTCCGAACGGCTCCGGCAAGTCCACGCTGGCGTACTCGCTGGCCGGTCACCCGAAGTACACGATCACCGGCGGCACGGTGACCCTCGACGGCGAGGACGTCCTCGAGATGTCCGTCGACGAGCGCGCCCGCGCCGGCGTCTTCCTCGCCATGCAGTACCCGGTCGAGGTCCCCGGCGTCTCGGTCTCCAACTTCCTGCGCACCTCCGCCACCGCCATCCGCGGCGAGGCCCCCAAGCTGCGCACCTGGGTGAAGGAGGTCAAGTCCGCGATGGAGCAGCTCCAGATGGACCCGGCCTTCGCCGAGCGCAACGTGAACGAGGGCTTCTCCGGCGGTGAGAAGAAGCGCCATGAGATCCTCCAGCTGGAGCTCCTCAAGCCGAAGATCGCGATCCTCGACGAGACCGACTCCGGCCTCGACGTCGACGCCCTGCGCATCGTCTCCGAGGGCGTCAACCGCGTCCGCGAGACCGGTGAGGTCGGCACCCTGCTGATCACCCACTACACGCGCATCCTGCGCTACATCAAGCCCGACTTCGTGCACGTGTTCGCGAACGGCCGCATCGCCGAGTCCGGCGGCGCCGAGCTCGCCGACCAGCTCGAGGCCGAGGGCTACGACAAGTACGTGAAGGGTGGCGCGACCGCGTGACACAGCTGCCTGGCCTCCTCGACACCGAGGCGATCCGCAAGGACTTCCCCCTTCTGGATCGTGTGGTCCACGACGGGAAGAAGATCGTTTACCTGGACAACGCGGCGACTTCGCAGAAGCCGCGCCAGGTGCTCGACGCGCTGAACGAGTACTACGAGCAGCACAACGCCAACGTCCACCGCGGCGTGCACGTGCTCGCCGAGGAGGCCACGGCGCTGTACGAGGGCGCTCGCGACAAGGTCGCCGCCTTCATCAACGCACCGAGCCGCGACGAGGTGATCTTCACCAAGAACGCCTCGGAGTCGCTCAACCTCGTCGCGAACATGCTCGGCTGGGCCGACGAGCCCTACCGGGTCGACCGCGAGACCGAGATCGCCATCACGGAGATGGAGCACCACTCCAACATCGTGCCGTGGCAGCTGCTCGCGCAGCGCACCGGCGCGAAGCTGAAGTGGTTCGGCCTCACCGACGACGGCCGGCTCGACCTGTCCAACATCGAAGAGGTCATCACGGAGAAGACGAAGATCGTCTCCTTCACGCTGGTCTCCAACATCATGGGCACGGTCAACCCGGTCGAGGCGATCGTCCGGCGTGCCCAGGACGTCGGCGCCCTGGTGCTGATCGATGCCTCCCAGGCCGCTCCGCACATGCCGCTGGACGTGCAGGCGCTCGGCGCCGACTTCGTGGCCTTCACCGGCCACAAGATGTGCGGCCCGACCGGCATCGGCGTCCTGTGGGGCCGCCAGGAGCTCCTGGAGGACCTGCCTCCGTTCCTCGGCGGCGGCGAGATGATCGAGACCGTGTCGATGCACGCCTCGACCTACGCACCGGCGCCCCACAAGTTCGAGGCGGGTACGCCCCCGATCGCCCAGGCCGTCGGCCTCGGCGCGGCCGTGGACTACCTGACCGCGATCGGCATGGACAAGATCGCCGCGCACGAGCACGCGATCACCGAGTACGCGATCAAGCGCCTCTCCGAGGTGCCCGACCTGCGGATCATCGGCCCCACCACGGCCGAGGACCGCGGCGCGGCGATCTCCTTCGTACTCGGCGACATCCACCCGCACGACGTCGGTCAGGTGCTGGACGAGCAGGGCATCGCGGTCCGCGTGGGACACCACTGCGCGCGCCCCGTCTGCCTGCGCTACGGAATTCCGGCGACGACGCGAGCGTCTTTCTACCTGTACTCCTCTCCGGCCGATGTCGACGCACTCGTCGAGGGGCTGGAGCACGTACGGAACTTCTTCGGCTGACGGACGAGGCGACGAGGACGCAGTGAAGCTGGATTCGATGTACCAGGAACTGATCCTGGACCACTACAAGCACCCGCACGGGCGTGGCCTGCGCGACGGCGATGCCGAGGTGCACCACGTCAACCCGACGTGCGGCGACGAGATCACGCTGCGGGTGAAGTACGACGGCGAGACGCTCACCGACGTCTCCTACGAGGGCCAGGGCTGCTCCATCAGCCAGGCCAGCGCGTCCGTGCTGAACGAGCTGCTGGTCGGCAAGGACCTTGCCGAGGCGCGGAAGATCCAGGCTGTCTTCCTGGAGATGATGCAGTCCAAGGGCAAGATCGAACCCGACGAGGCGATGGAGGAGGTGCTGGAGGACGCGGTCGCGTTCGTCGGCGTCTCCAAGTATCCGGCGCGTGTGAAGTGTGCTCTCCTGAGCTGGATGGCGTGGAAGGACGCGACCGCCCAGGCACTGGGCGACGCGGAGAGGAAGACGGCATGACCGAGAACGCGACGCCCGAGGCGTCGATCAAGCCGGCCACCGAGGAAGAGGTCCGCGAGGCCCTCTACGACGTGGTCGACCCCGAGCTGGGCATCGACGTCGTCAACCTGGGCCTGATCTACGGCATCCACATCGACGACGCGAACATCGCCACCCTCGACATGACGCTGACCTCGGCGGCCTGCCCGCTGACGGACGTCATCGAGGACCAGGCGAAGTCGGCGACGGACGGCATCGTCAGCGAACTTCGCATCAACTGGGTCTGGATGCCCCCGTGGGGCCCGGACAAGATCACGGACGACGGCCGTGAGCAGCTGCGCGCGCTCGGCTTCAACGTCTGATCGGTCCTCGCCGGTCTGCCGTATCTGTACGGCCCCCTGTGCTCCCGGCACGGGGGGCCGTGCTGTTTGCTGTTCGCCCCCACGACGCGGGGC
>NZ_JBHUSC010000078.1:0-24406 GCF_042673805.1 Streptomyces sp. NPDC057010 | reverse complement strand
GTCCGGGGCGGAGCCCCGGGGAACGGTGGAAGGGTGGGGTGGGGGACAGCCCCGCAGGGCCGCCCCCCGGGCTCAGCCGCGGCCCCGCAGGGGGAGGCGGAGGAGGAGCGCCGACCAGCGGGTGGACAGGGTGCCGGTCAGGGCCGACCAGCGGGAGGAGAGCGCCCAGGCGACGCGCGCCGCCGAGCGCGGGAGGAGGAGCGCCCGGAGGCGGGTGCTGCGGCTCGCCGAGGACAGGAGGCCCGCCCGGGTCCGCAGGACGTCGGCCGCCAGGGTCGGGTACGCCGCCGCCGACCCCGGCGGGGCGTACAGGGCGCGCTCGACGGCGCCCGCGACCCGGTGGACCGCCCCGGCGGACTCCGCGTCCAGCCGGCCCAGCTCCACGATCCGCCCCGCCGCCCGCCGCGGCGACAGCGCCCCGTCCGGCGGCACGCCCACGTCCCACGCGGCATCCCCCAGCTCACGCCAGGCCGCCGCCACCTCCCCGGTGCCCAGCCGCCGCGCCCGTACGCGGTTGCGCCACAGCAGAGGGAGCAGGGGGAGGGCCAGGACCGCCAGGATCCCCGCCGCCCAGCCGATCACCGCCGTCACCGACGGGCCGGAGTCGCCCTTCGGACCCTGCGCGGGCGCAGCCGCCCCGCACTCGCCGAGCTTCTTCAGCTCCGGCGGGCAGTCGTCCGCCTTCGACGGCGCGGCCGACGGCTCCGGCGCGGCCTGCGAGGGCAGCGCCGCCGGCGCCGACGGCTGGGCCGCCGGGGCCTGCGGCCGGGAGTAGTCCGGCACGTTGATGCCCGACCGGGGCGTCGGCTCGAACCGCGTCCACCCCACACCCTCGAAGTACAGCTCCGGCCACGCGTGCGCGTCCCGCATGGACACGTTCACGCTGCCGTCCGACTGCTTCTCGCCCGGCGTGAAGCCCACGGCCACCCGCGCCGGGATGCCCAGCGACCGGGACATCGCCGCCATCGAGAAGGCGAAGTGGATGCAGAAGCCCTCCTTGTCGGCGAGGAAGCGGGCGACCGCCTGCGGACCCGTACCGGAGGCCGTCCTCGTGTTGTAGCGGAACCCACCGCTCACCGCGAAGAAGTCCTGCAGCTTCACGGCCCGCGTGTAGTCGTCCTTCGCGCCCTGCGTCACCTGGCGGGCCGTGTCGGAGACCACCGGCGGCAGGTTGTCCGGCAGCTTCGTGTACTCCTCGCGGACCGCCTGGTCCGCCGCGGGAGCCTTCTGCAGCTGCTGGGCCGTCGGCCGCAGCAGCAGGCTGCGCACGGTGTACATCGCGCCCTGGACGTTCTGGTACTTCTCCTTGCCCAGCTGGTCGCCGACCAGCGTCCGGCCGGCCGGCTCGAACCGCCACTTCCCGCCGATGTCCACCTGCGTCGCCGGGTACGGCATCGGCAGGTAGCGCTGCGTGTAGCTGTCCGCCGCGGAGATGCTGGTGCGCACCTCGAGCGCGCCCGCCCGGATCTGCTCGGTGAGCCCGGGCGGATTCGGCAGCCGCTGCGGCACGTCGGTCAGGGGCCGCCCGGAGGCTTCCCACTTGACCCCGTTGAACTCGTCCAGCGCCAGGATCCGCAGGTACTGCTCGCCCTGCTGCGGGCTGTCCGTCCGGTACTTCAGCACCACCCGGTTGTCCTGCGCGTTCAGGTTGCTCTGCAGGGAGACCAGCGGGTTGACCGCCGAGATCGTCCCGCCGGCCCCGCTGCCGCCGCCCTCGGCCTCGCCCTGCCCGCCGAGCAGTCCGCCGCCGAGCGCGGGCAGCGCCGCCGGCACGGCCAGCGCCAGACCCAAGGCCACCGCGCCGATGCGCCGGCCGGTCCGCACCGGGGCCGTCGCCTGACCGCCCCTGCCGCCGCCCAGGCCGGAGGCGGCCGAGACCCGCTCGCGTGGGGCCCCGCCGAAGACCCGGCCCCACTGGGCCAGCCGGTCGCGGCCCTCGGCCAGCAGCATCATCAGGTAGCCGGCGCCCGCCAGCAGGAAGGAGAACCAGGAGGCCTCCCCGCCGCCGGACAGGCCCGCGGCCACCGAGTACAGCGCGAGCAGCGGCAGCCCGGCCGCGGCGGCCGTGCGTACGGTCACCGCCAGTACGTCCACCAGCAGCCCGATCAGCAGCACCCCGCAGACCAGCAGCAGCCGGATGCCGTCCGTCAGCGGCGCCGGGATCGCGAACTCGCCCACGTCCTGCACACCGCGCCGGAACAACGCCCCGAAGTCCGTCACCAGATAGGCCACGGGCCCGGAGCCGCCGGTCCCGGCCTTGCCGCCGAAGAGGAACGCGAGCAGCACCAGCGACACCAGCAGCTGGGCGGCCACCGTCAGCGACCGGGCCAGCGGCACGCGCCGGGCGGCGGCGCCCACCGTGCTCTGTACGGTCAGCAGCAGGGCCGCCTGGAGCAGCCAGCCCGCCGAGTCGACCAGCGGGACCAGCGACCACGAGGTGAGCAGGGTCGCCAGTGCCGCGAAAACCGTCAGTCTCGCCCGCCCGCTCATGCCCGCCCCCCGGAGGTTCCCGTGCTCAGGCGCGCGGTCCCGGCGTGGCGCCACAGTTCGCCGAAGGCCACCCCGGGCGGGGCGGCCAGCGCCGTCCAGCCCGCGTCGCGCAGCCTGCTCAGCCGCTGCTCCAGCGGGAGCACGGCGTGGTTCTGCGCGGGCTGGCCGGCCCAGGTCGCGGAGTCCAGTACGAAAGCCACCGCACCCCCGGCGCGCTGGCGCATCCTGGCCGCCATTTCCGTTTGTACGTCGTCGAGGTCTCCGAAGAAGGCGATGAGGAGCCCCTCGGAGCCGGCTCCGCCGAATCCGCCGCCGCGCACCGCGTCGTAGGCGCGGGAGAGTCCCGCGCCGTCCGAGTGCCCGACCACCGCGAGGGTGTCCATCATCAGCCCGGCGGCCTCCGCGGACTCGTGCCCGCCGGAGGAGAAGCCGCCGCCGCCCTCACCGGGCACCGAGTTGCCGGTGTCCGTGAGCAGCCGCACCGAGAAGCCCTGCTCCAGCAGGTGCACCAGGGCCGAGGCGGCCCCGGAGACGGCCCACTCGAAGGCGGAGTCGGGGCCCGCGCCCTCGAAGGCGATGCGCCGGGTGTCCAGCAGGACGGTGGCCCGGCTGCGCTGGGGCTGCTCCTCGCGGCGCACCATCAGCTCGCCGTAGCGGGCGGTGGAGCGCCAGTGCACCCGGCGCAGGTCGTCGCCGCGCCGGTAGGTCCGCGGGATCACGTCGTCGTCGCCGGCCAGGGCCAGCGAGCGGCGGCTCCCGTCGCCGTAGCCGGAGGACTCGCCCGCCAGGTGGAGGGGGGAGAGCGGCTCCGTGCGCGGGATGACGGTCAGGGTGTCGTAGGTGCTGAAGGAGCGGGTGAGCTCGACCAGCCCGAAGGGGTCGGTCAGCCGCAGCTGGAGCGGGCCGAGCGGATAGCGGCCGCGCAGGTCGGAGCGGACCCGGTAGGACACCTCGCGGCGCCCGCCGGGCTCGACCCGGTCCAGGACGAACCGCGGCCGGGGCCCGAGCACGTACGGCACCCGGTCCTGGAGCATCAGCAGGCCCGTGGGCAGCCGGGAGACGTTGTCCATGCGCAGCTGCACCCGGGCCTCGCCGCCCGCGGGCACCCGCCCCGGGGTCAGCCGGCGGCTCCCGGAGACCCGGTAGCGGGTGCGGTGCAGGGCGAGGACGCAGATCAGCGGCAGGGCGGCGAGCAGCAGGCCGACCCGGAGCAGTTCGCCCTGGCCCAGCACGTACGCGCACGCCGCGGCGGCGATCCCGGCGGCCAGGAAGGAGCGGCCGCGGGTGGTCAGACCGGACAGCGAAGCGCGGAGCCCGCCTTCCGGGCGGCCGGCGCCGCGCGGGGCACCGGCGCTCATCAGAAGCCCCGGATGCCGGCGCCGGGCGGCATCTCGCCGCGGGCGTGCGCTGCCGGGACGGGGGTGCGCTGGAGGATGTCGCCGACGACCTGCTCGGCGGTGCGCCGGTTCAGCTGGGCCTGGGCGGTGGGCAGCAGCCGGTGCGCGAGGACGGGGGTGGCCAGCGCCTGGACGTCGTCGGGCAGCACGTAGTCCCGGCCGGCGAGCGCGGCGGAGGCCTTCACGGCGCGCAGCAGGTGCAGGGTGGCGCGGGGCGAGGCGCCCAGGCGCAGGTCCGGGTGGTGGCGGGTGGCGGAGACCAGGTCGACGACGTAGCGACGGACGGGCTCGGCCACGTAGACCTCGCGGACGGCCTCGATGAGCTTGACGATCTCGTGGGCGTGTGCGACCGCGGTCAGGTCGTCGAGCGGGGAGAGCCCGCCGTGCACGTCGAGCATCTGGAGCTCGGCCTCGGGGCTCGGGTAGCCGACGGAGACGCGGGCCATGAAGCGGTCGCGCTGCGCCTCGGGCAGCGGGTAGGTGCCCTCCATCTCCACCGGGTTCTGGGTGGCGACGACCATGAAGGGGCTGGGCAGCGTGTACGTGGTGCCGTCGATGGTGACCTGGCGTTCCTCCATCGACTCCAGCAGCGCCGACTGGGTCTTCGGCGAGGCGCGGTTGATCTCGTCGCCGATGACGATCTGCGCGAAGATCGCGCCCGGCTTGAACTCGAACTCGCGGCGCTGCTGGTCGTAGATGCTGACACCGGTGATGTCGGAGGGCAGCAGGTCCGGGGTGAACTGGATGCGGCTCACCGAGCAGTCGATCGACTTGGCGAGGGTCTTGGCCAGCATGGTCTTGCCGACGCCGGGCACGTCCTCGATCAGCAGGTGCCCCTCGGCGAGCAGGACGGTCAGCGCGAGGCGGACGACCTCGGGCTTGCCCTCGATCACGCTCTCGACCGACTGGCGCACCCGCTCCGCCGTGCTCGTCAGATCCGCGAGGCTCGCTCGGTCGTCATACGTGGTCACCTGGTTCTCCTCGGCCCAATCCAGGGCCGACGCCCGCGGCGCATGAACCGGCCCACCCCAAACACGGACACCGCCCCGGGGGGTCCCGGGGGGTGTCTCCCCGCATTCTTGACGGCGTTACGGCCCTGTGTCACTCAGAGCTGGGATCGATCTCCCGCAGAAGACCGGTGTGCACGTCGAAGACGAAGCCTCGCACATCGTCCTTGTGCAGCAGGAAGGGGTTGGTGCGGACCCGCTGCATGGACTGGCGGACGTCCTGGTCCACGTCCCGGAAGGCCTCGACGGCCCAGGCCGGGCGCTGGCCGACCTCGTCCTCCAGCTCGTGCCGGAAGTCCTCGGTCAGGCTCTCCAGACCACAGCCGGTGTGGTGGATGAGTATCACCGAGCGGGTGCCGAGGGCGCGCTGGCTGATGGTGAGGGAGCGGATGGTGTCGTCGGTGACCACACCGCCCGCGTTGCGGATCGTGTGACAGTCGCCGAGTTCGAGGCCGAGGGCCTTGTGCAGGTCGAGGCGGGCGTCCATGCAGGCCACGACCGCCACGTGCAGGACGGGACGGGCGTCCATGCCGGGGTCGGTGAATTTCTCCGCGTAGGTGCGGTTCGCCTCGACCAGCCGGTCGGTGACGGAGCCGCCGGCCGATGCCTTGGGCGCGGACTCTGCAGGCAGGGATGCGGAAGTCGTCATGGTTAGACGGTAATGGTCACAGCGGGTGCAAGCACTGAGTGAGGGTGGACAAAGAAGGTCAACAAGCCTTGTTGTGAGCTAACCCACAGGGGTGAGGGGGAGGCGGCCAACAGGGTGATTCGCGGCAATTGCGGGTTCGGTTCCGGGGGTCCTGACGGCGACGCGCACGGCGCGCGAGGCGGTTCGTTGACCGCGGCGACCGTTGCACTAAAGTGGCGCGAACCGGCCGGAGCCCGGCCCTGACCGGCCGCCCGGCCCCGAAGACTCCGCGTGCGCGGCGCGTACGTACGCCTGTCGCGCCGTTATCTGAGAGGGCGCTTTGACTAGCGAGTCCCGACATGTCCCGGTGATGCTCCAGCGGTGCCTGGACCTGTTGGCCCCGGCGCTGGAGGGGCCCGGGGCCGTCGTCGTCGACTGCACCCTCGGCCTCGGCGGCCACAGCGAGGCCCTGCTGACCCGGTTCCCCGAGGTTCACCTGATCGGCCTCGACCGCGACAAGGAGGCCCTGCGGCTCTCCGGGGAGCGGCTCGCGCCCTTCGGCGACCGGGCCACCCTCGTCCACGCGATCTACGCCGACCTGGCCGAGGTCCTCGACGGCCTGCGCATCCCGTCCGTCCAGGGCATCCTCTTCGACCTGGGCGTCTCCTCCATGCAGCTCGACGAGGCCGACCGCGGGTTCGCGTACGCGCAGGACGCGCCGCTGGACATGCGCATGGACCAGACGACGGGCATCAGCGCCGCCGAGGTCCTCAACACCTACGCGCCGGGCGAGCTCGTACGGATCCTGCGCCAGTACGGCGAGGAGAAGCAGGCCAAGCGGATCGTGTCCGCGATCGTGCGGGAGCGGGAGAAGGAGCCCTTCACCAACAGCGCCCGGCTGGTCGAGCTGATCCGCGACGCGTTGCCGCAGGCCGCGAAGCGGACCGGCGGCAACCCCGCCAAGCGGACCTTCCAGGCGCTGCGGATCGAGGTCAACGGCGAGCTGTCGGGGCTGGAGAAGGCCATTCCGGCGGCGGTGGACCGGATCGCGGTCGGCGGGCGGATCGCGGTGCTCTCGTACCACTCGCTGGAGGACCGCCTCGTCAAGCAGGTCTTCGCGGCGGGCGCGGCCTCCACGGCTCCGCCGGGGCTGCCGGTGGTGCCGGAGAAGTACCAGCCGAAGCTGAAGCTGCTCACGCGCGGGGCGGAACTGCCCACCGAGGAGGAGATCGCCGAGAACCGGCGGGCCGCCCCGGCGAGGTTCCGCGGCGTCGAACGCATCCGGGAGGCGCGGCTGTGACGGCGGCGGGCGGCGGTGGCGGCGGCAGTGGCGCGGCCGGGCGGGCCGGCCGGTTCGCCACGCTGACGCGCGGGCGGGCGGCCCGGGTGGGCCGCGCGCTCGGCGGGCCCGCCGCCCGGCCGGGGAGGCCGGGGCGGCCGGGCGGGCAGGCCGCGCGGATGCCGTTCGTCCTGCTGGTCGTGGCGCTGCTCGCCGGGGGCCTGATCAGCCTGCTGCTGCTGAACTCGGCGCTGAACGAGGGCTCCTTCCAGCTGACCAGGCTGAAGAAGGAGACCACCGCGCTCACGGACGAGGAGCAGGCGCTCCAGCGGGACGTGGACGGCTACTCGGCGCCGGAGGCGCTGCAGCGGCGGGCGCAGGAGCTGGGCCTCGTCCCGGGCGGCAGCCCGGTCTTCATCGGCCCCGACGGCAAGATCACCGGCACTGCGTCCGAGGCCGAGCCACCGCCCCCGCCGTCCCCGTCGCCGTCGCCCGGCGCGCAGTCCCCCTCACCCGCGGCTACGCCGTCGCAGTCAGCGGCGGCAGCCGGCCCGACCCCGCAGCCCAACCAGCCTTCCGGAAGGTGACGTCGTGACGCGGATCCCTGCGGGGCCTTCCCCCACCCCGCCCTTCCACCGTTCCCCGGGCTCCGCCCGGACCCCCGTGCCTCAAACGCCGGCGAGGCCGGATTTGCCGCCGCGCGGCAAACCAGCCGCACCAGGCGGACGGCAGCGGCCAAATCCCGCCCCGCCGGCGTTTGAGGCGCGGGGTCTGGGGCGGAGCCCCAGGAGGCGGCCCGCAGGGCACCAGGCGGTGGGGCGGTGAGCCCGCAGGAGCCGCCGCGGCGGCGGGTGCCCGGGCCTGCCAGGGGGACGGCCCGGGCGGCCTCGCGGCCCGCGACGCGGCGGCCCGCCGCGCAGCGCACGCCGCACACCATCCGGCTCGGCAGCCCCCGCCCCCGCCTGCGCCTCGTCAGTGTCGGGCTGACGCTCGTCATGGTCGCCTTCGTCGTCCGCCTGCTCCAGGTACAGGCCGTCGACGCCTCCGCCTTCTCCGCCGAGGCCTCCAAGAACCGCTACACCAGCGTCAGGCTGGCCGCCGAGCGCGGGGAGATCACCGACCGCAAGGGCGTGGCCCTCGCCACCAGCGTCGACGCGTACGACATCACCGCCGACCCGAAGATGTTCACCCCGCAGGACAGCAAGGCCCCGGACGCCCCCGAGCAGGCCGCCGCCCTCCTGTCGCCCATCCTCGGCAAGGACGCCAAGGAGATCGCCCAGAAGCTGGGCACCAAGAACAGCCGCTACGTCGTCCTCGCCCACCGCCAGACCCCCCAGGTCTGGAACCAGATCAAGGACCTCAAGAAGGTCTTCGCGGACAAGGCCGAGGCCGACAAGAGGAACAACGGCCCCGGCGCGAACGTCCTGGCCGGCGTGTTCAAGGAGGACAGCAGCAAGCGCGTGTACCCGGGCGGCGACCTCGCCGCCGGGATACTGGGCTACGTCAACGCCGAGGGCAAGGGCGCCGGCGGCCTGGAGTCCTCCCTCGACAAGAAGCTGTCCGGCAAGGACGGCGAGGTCACCTACGCCCAGTCGGGCGGCCGCCGCGTGCCGACCGCCGGTTCCAGCGAGAAGCCCGCCGTGCCCGGCGAGGACATCGAGCTGACCATCGACCGCGACATCCAGTGGGCGGCGCAGAGCGCCATCACCGAACAGGTCCAGAAGTCCGAGGCCGACCGCGGCTACGTCATCGTCCAGGACACCCGCACCGGCGAGGTCCTGGCCATGGCCAACGCCCCCGGCTTCGACCCCAACGACCTGACCCGCGCCCGCTCCACCGCCATGGGCAACGCCGCGCTCCAGGACGTGTACGAGCCCGGCTCCACCGCCAAGGTGATGTCGATGGCCGCCGTACTGGAGGAGAAGAAGGCCACCCCGGAGACCCACGTCGAGGTCCCCAACCGGCTCCACCGCGGCGACCGGCTGTTCAAGGACGACATCGACCACCCGACCTGGTACCTGACCCTGAACGGGGTCCTCGCCAAGTCCTCCAACATCGGCACCATCCTGGCCACCGGCCAGCTCGGGCCCACCCAGCCCGAGGCCAACAAGGTCCTGTACTCGTACCTGGACAAGTTCGGCATCGGGCGGCCGACCGGGCTGAACTATCCGGGGGAGTCCCGCGGCATCCTCGCCAAGCCCCAGGACTGGTCCACCTCCCAGCAGTACACGATCCCTTTCGGCCAGGGCCTGTCCCTCAACGCCATGCAGGCGGCCTCCGTGTACTCCACCATCGCCAACGGCGGAGTGCGGATCACCCCGACCCTGGTGCGCGGCACCAAGGGGCCCGACGGGCGCTTCACCCCTGCCCCGGCGCCCGAGCAGACCCAGGTGATCAGCCCGGAGACCGCCAAGGCCCTCTCCGAGATGCTCGAATCGGTCGTGGACGACCAGGAGGGCACCGGCACCAAGGCGAAGATCCCCGGCTACCGGGTCGGCGGCAAGACCGGCACCTCCAACCGGGTGGATCCGGCCACCGGCCGCTACAAGGGCTACACCGCCTCCTTCGCCGGGTTCGCGCCCGCCGACAACCCGCGCATCACCGTCTACTGCGCGATCCAGAACCCCACGAAGGGCAGCTACTTCGGCGGCCAGATCTGCGGCCCGATCTACAAGAAGGTCATGGAGTTCGCCCTGAAGACCCTCCAGGTCGCCCCGACGGGCACGGCCCCGGCCGGCCTCCCGGTCACCTTCGAAGCCGCCCCGCAGCCGGCCCCGCAGCCCGCCCCGCAGCCCAGTCCGCAGCCCGGTCAGTGACCCACCGCCCGGCCAGAAAAGCGTGAGGCACCATCAGTGACAACGATCACCCCGAAACCCGGGAACCAGTCGGCCGCCGGCGCCCAGGGCGGGCCCTCACTTCGCGACCGGCCCGCCGCGCCCGGTACGCTCACCGCCGTGCCCCACGCTGATCAGCCCAGAACCACCCAGAAAGACGCCCCGGCAGCGCCGCCGGGAGCGCCCCGGCCCGTGTCCGCCCGCCCGACCCCTCTGGGCGAGCTGGCCGACCTGCTGGGTCTGCCCGAGTCCGGCGCCGTTCAGATCACCGGCATCACGCACGACTCCCGTGCCGTGCGCCCCGGCGACCTGTACGCCGCCCTGGCGGGAGCCAGGACGCACGGCGCCGACTTCGCCGCCCAGGCCGCGGGCCTCGGCGCCGCGGCCGTGCTGACCGACCCCGCGGGGGCGCAGCGCGCCGCCGCGACCGGCCTGCCCGTCCTCACCGTCGAGGACCCGCGCGGCCGGATGGGCGAGCTCGCCGCCGCGATCTACGGCCGCCCCGGCGAAGGCCTCCTCCAGATCGGCATCACCGGCACCTCCGGCAAGACCACCACGGCGTACCTCGTCGAGGGCGGCCTGCGCGCGGCGGGCCGCAGCACCGGACTCGTCGGCACCGTCGAGATGCGCATCGGCGACGAGCGCATCAAGTCCGAGCGGACCACCCCCGAGGCCACCGACCTCCAGGCCCTCTTCGCGGTCATGCGCGAGCGCGGGGTCGAGGCCGTCGCCATGGAGGTCTCCAGCCACGCCCTGGTGCTCGGCCGGGTCGACGGCTGCGTCTTCGACGTCGCCGTCTTCAACAACCTCAGCCCGGAGCACATGGAGTTCCACTCCGACATGGAGGACTACTTCCAGGCGAAGGCGGGGCTCTTCACCCCCCGCCGGGCCCGCCTGGGCGTGGTCAACCTCGACGACGAGTACGGGCGCCGCCTCGCCAAGGAGGCGACGGTCCCGGTCGTCACCTTCTCCGCCGCGGGCGACCCGGCCGCCGACTGGCGCGCCGAGGACGTGGTCTTCGGACCGGCGAGCTCCACCCTGACCCTGACCGGCCCCGAAGGACAGCGCGTACGGGCCACCGCCCCGCTGCCCGGCCCGTTCAACGTCGCCAACACCGTCGCCGCGATCGTCACGCTCGCCGCCGCCGGCCTCGACCCGCAGACCGCCGCCGACGGCGTCGCCGCGGTCCCCGGGGTCCCCGGCCGGCTGGAGCGGGTGGACGCGGGCCAGCCGTACCTGGCCGTCGTCGACTACGCGCACAAGACCGACGCCGTCGAGTCCGTGCTGCGCGCCCTGCGCGAGGTCACCACCGGCAGGCTGCACATCGTCCTCGGCTGCGGCGGCGACCGCGACACCACCAAGCGGGGCCCCATGGGCGCCGCCGCCGCCCGCTACGCCGACGTGGCCGTCCTGACCTCCGACAACCCGCGCTCCGAGGACCCCCTCGCGATCCTCGCCGCGATGTTCGAAGGCGCCGTGTCCGTACCGCCCGCCGAGCGCGGCACCGTCCTGGTCGACGCCGACCGGGCCGCGGCGATCGCCGCCGCCGTCGCGCGCGCCGAGCCCGGCGACACCGTGCTGGTGGCGGGCAAGGGCCACGAGCAGGGCCAGGACACCGCGGGTGTCGTACGGCCCTTCGACGACCGCGAAGTGCTCCGCGCGGCCATCGAGGCAGCGCTGAAGAACGACGTACCGAAGAACGACGCGCTCCAGCAGGCCGAGGTGGACCAGTGATCGCCCTTTCCCTCGCCGAGATCGCCGACATCACCGGCGGGCGGCCCCACGACATACCGGATCCGTCCGTGCGGATCAGCGGGCCCGTCGTCATCGACTCCCGCCAGGTGGAGGCCGGCAGCCTGTTCGCCGCCTTCGACGGCGAACACGTCGACGGCCACGACTACGCCGGGCGCGCGATCGAGGCCGGAGCCGCCGCCGTTCTCGCGGCCCGGCCGGTCGGCGTACCCGCCATCGTCGTCCCCGATGTCGAGAAGGCGCTCGGCGCCCTCGCCCGGGCCGTCGTCGAGCGGCTCGGCACCGACGTGGTGGCCCTGACCGGCTCGGCCGGCAAGACCTCCACCAAGGACCTGATCGCCCAGGTGCTCCAGGCCCACGCCCCCACCGTGTGGACTCCCGGCTCCCTCAACAACGAGATCGGTCTGCCGCTCACCGCCCTCAAGGCCACCGCGGAAACCCGCCACCTGGTGCTGGAGATGGGGGCCCGCGGGATCGGCCACATCGCCTACCTCACCGGCCTGACCCCGCCGCGCATCGGGCTCGTCCTCAACGTCGGCACCGCCCACATCGGCGAGTTCGGCGGCCGCGAGCAGATCGCCCAGGCCAAGGGGGAGCTGGTCGAGGCCCTGCCCTCCGAGGCCGAGGGCGGGATCGCCGTCCTCAACGCCGACGACCTGCTGGTGCGCGCCATGTCGGCCCGCACGAAGGCCCGTACGGTCCTGTTCGGCGAGGCCGAGGACGCCGACGTACGCGCCACCGAGGTCCGGATGACCCCCGGGGGACAGCCCGCCTTCACACTCCACACACCGACCGGGTGCAGTGATGTGACCTTGCGGCTGTACGGTGAGCACCACGTGTCGAACGCGCTCGCCGCGGCCGCCGTCGCCCATGTACTGGGCATGTCCGTCGAGGAGATCGCCACCGCGCTCTCCGGAGCGGGCACCCTGTCCCGGTGGCGGATGGAGGTCACCGAGAGGGCGGACGGCGTCACGATCGTCAACGACGCCTACAACGCGAACCCGGAGTCCATGCGGGCCGCCCTGCGCGCGCTTGCCGCGATGGGCGGCGCCGCCAGGGCGAACGGGGGACGCACGTGGGCGGTGCTCGGCCCCATGGCCGAACTCGGTGACGCATCGCTGGCCGAGCACGACGCGGTGGGGCGGCTTGCCGTCCGGCTCAACGTGAGCAGGCTCGTCGCAGTCGGGGGCAGGGAAGCGTCCTGGCTGCAACTGGGCGCATATAACGAGGGTTCGTGGGGTGAGGAGTCGGTGCTCGTGTCCGACGCGCAGGCGGCGGTCGACCTGTTGCGCAGTGAACTGCGCCCGGGTGACGTCGTGCTGGTGAAGGCTTCCAGGTCGATCGGACTGGAGCGGGTCGCGCTGGCGTTGCTGGAGCGCGAGGGCGAGGTCGCCGACCGATGAGGCAGATCCTGTTCGCCGGTGTCATCGGCATGTTCCTCACCATCATCGGCACCCCGCTGCTGATCAAGCTGCTGGCCCGCAAGGGCTACGGCCAGTTCATCCGCGACGACGGCCCGCGCGGCCACGCGGGGAAGAAGGGCACGCCCACCATGGGCGGCATCTCCTTCATCCTGGCCACGCTCATCGCGTACGCCCTGACGAAGGTCATCACCGGCAGCGAGCCGACCTTCTCGGGCCTGCTGGTGCTCTTCCTGATGGCCGGCATGGGCCTGGTCGGCTACCTCGACGACTACATCAAGATCGTCAAGCGGCGCTCGCTCGGCCTGCGGGCCAAGGCCAAGATGGCCGGCCAGCTGATCGTCGGCATCGCCTTCGCGGTGCTCGCCCTCCAGTTCAGGGATTCGCGCGGGCTCACCCCGGCCTCCACCAAGCTGTCGTTCGTCACGGACTTCGGCTGGTCCATCGGCCCGGTGCTCTTCGTGGTCTGGGCGCTGTTCATGATCCTGGCCATGTCCAACGGCGTGAACCTGACCGACGGTCTGGACGGCCTGGCCACCGGCGCCGCCGTGATGGTCTTCGGCGCCTACACCTTCATCGGCGTCTGGCAGTTCCAGGAGTCCTGCATCAACGCGCAGACCCTGACGAACCCGAACGCCTGCTTCGAGGTGCGCGACCCGCTCGACCTCGCCGTGGTCGCCTCCGCCCTGATGGGCGCCTGCTTCGGCTTCCTGTGGTGGAACACCTCGCCCGCCAAGATCTTCATGGGCGACACCGGCTCGCTCGCCCTCGGCGGCGCGCTCGCGGGCCTCGCCATCTGCTCCCGCACGGAGTTCCTGATGGCGCTCCTCGGCGGCCTCTTCGTCCTCATCACGATGTCGGTCGTCATCCAGGTCGGCTCCTTCAAGCTGACCGGTAAGCGCGTCTTCCGGATGGCCCCCCTCCAGCACCACTTCGAACTCAAGGGCTGGTCCGAAGTCCTCGTCGTGGTCCGGTTCTGGATCATCCAGGGCATGTGCGTGATCGTGGGTCTCGGTCTCTTCTACGCGGGATGGGCAGCAGACAAGTGAGCACCACCGACCTGGCCGGCGTACTCGGCCCAGACGCCCTGGGCCGGTTCGGCCTGCCGGGCCGGATCACGGTCGCCGGTCTCGGCGTGAGCGGCGTCAGTGCCGCCCGGGCGCTGGCCGCGCTCGGCGCGACGGTCACCGCCGTCGACAACGGCGACGGCGACGCGCACCGGGCGAAGGCCGCCGAACTCGCCGAGCTCGGCATCGAGGTACGCCTCGGTCACCTGCCCGACGGGACCCGCGCGGGGGAGACCCTGCCCGAGGGCACCGAGCTGGTCGTCACCTCACCGGGCTGGAAGCCCGACAGCCCGCTGTTCCTGGAGGCGGCCAAGGCCGGGGTGGACGTCGTGGGCGACGTCGAGATCGCCTGGCGCCTGCGCGAAGCGGGCGTGGCGCTGCGCGCCGCCCGCGCCGAGGCGAGCCCGAAGGGCGCCTCGGGCGGTGCACCCGGCACCGCCGGCACGGCCGGCACGGGTGATGCGGCGCAGGCCCTGGAGGGCACCGGCGGTGCGGCCGGGCCCACCGGCTCCGCCGAGGCACCCGTACGCGGCGCAGCCGAATGGCTGGCCATCACCGGTACGAACGGCAAGACCACCACCACGCAGATGCTGGCCTCGATCCTGAAGGCCGCGGGCCTGCGCACCGCCGCGGTCGGCAACATCGGCACGCCCATCATCGACGTGGTCCTCGGCGAGCAGCACTACGACGTACTCGCCGTCGAGCTCTCCAGCTACCAGCTGCACTGGGCGCCCTCGCTGCGCGCCCACTCCGCGGCCGTGCTCAACCTGGCCCCCGACCACCTCGACTGGCACGGCTCCATGGAGGCGTACGCCGCCGACAAGGGCCGGATCTACGAGGGCAACCGGGTGGCCTGCGTCTACAACGTCGCCGACCCGGCCACCGAGAAGCTGGTCGAGAACGCCGACGTCGAAGAGGGCTGCCGGGCGATCGGCTTCACCCTCGGCGCCCCCGGCCCCTCCATGCTCGGCGTCGTCGACGGCATCCTCGTCGACCGGGCCTTCGTCGAGAACCGGCAGAAGAACGCCCAGGAGCTCGCGCAGGTCGAGGACGTCAACCCGCCCGCCCCGCACAACATCGCCAACGCGCTCGCCGCGGCGGCCCTGGCCCGCGCCTTCGGCGTGGAGCCGCGCGCGGTCCGCGACGGACTGCGCGACTTCCGCCCGGACGCCCACCGCGTCGCGCACGTGGACGTGGTGGAGGGGGTCACGTACGTCGACGACTCCAAGGCCACCAACACGCACGCGGCCGAAGCCTCCCTGGCCGCCTTCGAGCCGGTCGTCTGGATCGCCGGCGGCCTCGCCAAGGGCGCCACCTTCGACGAGCTCGTACAGAAGTCCGCGAAGCGGCTGCGCGGCGTGGTGCTGATGGGCGCCGACCGGGCGCTGATCGCCGATGCGCTGGCGCGACACGCCCCCGAGGTCCCGGTCGTCGACCTCGACCGGACCGACACTGGGGCGATGCTCGCAGCGGTCCGGGAAGCGGCCCGGCTCGCCGAGCGCGGCGACACGGTCCTGCTGGCGCCTGCCTGCGCCTCGATGGACATGTTCGCGAACTACAACAAGCGTGGGGACGCGTTCGCCGACGCGGTGCGCGAACTGGCCGCCGACAGCGCCTAGGCAGGGCTCCTGGAACGGGTCTCTCCGGCCGGCTGCTCGCCTCGTACGAGTGGAGGGGAAGATCACAGATGCCGGCCAAGCAGATGCTGCCGGGGCGGCGGCCGTCCGCCGTGAAGGCGCAGGGTCGCAAACGCCCCGCCGTGAGTCTCAGGCGGCCCGCCGCGCGCGGGCCGCTGGCCCGGCTGCGGCGGACGCAGCGGCAGTTGCGCAGGGCCTGGGACCGCCCGCTCACGGCGTATTACCTGATTTTCGGCAGCTCGCTGCTCATCACCGTGCTCGGCCTGGTGATGGTCTACTCGGCCTCCATGATCAAGGCCCTCCAGCTCGGCCTGGGCGACGCCTACTTCTTCAAGAAGCAGTTCCTGGCGGCCCTGATCGGCACCCTGTTGATGCTGGTCGCCTCCCGGATGCCGGTCAAGCTGCACCGGGCCCTGTCGTATCCGGTGCTCGCCGGAACGCTGTTCCTGATGGTCCTGGTGCAGGTCCCCGGGATAGGGGTCTCGATCAACGGCAACCAGAATTGGATCTCCCTTGGCGGTCCGTTCATGTTGCAGCCCAGTGAGTTCGGCAAGCTGGCGCTGATCCTGTGGGGCGCCGACCTGTTGGCGCGCAAGGGCGACAAGGGGCTGCTCAGCCAGTGGAAGCACCTGCTGGTGCCGCTGGTCCCGGTGGCCTTCCTGCTGCTCGGCCTGATCATGCTGGGCGGGGACATGGGCACCGCGATGATCCTCGGTGCCGTCCTGTTCGGCCTGCTCTGGCTCGCGGGCGCCCCGACGCGGCTGTTCGTCGGCGTGCTGGCGTTCGCCGGTGTGATCGTCGCACTGCTGATCAAGACCAGTCCGCACCGGATGGACCGGCTGGAGTGCATCGGCGCGACCGATCCGGGCAGGAACGACCTGTGCTGGCAGGCGGTCCACGGGATCTACGCCCTCGCCTCGGGCGGATGGTTCGGTTCCGGTTTGGGTGCCAGTGTGGAAAAATGGGGGCAACTACCCGAAGCCCACACCGACTTCATCTTCGCCATCACCGGGGAGGAATTGGGTCTGGCGGGGACGCTGTCGGTGCTCGCCCTGTTCGCGGCTCTAGGCTATGCGGGTATCCGCGTGGCCGGACGCACGGAGGACTCCTTCGTACGGTTTGCCGCGGGAGGCGTGACCACCTGGATCACGGCCCAGGCCGTGATCAACATCGGTGCGGTGCTCGGCCTGCTGCCGATCGCCGGAGTCCCGCTCCCGCTCTTCTCGTACGGTGGGTCAGCCCTGCTGCCGACCATGTTCGCGGTCGGACTGCTCATCGCCTTCGCGCGGGAGGAGCCGGCAGCGCGCGCGGCCCTCGCGATGCGACAGCCGAAGACCGGCTGGAGGCGGACCGTGGTGAGATGGAAGTCGATGAGACGGCGCGTCAAGAAGCGTCCGTCCGGAGAGCGGTGAATTTCGGTGCATGTCGTACTCGCCGGTGGGGGGACCGCCGGCCACATCGAGCCGGCGCTCGCCCTCGCGGACGCCCTGCGCAGGCAGGACCCTTCAGTGGGCATCACCGCCCTCGGCACCGAGCGCGGGCTTGAGACCCGCCTCGTGCCGGAACGCGGATACGAACTGGGGCTGATCCCCGCGGTTCCGCTGCCCCGCAAGCCGACCCCGGAGCTGATCACCGTCCCCGGGCGGCTGCGCGGCACCATCAAGGCGGCCGAGGAGATCCTCACCCGCACCAAGGCCGACTGCGTCGTCGGCTTCGGCGGCTACGTGGCCCTGCCCGGCTACCTCGCGGCCAAACGGCTCGGGGTGCCGATCATCGTCCACGAGGCCAACGCCCGGCCGGGACTGGCCAATAAGATCGGCTCCCGCTACGCGCACGCCGTCGCGGTCTCCACCCCCGACAGCAAGCTGCGCGGCGCCCGCTACGTGGGCATCCCGCTGCGGCGCTCCATCTCCACCCTCGACCGGGCCGCCGTACGCCCGGAGGCGCGCGCCGCGTTCGGCCTGGACCCCAACCTGCCGACGCTGCTGGTCTCCGGCGGCTCGCAGGGTGCCCGCCGTCTCAACGAGACGATCCAGGCGATCGCTCCGACCCTCCAGCGCTCCGGGATCCAGATCCTGCACGCCGTCGGGCCGAAGAACGAACTGCCGCGTGTCGACAACATGCCCGGGATGCCGCCGTATGTGCCGGTACCGTACGTGGACCGGATGGACCTCGCGTACGCCGCCGCCGACATGATGCTGTGCCGCGCGGGCGCGATGACCGTCGCCGAACTGTCCGCCGTCGGGCTCCCCGCCGCCTACGTCCCGCTGCCCATCGGCAACGGCGAACAGCGACTCAACGCCCAGCCGGTGGTCAAGGCCGGCGGCGGCCTGCTCGTCGACGACGCGGAACTGACGCCCGAGTGGGTGCTGGGCCAGGTCCTCCCGGTGCTGTCCGACCCGCACCGTCTGTACGAGATGTCCCGTGCGGCCGGTGAGTTCGGCCGCCGCGACGCCGACGAGCTGCTGGTCGGCATGGTGTACGAGGCGATCGCAGCCCACAGGAACCGCTAGCGCAGGAGGCACAGGAGTGGCCGGAGCGACGACCGCACAGCGCGGGAGCCGGGGTTCCGACCGGCCCGCCCGCAAGGGCTCCGGCCCGCCCGAGCCGCCCAAGCCCCCGAAGCCGTCCAAGCGGTGGCGCGGATCCGGCCCGCAGGGCCCCGGCGGAAAGCCGCGCCGGGGCCCCGTGCTGGCCTCCCTGGCCGCCGCGGTGCTCCTCGCCGGGGGCGGCTTCTGGGCGCTCTACGGCTCCTCCTGGCTCCGCGTCGAGAAGGTCGCCGCGACCGGCACCGAGGTGCTCACCCCCGAGCAGGTGCTGGCCGCGGCGGCCGTTCCCGTAGGCGAACCCCTCGTGAGCGTCGACACCGACGAGATCGAGGAGCGCGTCCGCGGCCGGCTGCCGCGCATCGATTCGGTCGATGTGGTGCGGGCCTGGCCGCACGGAATCGGGCTGAAAGTGACGGAACGCAAACCGGTCCTGCTCATCAAAAAGGACGCCAACTTCGTCGAAGTGGACGCATCGGGTGTGCGATTCGACACTGTCGCGAAAGCACCCGCAGGCGTTCCGGTCCTCGAATTGAACGCGGGACAGTCCCCGAGCGCCCGCCGCTTCGACGAGGAACGGCTGCTGCACGAGGCCGTTCTGGTCGCCGGATCGCTCCCGGAACCCGTGGCCAAGGAGACCGTGCAGGTCAAGGTGGGTTCGTACGATTCGGTCGTCCTGGAGCTCACCCGGGGCCGCAGTGTGGTGTGGGGGAGCGGCGAACAGAGCGGCGCGAAGGGGCGCGCGCTGACCGCTCTGCTGAAAGCCGCACCCAAGGCCGGACACTTCGACGTGAGCGTCCCCACCGCCCCCGCGGTGTCCGGGAGTTGACGTCGGGTCGAACAGCGGCGCACCCTGGTTGGCCAGCGATACGGGTGATCACATAGGGTGAAAAGAAAAACGGGAGGTTCGGCGTGTTCGTTGAACACGCGCTACTTGTCGACTTAGTGTCCTGTTCGGAAGTCCATGGGATCCAGCAACAGGACACACCCCTAACCCTAAACTTCAGGGTGAGGGTTCGGGTCGGCGCGTTCGGACCGTCCCCATTTCGGCATCAGTCGTCGCAACGCAGGTCCGCGAGGCGGCGACACGTAACTCGAGGCGAGAGGCCTTCGACGTGGCAGCACCGCAGAACTACCTCGCAGTCATCAAGGTCATCGGTGTCGGCGGCGGTGGTGTCAATGCCATCAACCGAATGATCGAGGTCGGTCTCAAGGGCGTCGAGTTCATCGCCATCAACACCGACGCCCAGGCGCTGTTGATGAGCGACGCCGACGTCAAGCTCGACGTCGGCCGTGAACTCACCCGGGGCCTCGGCGCCGGTGCCAATCCGGCCGTCGGTCGCAAGGCGGCAGAGGACCACCGCGAGGAGATCGAGGAGGTCCTCAAGGGGGCCGACATGGTCTTCGTCACCGCCGGTGAGGGCGGCGGCACCGGCACCGGCGGCGCACCCGTCGTCGCCAACATCGCGCGCTCGCTGGGTGCCCTGACGATCGGCGTGGTCACCCGCCCGTTCACCTTCGAGGGCCGGCGCCGCGCGAACCAGGCGGAGGACGGCATCGCCGAGCTCCGCGAAGAGGTCGACACCCTCATCGTCATCCCCAACGACCGGCTGCTGTCCATCTCGGACCGCCAGGTCAGCGTGCTCGACGCCTTCAAGTCGGCCGACCAGGTCCTGCTCTCCGGCGTCCAGGGCATCACCGACCTCATCACCACCCCGGGTCTGATCAACCTCGACTTCGCCGACGTCAAGTCCGTGATGTCCGAGGCCGGCTCGGCCCTCATGGGCATCGGCTCGGCCCGCGGCGACGACCGCGCGGTGGCCGCCGCCGAGATGGCGATCTCCTCGCCGCTGCTGGAGGCGTCCATCGACGGCGCCCGCGGCGTGCTGCTCTCCATCTCCGGCGGCTCGGACCTCGGTCTCTTCGAGATCAACGAGGCCGCGCAGCTGGTGAGCGAGGCCGCGCACCCCGAGGCGAACATCATCTTCGGTGCCGTCATCGACGACGCGCTCGGCGACGAGGTGCGGGTCACCGTCATCGCGGCCGGGTTCGACGGCGGACAGCCCCCGGCCCGCCGGGACAACGTCATCGGCGCCGCGTCCAACAAGCGCGAGGAGCCGGCCCCCGCGCCGGTCCGCGCCCCCGAGCCGGTCCGCCCGGCCTTCGGCGGACTCGGCACGGTCACCCCGCGCGAGGAGCCCCCGGCTCCCGTCGAGGCGGCCCCGGTCGAGGCCCAGGCCCCCGCGCCGCAGGTCCCGACGGCCCGGCCGTACCAGGACAGCCCGGCCGAGGAACTGGACGTACCGGACTTCTTGAAGTGACACCGGAGCAGCACAACGTGGGCGGCGCCCACTTCGCCTTCACCGACCGGTGGGGCGGAGTGAGCGCCGTTCCGTACGAAGAGCTCAACCTCGGCGGCGCGGTCGGAGACGACCCGGCCGCCGTTCGCGCGAACCGGGAGCTCGCGGCGAAGTCCCTGGGACTCGACCCCGGTCTGGTGGTCTGGATGAACCAGGTGCACGGCCGCGACGTGGCGGTGGTGGACGGACCTTGGGGAGATCCCGGGGAGATCCCCGCCGTGGACGCGGTGGTGACCGCCCGGCGCGGGCTCGCCCTCGCCGTGCTCACCGCCGACTGCACGCCGGTCCTGCTCGCCGACCCCGTCGCCGGGGTCGCGGGCGCCGCCCACGCCGGGCGGCCGGGGCTGGTGGCGGGGGTGGTCCCCGCGGCCGTCGAGGCGATGACCGCTCTCGGGGCCGAGCCCGGGCGGA
The DNA here is from genome assembly GCF_042673805.1 of Streptomyces sp. NPDC057010. Taxonomy (NCBI): domain Bacteria; kingdom Bacillati; phylum Actinomycetota; class Actinomycetes; order Kitasatosporales; family Streptomycetaceae; genus Streptomyces; species Streptomyces sp. NPDC057010. The sequence goes on along the minus strand of NZ_JBHUSC010000078.1, from coordinate 3,577 downwards.
TCGTCGCCCGGACCGGACCCGCCGTCTGCGGGCGCTGCTACGAGGTGCCGGCCGAGATGCGGGACGCGGTGGCCGAGGCGGTTCCGGCCGCACGGGCCGAGACGAGCTGGGGGACCCCGGCCGTCGACGTGGTCGCCGGAGTGCACGCCCAGCTCGCGGAGGCGGGGGTGGTGGACGTCCGCCGATCCCCGGTCTGCACACTGGAGTCGCGGGACCACTTCTCGTACCGCCGCGACCGGGTGACCGGGCGGCTTGCCGGATATGTCTGGTTGGAACAGTAAATGACGGACCGTAAGTCGGAACTCGCGGAGAACCTCGCGCGGGTGGAGGAACGTATCTCGTCCGCCTGCGCGACCGCGGGACGCAAGCGGGAAGAGGTGACGCTCATCGTGGTCACCAAGACCTATCCCGCGAGCGACGTACGACTGCTGGCGGAGCTGGGTGTCCGTCATGTAGCGGAGAATCGCGACCAGGATGCCGCGCCCAAGGCGGCGGCCTGCGCGGATCTGCCGCTCAGCTGGCACTTCGTCGGCCAGTTGCAGACGAACAAAGTCCGTTCCGTGGCGGGATACGCGCATGTGGTGCAGTCCGTCGACCGCTCCCGGCTCGTGACCGCACTCTCGACCGCCGCCTCGAACGCCGGCCGGGAACTCGGCTGCCTCGTGCAGATCGCCCTCGACGCCGAGTCGGGCGAGCGGGGGGCCCGGGGCGGCGCCGCACCCGAGCAGCTCGCGGAGTTGGCGGACCTCGTCGCAGGGGCTCCGGGACTGCGGATCGACGGGCTGATGACCGTCGCTCCGCTGTCCGGTCCCTACGCGGGACGCGAACAGGCGGCCTTCGAGCGGCTGATGGAATTGTCATCCCGCCTGCGCGCGGACCATCCGGCTGCCACGATGGTGTCGGCCGGGATGAGCTCGGACCTGGAACAGGCCGTTGCGGCCGGTGCGACACATGTACGCGTCGGCACTGCGGTACTCGGCGCGAGACCCCGGCTCGGGTAACGTCGCGAAGAAAGTCGGACCACAGCAGAAAATATGGTCATTCCCGCTGATGGGCGGGCAGGCCACGTGGATCGCGGGCAGTTGGTGACATTCGTGACACGGCGGCACCTGCGACAGGGCGATCCACCACAGAGCGGAGGACTCAGAGAATGGCCGGCGCGATGCGCAAGATGGCGGTCTACCTCGGCCTCGTGGAGGACGACCGGTACGACAACCCGGGGTACGACCCCGACGACGAGTTCGAGCCCGAGCCGGAACCGGAGCGGGCCCGGGACCGGGATCGCCGACAGCAGCCCGTGCACCAACCGCCCGTAGCGGACGAACCGGTACGAGCCGTACAGCCCCCGGCGCAGCGCGAACCTATCCCAATTCCGGTGGAAAACGGACGTCCTGCGCGAATTGCCCCCGTGGCATCCATCACACCTGATCGCACGAACCTGGAGAAGAACGCCCCCGTGATCATGCCCAAGGTGGTCTCCGAGCGGGAGCCGTACCGCATCACGACGCTGCACCCGCGGACCTACAACGAGGCCCGTACCATCGGGGAACACTTCCGTGAGGGCACTCCGGTGATCATGAATCTCACGGAGATGGACGACACGGACGCGAAGCGTCTCGTGGACTTCGCCGCCGGTCTCGTCTTCGGTCTGCACGGCAGTATTGAACGAGTGACACAGAAGGTGTTCCTGCTGTCGCCTGCTAACGTCGATGTCACGGCGGAGGACAAGGCCCGCATCGCGGAGGGCGGGTTCTTCAACCAAAGCTAGACCGATCCGTCAGACACGGGGCCGGGAACAGAGCGAGAACGGGGAGAGGGAAGCGCGGGATGGGTGTCGCACTGCAGGTCGTCTACATCGCGCTGATGTGCTTCCTCATCGTGCTGATCTTCCGACTGGTCATGGACTACGTGTTCCAGTTCGCACGTTCATGGACGCCCGGCAAGGCGATGGTGGTCGTTCTGGAGGCCACCTACACTGTCACCGACCCACCGCTCAAGCTTCTCCGGCGATTCATTCCGCCGTTGCGTCTCGGGGGCGTGGCACTCGACCTGTCCTTCTTCGTTCTGATGATCATCGTTTACATCCTCATCAGTCTCGTCAGCGGTGCTGCGAGAAGCGTATGAACGATGAACTTCTCCGCGCTCGCGGGGACGATCCCGATACGGTCTTGCCGACTGCCGACGACTACGTAGAGGTGAAGAAGACATGCCGCTGACTCCCGAGGACGTGCGGAACAAGCAGTTCACGACCGTCCGCCTGCGAGAAGGCTATGACGAGGACGAGGTCGATGCCTTCCTCGACGAGGTCGAGTCCGAGCTGACGCGCCTGCTGCGCGAGAACGAGGACCTGCGCGCCAAGCTGGCTGCCGCCACGCGTGCCGCCGCGCAGAACCAGCAGCAGCAGGGCATGCGCAAGCCGGAGCCCCAGGACCAGCGCGGCCCGGGCGCCCCCGTGCCGGCGGCCATATCCGGCCCGCCGCAGCAGCAGCAGCCGCAGATGGGCCCGCCCCAGCTGCCCGGCGGCGCGCCGCAGCTCCCGGCCGGTCCCGGCGGACACGGACCGCAGGGTCCGGGCCCGATGGGCGGCCCCATGCAGCAGCACCCCATGGGCGGACCGCAGGGCATGGGCCAGCAGCAGTCGATGGGCGGCCAGAACCCGCTCGGCCAGCAGATGCAGCCCATGGGCCAGCAGATGCAGCCGATGGGGCAGCAGATGCAGCCCATGGGTCAGCCGATGCAGCAGATGCAGCAGCCGCAGCAGCTTCCGCAGCAGGGCCCCGGTGGCGACAGCGCCGCCCGCGTCCTGTCGCTGGCGCAGCAGACCGCCGACCAGGCGATCGCGGAGGCCCGCTCCGAGGCCAACAAGATCGTCGGCGAGGCGCGCTCGCGCGCCGAGGGCCTGGAGCGGGACGCCCGCGCCAAGGCCGACGCGCTGGAGCGGGACGCGCAGGAGAAGCACCGCGTCGCGATGGGCTCCCTGGAGTCCGCCCGCGCCACGCTGGAGCGCAAGGTCGAGGACCTGCGGGGCTTCGAGCGTGAGTACCGTACGCGTCTGAAGTCCTACCTGGAGTCGCAGCTGCGCCAGCTGGAGACCCAGGCCGACGACTCCCTGGCCCCGCCGCGCAACCCGGCCGGTCCGGCGCTCCCGCCGTCGCCGTCCCCCTCGATGGCTCCGGCCGGTGCGATGGGGCACTCCATGGGCGGGCCCTCGATGGGCGGCCCGTCGCCCATGGGCGGTCCCTCCCCGATGAGCGGTGGCCCCTCGTACGGCGGCCAGCAGCAGATGTCTCCCGCGATGACCCAGCCGATGGCTCCGGTGCGGCCGGCTGCGCCGCAGCCGATGCAGGCGCCGTCGCCGATGCGGGGCTTCCTGATCGACGAGGACGACAACTAAGCGCCGCGCCGTCCGTCGGCAGTCGCTTTCACGGGCCGGGCCCGGTTCCCCTCCAGGGGCACCGGGGCCACCTCCCACACCGTAGCGATCCTCCACGTCCTGCCCCACCATCACTGGTCCTTGGCCGGCATCCCTACCCAGCCCATACAGCTCCGCGCTCCCCACCCGTGCTGCCCCAACAAG
>NZ_JBHUSC010000077.1:17269-24718 GCF_042673805.1 Streptomyces sp. NPDC057010 | reverse complement strand
GCCCGGTTACATTCCGAACCCGGAAGCTAAGCCTTTCAGCGCCGATGGTACTGCAGGGGGGACCCTGTGGGAGAGTAGGACGCCGCCGAACAATCTTTCAAAGGACCCTTGGTCCAGCGTTCAACGCTGGACCAAGGGTCCTTTTTGTTTTTCACCTCTTTACGCCGAAGCGCGGCCATGGGTTGGTTGCGCGAGAATGACTAGCGGTACCCCGAAGACAGGAGTCACACCCATGTCCAACTCTCCCGACGATCGTCCGGAGCGCGAGCCTCGGCGCAACGACGGCGGTGACAGGGGCGGCTACCGCGGGGGCCGTGACGACCGGGGCGGCGACCGTCCCCCGTTCCGTCGTGACGACCGCGGTGGACGACCGGCCGGCGGTGGCGGTGGGTTCCGTCGCGATGACCGCGGTGGGCGTCCCGCCGGCGGTGGCGGCGGCTTCCGTCGTGACGACCGCGGTGACCGTGGCGACCGTCCCAGCTATCCGCGCCGCGACGACGACCGTGGTGGCTACCGCGGCGGTCGTGACGACCGTGGTGGGGACCGTCCCTCGTTCCGTCGTGATGACCGGGGTGACCGGCCGTCGTACCCGCGTCGCGATGACGAGCGTGGCGGCGGGTTCCGTCGTGACGACCGTGGTGACCGCGGTGACCGTCCGAGCTACCCGCGTCGTGACGACCGTGGCGGGGACCGTCCCTCGTTCCGTCGCGATGACCGGGGTGACCGGCCGTCGTACCCGCGTCGCGATGACGACCGCGGTGGGCGTCCCTCGTACCCGCGCCGGGACGACGACCGTGGCGGCTTCCGTCGTGACGACCGTGGCGGCCGTGACGACCGCGGTGGTTTCCGCCGTGACGACCGCGGTGACCGCGGTGACCGTCCGAGCTACCCGCGCCGTGACGACCGGGGTGGCGACCGCGGTGGGTACCGGGGTCGCGACGACCGCGGTGGCTACCGCGGTGGCCGTGACGACCGTGGCGGGGACCGCGACTACCGCGGCGACCGCGACCGGGACCCGGTCAAGCGGCTTCCGATCGACGAGGACGTCACCGGTCTCGAGATCGACGCCGACGTGCGCCAGGAGCTGCTGAGCCTGCCCAAGGGTCTGGCCGAGGAGGTCTCCAAGAACCTCGTCATGGTCGCGCGGCTGATCGACGAGGACCCCGAGCAGGCGTACGCGTACTCGCGCATCGCCCTGCGGCTGGCCTCCCGCGTCGCCGCGGTCCGCGAGGCCGCCGGCTTCGCCGCGTACGCCACGCAGAAGTACAGCGAGGCGCTCGCCGAGTTCCGTGCCGCCAAGCGCATGACCGGCTCGGTCGAGCTGTGGCCCGTCATGGCCGACTGCGAGCGCGGCCTCGGCCGTCCGGAGCGGGCGCTGGCCATGGCCGGCGAGCCCGAGGTGCAGAAGCTGGACAAGGCCGGCCAGGTCGAGATGCGGCTGGTCGCGGCCGGTGCCCGGCGGGACCAGGGGCAGCTCGAAGCCGCCATCGTGACCCTGCAGAGCCCGGAGCTGGCCTCCAGCACCGTCCAGCCCTGGACCGCGCGCCTGCGGTACGCCTACGCCGACGCCCTGCTCGCCGCCGGTCGTGAGGACGAGGCGCGCGAGTGGTTCGGCAAGACCCTCGAAGCGGACCGGGACGGGGCCACCGACGCCTCCGACCGCCTCGCCGAGCTCGACGGTGTCGAGTTCGTCGACGCCTCGGTCGACATCGAGGACGAGGACCAGGACGAGGACGAGGACGACGGCCAGGACCCGGCCGAGGTCGCCGCGGCCGAGCGTGCCTCTGACGTCGCCGAGTACTACGACGAGGACGACGAGGAGTACGAGCCGCTGGAGGAGTCCGAGGCCGACTTCGACGTCACGGACGAGGGCGTCGTCGTCGAGGACGAGGACGGCGGCAAGGCCTGAAGTTGACGGCCGGATGATGTGAAGAAGGGCGGTACCCCCACCGGGGGTACCGCCCTTCTTCGTGTCCGGGGCCGGTCAGGCCAGGCCGCGCAGGACCAGGCCGGTGGCCGGCTTCGGGCCGAAGGACGTGGACTTGCGGGGCATGGTGACGCCCTGGCGGGCCAGGTCCCGTACGACTTCCTCCCGTACGGGATGCAGCAGGACCGCGGTGCCACCGTGGCGCTCGGCCATGGCCATGGTGGCGGCGGCGTCGTGGATGTAGGTGATCTGGTCCGGGGTGTCGGGGACGTGCCACACGGCGTCGAGCAGGGTGGCGTGCAGGACGGTGGCGTCCAGCCGGCGCCAGGCCTCGGGGCGGTCGTGCCGGACCGTGCGTTCGAGGAGCGCCGGATCGGGGTCGGTGACCAGGTGGAAGGTGCCGTCGCCGGTGAGGAGGAAGGCGTTGCCCCGTTCGGCGGCGTCCGCGAGGGCCTCCAGGGCCAGGGGGAGCGGGCCGTCGACCGGGTGGACCCGGAAGGTGCCGGCGACCGCGGCCAGGGCGTCCGCGAGCGGGAGGCGGCGCAGCATGCGGTGGATGGCGCGGACCTGGAGCGGGTAGCGGGCGGTGTCCACGAGGAGGACCAGGCCGAAGTCCCAGGCGGTCGGGGACCCGTGCTCCTCCTGGAGGCGCAGGTAGGTCGCCCAGCGGTGGTGGCCGTCGGCGATGAGGGCCTGACGGTGGCTGAGATCGGCCGTCACGGTGGCGAGCTCCGCCGGGTCGGTGATCGCCCAGAGGCGGTGCTGGAAACCGTCCTCGGTGGTGGTGGAGAGGAGCGGGGCGCGCCGGGCGGTGTTCTCGACGACGGCGGCCGCGCCCGCCGCGGGGTCGTCGCCGCGGTAGGTGAGGAGGAGGGGTTCGAGATTGGCCGAGGTGGCCCGCATCAGGCCGGCCCGGTCGGTGACCACGTCCGGCATGACGTCCTCGTGCGGCAGGACGATGCCGGCGTCGGCGGTGGACAGGGCGAGGGCGCCGATGACGCCGCGCTGGAGGAGGCCGGCCCGGCGCTGCTCGTACACGTAGAGCGCGGGCTCGGGGTCGGCGCTGAGGATGCCCTCGGCCAGCCAGTCGTGGAGGGTGCGCGCGGCCTGTTCGTTGCGGGCGGCCGGGGTGCCGGCCTGCGGGAGGATCAGGCGGACGATGTTGTGCGGGTCGGCGGATTCGAGGTGGTCGACTCCGTCGGGACGCACGACCACGTCGTACGGCGGCGAGGTGACGGCGGCCAGGCTGCCGACACGCTCCGGGACATAGCGCAGGCCATGGAACGGGATCAGGCGCAGTCCGTGGTCCGCGGTGCCAGATGTGGTCATTGGTGCATGGTAAGACGCGTCTCGCGATGCGGGATGATCGGGGGAGCACGGAATCGGACATGACGGATTGTATGAGGAGCGGACAGGATGACTCGGCAGAGCAGGACCAGTCCCGCGGCGAGTGAGCGGAGTCTGCACCTGGCGTACGACACGGCCCTGCTGGACCTCGACGGCGTGGTCTACGCGGGCGGGGAGGCGATCGCGCACGCCGTGGAGTCCCTCGCCGTGGCCCGGGCCGGGGGCATGCACCTCGCGTACGTCACGAACAACGCGCTGCGCACGCCGGACGCGGTCGCCGAGCACCTCGGCGAGCTGGGCATCCCGACCGAGGCGGCCGAGGTGATCACCTCGGCGCAGGCGGTGGCCCGGCTGATCGCGGACCAGGTGGAGCCGGGGTCGAAGGTGCTGGTGATCGGCGGGGAGGGGCTGCGGGTCGCGCTGCGCGAGCGCGGACTGGTGCCGGTGGAGTCGGCCGACGAGGAGGGGCTCGCGGCGGTCGTCCAGGGGTACGGCGGCCCGGACCTGGCGTGGGGGCGGTTCGCGGAGGCCTCGTACGCGATCAACCGGGGCGTGCCGTGGTACGCGTCCAACACCGATCTGACGATTCCGGGGGCGCGCGGGATCGCGCCGGGCAACGGGGCGGCGGTGGAGGTCGTACGGATCGCCACGGGCGCCGAGCCGCAGGTGGCGGGCAAGCCGCTGCCCCCGATGCACCGGGAGACGGTGCTGCGGACCGGGGCGAAGCGGCCGCTGGTGGTCGGGGACCGGCTGGACACCGACATCGAGGGCGCGTTCAACGGCGAGGTGGACTCGCTGCTGGTGCTGACCGGGGTGACGGACGCGGCGCAGCTCGTGCGGGCCGAGCCGAGGCACCGGCCGACCTACGTGGACCGGGACCTGCGGGGGCTGCTGACCGGCCAGCCGGAGGTCGAGGCGGCCGCGGAGGGCTTCCGCTGCGGTGGCTGGACGGCGGTCGCGCTGGACGGCGTACTGGAGCTGCGCGGCGAGGACGGCGAGCCGGGCGGCGGGGACCCGATCGACGGGCTGCGGGCGCTGTGCGCGGCGGCGTGGACGGCGGCCGGGGACGGGGTCTGCACGCTGGACGCGGCCAAGGCGCTGGCCAGGCTGGGGCTTTAGGGTCCGGGGAGGGATCGGCTCGGGAACCGATGAAGGCGCAGGGTAGGCTAACCTAACCTGCGTGTTGGTCGAGAGTCCCCCTGAACCCGAACCGAGCACGGTGCCCGCGCAGGCCGCCGTCGCCCGCCCGCGGCACGCCCGGCGCGTCGCCGGTCTGCTCGGCGCCCTCGCGGTGCTCGCGCTGATCGCGGTAGTGAGCATCGCCGTGGGCGCCAAGCAGATGCCCCTCGACGAGGTCTGGCACGGCCTGTTCCACTACGAGGGGACCCCCTCCGACGTGGTGGTGCGGGACCTGCGGGTGCCGCGCACCCTCCTCGGGCTGATGGTCGGGCTCGGCCTCGGCCTGTCGGGGGCGGTCATGCAGGCGCTGACCCGCAACCCGCTGGCCGAGCCGGGCATCCTCGGCGTCAACGCGGGCGCGGCGGCCGCCGTGGTCTCCGCGATCAGCTTCCTCGGCGCGAGTTCGCTGAGCGAGTTCGTGTGGTGGGCCTTCCTCGGTGCCGCGGTGGTCTCCGTCGTCGTCTACGTGCTCGGCGGCAGCCGCAGCGCGACGCCGGTGCGCCTTGCCCTCGCCGGTACGGCCGCCAGCGCGGCCCTCGTCGGCTACATCAACGCCGTGCAGCTGATGGACAGCAAGGCGCTGGACAAGCTGCGCTTTTGGACGGTGGGTTCACTGGCATCGGCCAACATGGACACCGTCCGGCAGGTCGCGCCGTTCCTGCTGGTCGGAGCGGTGCTCGCGCTGTCGCTCGGCAGGCCGCTCAACGCGATGTCCATGGGCGACGACACCGCGCGGGCGCTCGGCGCCCACCTGACGCGGACCCGGATCGGCGCGATGCTCGCCATCACCCTGCTGTGCGGTGCGGCGACCGCCGCCTGCGGGCCCATCGTCTTCATCGGGCTGATGGTCCCGCACCTCGTCCGGGCGTTCACCGGGCCCGACATGCGCTGGGTGCTCGCGTACTCGGCCGTCCTGTCACCCGTGCTGCTGCTCGGCTCCGACGTCCTCGGACGGATCGTCACCCGGCCCGCCGAACTGCAGGTCGGCGTCGTGACCGCGCTCATCGGCGGGCCCGTCTTCATCTACCTGGTTCGGCGCAAGAGGATGGCCCAGCTGTGACCGCGACCGCCAAAGCCCGTCCGGTGCGCCTCCCCGGCGGGATCTCGCTGCGCCTCGAACGGCGTGCCCTGGCCGTGGGGGTGCTGCTGGCCGTCACCGCGTTCGCGCTGGCCGTGCTGCTCATCGGCACCGGGGACTTCGACATCGCGCCGTGGGACGTCGTACGGACCCTGCTGGGCAACGGCAGCCCCGCCGACGACTTCATCGTCAACGACCTGCGGCTGCCGCGGGTCCTGGTGGCCCTGCTCGTCGGCGCCGCCCTCGGGATGGCCGGAGCCGTCTTCCAGTCCGTCTCACGCAACCCGCTCGGCTCCCCGGACCTGCTGGGGTTCGGGTACGGCTCGGTGGTGGGCGCGCTCGTCGTCATCATCCTGTTCAAGGGCGGCGCCACCGAGGTGGCCGTCGGCGCGCTGGCCGGCGGACTGCTGGCCGGGGTCCTCGTCTACCTGCTGGCGTACAAGAAGGGCATCCAGGGCTACCGGCTGGTGCTCGTCGGCATCGGCGCCTCCGCCATGCTCCTCGCGGTGATCCAGTACCTGATCACCAAGGCCCAGATGATCGAGGCCACCCGCGCCATGGTCTGGCTGACCGGCTCGCTGGCCGGGCGGGACTGGGCGCAGGTGTGGCCGCTGCTCGCGGTGTGCGCGGTGCTCTTCCCGCTGGTCCTCGGGCAGGGTCGGGCCCTGCGGATGATGGAGATGGGCGACGACGCCGCGTACGCGCTGGGAGTGCGGGTGGAGCGCACGCGGCTGCTGCTGATGCTCGCGGCGATCCTGCTGACCACCGCGGCGAGCGCCGCGGCCGGGCCCATCAGCTTCGTCGCGCTGGCCGCGCCGCAGCTGGCGCGGCGGCTGACCCGCTCGCCCGGCGGGAACCTGATGACCGCCGCGCTCATGGGGTCGGTCCTGCTGATGGTGTCCGACTGGGCCTCGCAGCGGGCCTTCGGCGCCGATCAGCTGCCGGTGGGCGTGGTGACCGGGCTCGTCGGCGGTGTCTATCTGCTCTGGCTGCTTGTCACCGAGCGCAAGGCGGGACGTATATGAACTCTAGGAGTGGGCAAGTGCAGCGGCTGACCGCGGAGAACGTGACCCTCGGCTACGACCAGCGGGTCATCGCCGAGAACCTGTCGGTGGAGATCCCCGATCACTCCTTCACCGTGATCGTCGGGCCGAACGCGTGCGGCAAGTCCACGCTGCTGCGGGCGCTGTCGCGGATGCTGAAGCCGTCGGCGGGGCGGGTGCTGCTCGACGGGCAAGCCATCGGGACGATGCCGGCGAAGAAGGTCGCCAGGACGCTGGGCCTGCTCCCGCAGACCTCGATCGCGCCGGACGGCATCACGGTGGCCGACCTGGTCTCGCGGGGCCGGTACCCGCACCAGGGGCTGCTGAGGCAGTGGTCGGCGGAGGACGAGCGGATCGTGGCGGAGTCGATGGCCTCGACCGGGGTCGCCGAGCTCGCCGACCGGGCCGTGGACGAGCTGTCGGGCGGGCAGCGGCAGCGGGTGTGGATCGCGATGGCGCTGGCGCAGCAGACGCCGCTGCTGCTGCTCGACGAGCCGACGACGTACCTGGACATCCAGCACCAGATCGACGTGCTGGACCTGTGCGCGGAGCTGCACGAGACGCAGGGGCGGACGCTGGTGGCGGTGCTGCACGATCTGAACCACGCGGCCCGGTACGCGACGCACCTGATCGCGATGCGGGGCGGGGAGGTCGTGGCGGAGGGGGCGCCTTCCGAGGTGGTCACCGCAGAGCTGGTGGAGCGGGTCTTCGGCCTGCGCTGCCAGGTGATCTCCGATCCGGAAACGGGGACCCCGCTGGTGATCCCGGCGGCGCGGCAGTCCCGCGCCCAGGCCCGCGCCACCGCCTAGCCGACCCGGCTCGGGGGGGGGCGGGGGGCGGCCCGGGGGCGGGGGCACCTCGCCGCGCCCACGGGG
>NZ_JBHUSC010000077.1:0-17250 GCF_042673805.1 Streptomyces sp. NPDC057010 | reverse complement strand
CCAGACCCCGCGCCTCAAACGCCGGCGGGGCTGGATTTGGCCGGCCTGTGTGTCCGAGTGCGGGTACAAGACCGGGGCTCCGCCCCGCACCCCGCGCCTCAAACGCCGGCGGGGCTGGGATTTGCTGCGCAAATTCCGGCCCTACAGCAGGGCGCGCAGGCGGAGGAGGTCGCGGAAGCCGGCGTCCAGGCGGATACGGCCCGAGGCCCAGGCCTTCGCGAAGTGGAGCTCGCCCGCGACCAGCGCGAGGAGGTCGTCGCCCGTCATGGTCAGCCGGATTTCGGCCTTCGTGGCGGGCGGCCCGGGAGCGACCCCGTCCACGCGGATCCGGCCGCCGTCGAGGCGACCCGTGAAGGTCTGGTCCAGGTCGGTGATGTGGCAGCTCAGAGAGCGGTCCAGCGCGGCCGCACCCCGCACGTCGCCATCGGCGCGCGCCAGGTTGCCGGAGAGTCGGTCGAGTGCTTCGCGGCACTCCTCGATCGTAGCCATCGTGATCACGACCGTACCGCAGAGCCGTGCGTGGCCGCGGCGCGCTTCGGGGTAGCGTCGGGGGCATGACCGACGGCATGACCGACCAAGACGCCGCCGAGCCCGCCGCGCTGGGCGTCGTACGCACGCCCACCGGCCACGCCCGGGTGGACGCGCACCTGGCGCGGCTGGCCGACGCCGACCACCTCCCTGCGGACGGACACCTCTCCGTGTACGAGGATGTCCACAGGGGGTTGCGCGAGGCGCTGAGCGCGCTGGACGCACCGCCCGTCCCCGGTCCGTACGAAAACAGGAGCTGAACCGAACGTGGCAGGAGTGGCACGCCGCCGCCTGGACGCCGAACTGGTACGCCGCAGCATGGCCCGCTCGCGCGAGCACGCCGCGCAGCTGATCGCCGCCGGCCGGGTGACCGTGGGCGGCACCACCGCGACCAAGGCCGCCACGCAGGTCGAGACCAGCGCGGCCCTCGTGGTCCTCAAGGACGACAGCGATCCCGACTACGTCTCGCGGGGCGGCCACAAGCTGGCCGGCGCGCTCGACGTGTTCCGGCCGCAGGGTCTGGTCGTCGAGGGCCGCCGGGCGCTGGACGCGGGTGCCTCCACGGGCGGGTTCACCGACGTGCTGCTGCGCGCGGGCGTCGCGCACGTGGTGGCCGTCGACGTCGGCTACGGCCAGCTCGCCTGGTCGCTGCAGAGCGACGACCGGGTCACCGTCAAGGACCGGACGAACGTGCGCGAGCTGACGCTCGAGCAGATCGACGGGACCCCGGCGGACCTCGTCGTCGGCGACCTGTCCTTCATCTCCATCGGTCTGGTGCTGCCCGCGCTCGTGCGCTGCTGCGCGCCCGACGCCGACCTGGTGCTGATGGTCAAGCCGCAGTTCGAGGTGGGCAAGGAGCGGCTCGGCAGCGGCGGTGTGGTGCGCAGCGCGGAGCTGCGGGCCGAGGCCGTACGGGACGTGGCGGCGCAGGCCTGGAAGCTGGGGCTGGGGGTGCTCGGGGTGACGGCGAGTCCGCTCCCGGGGCCCTCGGGGAACGTCGAGTACTTTCTGTGGCTGCGGGCGGGGGCACCGGCACTCGACCCGGCGGATGTTGACCGTGCAGTGGTGGAGGGGCCGCAGTGACAGATTCATCGGGTTCATCGGGTTCGGGGGGTTCAGTGGGTTCGGCAGGGGGGCGGACCGTGTTCCTGCTCGCGCACACCGGGCGGCCGGCGGCCATCCGCAGCGCGGAGCTGGTCGTGAAGGGCCTGCTGCGGTGCGGGCTGGGCGTACGGGTCTTCGCGCACGAGGCGGCGGACCTGCCGCTGCCGCGCGAGGTGGAGCTGGTCACCGAGTCCACCCCGGGGGTGCTGGACGGCTGTGAGCTGCTGATCGTGCTGGGCGGGGACGGGACCCTGCTGCGGGGCGCCGAGTTCGCGCGCGCCTCGGGGGTGCCGATGCTGGGCGTCAACCTGGGACGTGTGGGCTTCCTCGCCGAGGCCGAGCGCGACGACCTGGACAAGGTCGTGGACCGGGTGGTGACGCGCGAGTACGAGGTCGAGGAGCGGATGACGCTCGATGTGATCGTGCGCACGAACGGCGACGTGGTCCACCAGGACTGGGCGCTGAACGAGGCCGCGGTCCAGAAGGTGTCGCCGGAGCGGATGCTCGAGGTGGTCCTGGAGATCGACGGCCGCCCGGTGTCCGGGTTCGGCTGCGACGGGATCGTCTGCGCGACCCCGACCGGCTCGACGGCGTACGCCTTCTCCGCGGGCGGGCCGGTGGTCTGGCCGGAGGTGGAGGCGCTGCTGATGGTGCCGATCAGCGCCCACGCGCTGTTCGCGAAGCCGCTGGTCACCTCGCCAAACTCGGTGCTGGCGGTGGAGGTGCAGACCGGGACCCCGCACGGCGTGCTGTGGTGCGACGGCCGGCGCATGCTGGAGCTGCCGGCCGGGGCCCGGGTGGAGGTCCGGCGCGGGGCGGTGCCCGTGCGGCTCGCGCGCCTGCACCACGCGTCGTTCACGGACCGGCTCGTCGCGAAGTTCGCGCTGCCCGTGTCGGGCTGGCGCGGGGCGCCCCACTGAGACATTCCCTAATAGCACGTGCGTTCGGAGAACTCTGGGCGGGTGACGTCACATGGCACCCGTGAAACCTCGGTATGGTCGTCCCGTGCTTGAGGAGATGCGGATACGGTCGCTCGGGGTCATCGACGACGCGGTGGTCGAGCTGTCGCCCGGTTTCACCGCGGTGACCGGCGAGACCGGCGCCGGCAAGACGATGGTCGTCACCAGCCTCGGGCTGCTGCTCGGCGGACGCGCCGATCCGGCGCTCGTACGGATCGGGGCCAAGGCCGCGGTCGTCGAGGGCCGCATCGTCATGCGCCCGGACGCCCCCGCCGCCGTGCGCGCCGAGGAGGCCGGGGCCGAGCTCGACGACGGCGCCCTGCTGGTCAGCCGGACGGTGTCCGCCGAGGGACGCTCGCGCGCCCACGTCGGCGGCCGCTCCGTGCCCGTCGGCCTGCTCGGCGAGCTCGCGGACGACCTGGTCGCCGTGCACGGGCAGACCGACCAGCAGGGGCTCCTGCGGCCGGCGCGGCAGCGGCAGGCCCTCGACCGGTACGCCGGGGACGCGGTCGCCGTCCCGCTGGAGAAGTACGGCTCGGCCTACCGCAGGCTGCGCGCGGTCGCCGTGGAGCTGGAGGAGATCACCACCCGGGCCCGGGAACGGGCCCAGGAGGCGGACCTGCTGCGCTTCGGGCTCGACGAGATCGCGGCCGTGGAGCCGGTGGCCGGCGAGGACGCCGAGCTGGCGGCGGAGGCGGAGCGGCTCGGGCACGCCGAGTCCCTGGCCTCGGCGGCGCAGGTGGCGCACGCCGCGCTCGCCGGCAATCCCGAGGACCCGGAGGGCATCGACGCCAACACGCTCGTCGCGGGCGCCCACCGGGCCCTGGAGTCCGTACGGTCCCACGACCCGGCCCTCGGCGCGCTCGCCGAGCGGATCGGGGAGCTGGGGATCCTGCTGTCCGACGTGGCCGGGGAGCTGGCGGGCTACGCCGACGACCTGGACGCCGATCCGCTGCGGCTGGCGGCGGTGGAGGAGCGGCGGGCGGCCCTGGCCCAGCTGACGCGCAAGTACGGCTCCGACGGCACCGTGGACGCGGTGCTGGCGTGGGCCGAACAGGGCGCGGCGCGGCTGCTGGAGCTGGACGGCGACGACGAGCGGATCACCGAGCTGACCGCGGAGCGGGACGGGCTGCGGTCCGAACTGTCCCTGCTGGCACAGGCGTTGACGGACGCACGGGGGGAAGCGGCGACGCGGTTCGCCTCGGCCGTGACGGAGGAGCTGGCGTCGCTGGCGATGCCGCACGCGCGGGTGACGATCGACATCCGGCAGGTCGAGGACCCGGACGGGGTGGAGGTGGACGGCCGCGCCGTCGCCTACGGCCCTTCGGGCGCGGACGAGGTCGAGCTGCTGCTGGCCCCGCACCCCGGAGCCCAGCCGCGGCCGATCGCCAAGGGCGCCTCGGGCGGTGAGCTGTCCCGGGTGATGCTGGCGGTGGAGGTCGTGTTCGCGGGCTCCGACCCTGTTCCCACGTACCTCTTCGACGAGGTCGACGCGGGCGTCGGCGGCAAGGCGGCGGTCGAGGTGGGCCGGCGGCTGGCGAAGCTGGCCAAGTCGGCGCAGGTCGTGGTCGTCACGCACCTGCCGCAGGTCGCGGCCTTCGCGGACCGGCAGCTGCTGGTCGAGAAGACCAACGACGGGTCCGTGACGCGCAGCGGGGTCACCGTCCTGGAGGGCGAGGACCGGATCCGCGAGCTGTCGCGCATGCTGGCCGGCCACGAGGACTCGGTGTCGGCGCGGGCGCACGCCGAGGAACTCCTCGCGGCGGCGCGCGCGGACGGCTGACCGGTCCGTTTCGACGCGGGGTCCGGGGCGTGCGGTGACGCTCCGGACCCTTCGTCGTTCCCGGCGGCGTCGCCGGGGTGACGCGCCGCTAGCCCGTGTGGGTGAGGATCGGGGGTGTCCTGCGGCATCTCTCACGGTATCCGCACCCGTATGGTCCCGGAACGCGCGTGCGGACTGGCATCCTGGGCGACGTCTCTGACTCCCTCACCCTGGAGCTTCGGCCCGTGAGCAGCTCCCCGGTCTCCGCCTCCCTCCCGGCACAGCCCTACGGACGGCCGCCGCTCCGCACCGTCCAAGTGCTCGGCGGGGCCGCGGGCGTGGGCAGCAGCGCGCACGTGCGGTCGCTCACGACCGGGCTCGCCGCGCGCGGGGTACGGGTCACGGTGTGCGCGCCCGTCGAGGCGGAGGGGGAGTACGACTTCACCGGCGCGGGGGCGCAGTTCGCGCCCGACGCGGTGGGCGCGCTGCGGGCGGCGTGCGCCGGGGCGGACGTGGTGCACGCGCACGGGGTGCGGGCCGGGCTGCGGGCGGCGCTGGCCCTGCGGGGGCGGCGGGTGCCGCTGGTGGTGAGCTGGCACGGCGACGGCCCGGCGGCCGCGGGTGCGGTCGGGCGGCTGAGCCGGATGCTGGAGCGGCGCGTGGCGCGGGCCGCGGCGGTGGTGCTGGGGGCCTCCTCGGACCAGGTGGACCTGGCGCGGCTGCGGGGTGCGCGGGACGCGCGGCTCGCGCCGGTGGCGGCGCCGGCGGCGGTGCTGCCGGCGGCCGGGCGCACGGAGCCGGATCCGGGAAAGGCGCGGGCGGAACTCGGCGCGGTGGAGCGGCCGTTGCTGATCGCGGTCGGGAGCCTGGTGGCGCACCGCGGGTACTCCGTACTGCTCGACGCGGCACGGGAGTGGCGGACGCTGGAGCCCGCCCCGCTGCTGGTGATCGCGGGGGAGGGGCCGCTACGGGCCGAACTGTCCCGGCGCATCGAGGCCGAGGGGCTGCCCGTACGGCTGCTCGGGCGGCGCCGGGACGCGGCGCAGCTGTTGGCGGCGGCCGACGTGGCGGTGCTGCCGAGCCGGTGGGAGGAACGGGCCCTGCTGGCGCAGGAGGCGCTGCGGGTGGGGGTGCCGCTGGTGGCGACGGCGGTGGGGGGCGTGCCGGAGCTGGTGGGGGAGGGCGCGGTGCTGGTCCCGCCGGGGGATGCGGGGGCGCTGGCCGCGGCCGTGACCGGGCTGCTGGCGGATCCGGACCGGCGGGCCGGGCTGGCCGAGGCCGGGCGCGTCCAGGCCGCGACGTGGCCGTCGGAGGACGCCACGGTGGCGCAGGTCCTGTCGGTCTACGACGAACTGACGGAACGCACCCGCCGCTAGCCCCGGCGGCCGCCGCGCCGCTACGGGGGCTCCGCCCCCGAACCCCCGCTCCTCAAACGCCGGAGGGGCTGGATCTATCCAGCCCGCCCGGCGTTTGAGGGCGCGGGCGCGGAGCGCACGTACGGGGTCCGGGGCGAAGCCCCGGGGAACGGTGGAAGGGCGGGTAGGGGACACGCCCCGCAGGGCCGCCCACCCCGGACCCCGCATCGGCACAGGCAGCCCAACACCGCGGCAGCGAGCCCGCACACGGCAGGGCCCACGACCGTGGCGAGGGGCGCGTCAGGAAGGAGTAGGAACGTGGCGGCGGGCGCGGAGGGCCAGGCTGAGGGAGAGGACCGTTTCGGGGTCGTCCAGGTCCGTGCCCAGGAGTTCCGAGATGCGGGCCAGGCGGTTGTACAGGGTCTGGCGGTTGAGGTGGAGCTCCCGGGCCGTCTCCGCCTTGCGGCCCGCGTGGGCCAGGTACGTCTCCAGCGTGGGGAGCAGAGGGGGGCGGGACGTCGTGTCGTGGGTGCGGAGCGCCCCGATCGCGCGGTCCACGAAGGCCGCCAGGTCGGGGTGTTCGCGCAGCCGCCACAGCAGGAGGTCGATGTCCAGACGCCGGGCGTCGTACCACGGGCGGGCCGGCAGCCCGTGGGCCGCCGTCGCGGTTTCCGCGGCGTGCCGCAGGCCCGCGGAGGCCGCCGCCCAGCCGCCCGCGACCCCGACGACCACCGCCGGCGGTGCCCCCGCACGGTCGAGCCCGGCCCGCTCCACGCCCGCCCGCAGGGCCGTGGCCACCCGGTCCGCCACCGCCGTGCGTTCCGATTCGGTGCGCAGGGAGATCAGCAGCGGTACGCGGCCCTCCACCGGCCGGACCCCCAGCAGCACCGGGACCCCGACCGACGACAGCTCCTCCAGGACCGCGCGGGCCAGGACCGCCCAGTTCCCCGAGGGGGCCAGTTCCGAGGACAGCCGCATCACCACGGGGAGCAGCGGCCCCCCGCCCGGCTTGAAACCGAGGACGCGGGCCTGCGCCGGGGCGTCCTCCGCCGAGATGCGGCCCTCGGCCAGGTCCGTCAGGAAGTCGCCGCGGCCGCGCGCCGCCAGCTCCTCCTCCTGGCGGGCCTGCATGAGCACGACGGCCAGGACGCCCGCCGTGCGTTCCGCCGCCATCCGGTGGACCGGCTGCAGCGGGGCCGAGACCCCGACCAGCACCACCCGCGCGCGGACCGAGCCGGTGCCGTGCCCGCCGCCCGGGACGTCGATCACCACCGTGTTCGCCGACGGCTCGGCCTCGCGCTGGCCGCGCAGGCCCTCCCACACCTGGAGCGGGTCCGCGCCCGCGTCCGCCGCCGGGCTGCCGGCCGCGTACAGCAGCTGCCCGTCGGGGGTCTCCAGGAAGACCGGATTGCCCGTGAAGTCGGCGAGGATCCGCAGCACTTGCGGGATGCCGCCACCGCCCAGCAGGGCCTCCGTACATCGCCGGTGGACTTCCTCGGCCCGCTGGAGCAGCGCGTAGTGGTGGTTGACGATCTCGGTGTGGACCTCCTCCGTCACGGTGACGAAGGGGACCTCGCGGTGGAGTTGGACGAGGGGCAGTCCCGCCGCACGCGCCGTTTCCACGATCGTGGCCGGGAGCCGGGTGAAGCGCGGGCCCAGCTCGACCACCAGCGCGGCGATGCCCCGGTCCGCGAGGCGGCGTACGAAGGCGCGCTGCTCGGCGGGCCGGGTGCCCAGGCCGAGCCCGGTGGTCAGCAGCAGCTCCCCGCCCTTGAGCAGGGACGCGATGTTCGGCACCTCGCCCGCGTGCACCCAGCGGACGGTCCGGCCGAGCCGGTCGGCGCAGGCCACCACCTCCGGCAGCCCGCTGCGCAGCCCCGGCAGCTCCAGTGCCCGCTGAACCGTGATTCCGCCCTGGTTGTCCATAGCGCGGGACGCTACCGGCCGCCCTGTTCCACGCACATCACCGGCCGGTTACGGAGGGGCGTTTGCCCCCATCCGGCCCGACAACTCGTCGTCCTCACAAGGAGATTATCGGACCACGTGCCGATTGTGGTCTGCGTCACTTGGGGTGAGAGTGGGCGCCCTCCACACGGAAGAGGAAGCCATGAGCAGAGGTACCACCGGTCAGAAGTCCTCGCAGGCACCCGGGGCGTCCGCGGCCCCGCAGGTGCAGCGGCTCAAAGCCAACTCGGTCGGACTGGTCGGCGTCGTCTTCATGGCCGTCGCCACCGCCGCCCCCATCACCGCCATGACCGGCAACCTCCCCATCGCCGTCGGCTTCGGGAACGGCACCGGCGCCCCGGCCGGATATCTTTTCGCGACCCTCGTCCTGACCGTCTTCGCGGTCGGCTACGTGGCCATGGCCAAGCGCATCACCGCCGCCGGCGCCTTCTACGGCTACATCTCGCACGGCCTCGGCCGCATCGCCGGCATGGCGTCCGGAATGCTCGCCGTCCTCGCCTACATCGTCTTCGAGGCCTCGATCGTCGGGGTGTTCTCCTACTTCGCCAAGACCACCGTCCACGACCAGCTCGGCGTCGACCTGCCCTGGGTCCTGTACGCGGCCGCGATGCTCGCCGTGACCGCCGCCCTCGCCCACTTCGACATCAACCTCACCGCCAAGGCCCTCGGCGTGATGCTCGTCGCGGAGATCGCCGTGCTGTTCGCCGTCGCCACCGCCGTACTGGTCGCGGGCGGCGGCCCGGACGGCATCCCGCTGGAGCCGGTCAACCCGAAGAACGCGTTCACCGGCACCTCCGCCGGGCTCGGTCTCTTCTTCGCCTTCTGGTCCTGGGTCGGCTTCGAGTCCACCGCCATGTACGGCGAGGAGTCCCGCGACCCGAAGCGGGTCATCCCCAAGGCCACGCTGATCTCCGTCGTCGGCGTCGGCCTCTTCTACATCTACGTCTCCTGGATGACCATCGCCGGCAACGGCCTCGGCAAGTCCGTCGAGCTCTCCGCCTCCGCCAGCCCCCTCGACCTGTTCTTCGCCCCCACCGAGACCTTCATCGGCGCCTGGGCCGTCGACGCCTTCCAATGGCTGCTGCTCACCGGCTCCTTCGCCTGCGGCATGGCCTTCCACCAGTGCGCCGCCCGCTACCTCTACGCCATCGGCCGCGAGGGCTTCCTGTCCCCGAAGCTCGGCCGCACCCACGTCAAGCACGGCTCGCCGTACGTGGCCTCGGTCGTGCAGACCGCCATCGCCACCGCGCTCGTCGCCGGTTTCTGGCTTACCGGGCAGGACCCGTACCTGCACCTCTACACCCTGCTCGCGATCCTCGGCACGATGGCGATCCTCATCGTCCAGACGCTGTGCTCCTTCGCCGTCATCGGGTACTTCCGCAAGAACCACCCCGAGGACCGGCACTGGTTCAAGACCACGACCGCGCCGCTGCTCGGCGGCATCGGAATGACCGCCGTCGTGGTCCTGCTGGTGCTCAACATGGAGACCGCGGCCGGCAGCGCCGCCGGCTCCGTCTTCTTCAACCTGATCCCGTGGATCGTCGGCGCCGTCTTCCTCGGCGGTCTGGGCCTCGGCCTGTGGCTCAAGGCGAAGGCCCCCGGGCGCTACGAGATCATCGGCCGGATCGTGCTGGAGGACGCCGCCGAACGCCCCGCCGACCCCGGCCGGCCGAGCGCGACCGTCCTGCCCGCCCAGGGCGACACCCCGTCCGACTCCACTTCCGCGAACGTCTGAGGAGCGCCACCGCCATGGCCCGTACACCGCTCATGCACGCCCTGAAGCAGATCGCCGCCGAACACGCCGCCGCCCGCAGGCTCGGCATGCCCGCCGCCGAGGTCCGCGGCTCCACCCGACGCGAACTCCTCGGCCGCGCCGCCGCCCTCGGCCTCGGCGCCGCCCTCGCCCCCGCCGCGACCGCGTACGCCGCCGAGACCGCCCCCGACAAGAAGCCCGTCACCCCCGCACGCGTCGCCGTGATCGGCGCCGGCATCTCCGGCCTGACCGCCGCCCTCACCCTCAAGGACGCGGGCGTCAACTGCACCCTGTACGAGGCGAACCCGAGCCGCGTCGGCGGCCGCATGTGGACCCAGCGCAGCCACTGGGCGTACGGACAGACCTCCGAGATCGGCGGCGAGCTGATCGACACCAGCCACAAGAAGATCCTGGAGCTCTGTCGCCGCTTCAACCTGCCCACCGAGGACTTCCTCGGCGGCGGCCCCAACGGGGCGGAGGAGGTGCTCTGGTTCAACGGCGCGTACTACTCCCGCACCCAGGCCGACGAGGACTTCAAGGCCGTCTACCAGGCCCTGCACCGGGACCTCTCGGAAGCCGGGGAAGTCTCCTGGAACAGCACCACGCCCGCCGGCACCGCCCTCGACAACATGACCCTGTACGAGTGGATCGAGACCCGGATCCCCGGCGGCCACTCCTCGCAGCTCGGCCGCTTCATCGACGTGGCCTACAACGTCGAGTACGGCGCCGACACCAACCAGCAGTCCGCGCTCGCCCTCGTCCTGCTGATGGGCTACCAGCCCAACCCGGGCAACTTCAACGTCTGGGGCCTGTCCAACGAGCGCTACCACATCACCGGCGGCAACGACCGGCTGCCGAACGCCATCGCCGCCGCGCTGCCCGCCGGTTCGATCGTCATGGGCCGCGAGCTGGTCGCCGTACGCGCCAACGCCGACGGCACCCAGACCCTGACCTTCAACGACTCCGGGTCCGTGCGCACCGCCGTCGCCGACCACACCATCCTGTGCGTGCCGCTGCCGATCCTCCAGCGCATCGACACCTCCCAGGCCGGTTTCGACCCGCTCATGCGCAACCTGCTGCGCGACGCCCGGATGGGCTACTGCACCAAGCTCAACATGCAGTTCACCGCGCGTCCCTGGCGCGGCACCGGCCCCTGGCCGGGCGTCTCCGCCGGCGACTGCTTCACCGACTCGCCGGTCCAGCAGACCTGGGACACCACCAAGGTCCAGCCCGGCACCGGCGGCATCCTGCTCCAGTACGGCGGCGGCAGCCTGGCCGGGGCGCTCACCCCGGGCAGCCCCTTCGCCACCGAGTCCGACCCGTACGTACGGAACCTCGCGAGCCAGGTGCTCACCGGCGTCGACGCCTTCTACCCGGGCACCAAGGCCGTGTGGACCGGCAAGGCGCAGCTCTCGGCCTGGCACCGCAACCCGTACTCCCTGGGGGCGTACTCGTACTGGCCCACCGGCTACCTGCACCGCTACGCCAAGTACGAGGGCACCGCCCAGGGCAACGTCCACATCGGCGGCGAGCACTGCAGCTACGACTTCCAGGGCTTCATGGAGGGCGGCGCCACCGAGGGCGAGCGCGCGGCCCGCGAGGTGATCGCCGCTCTCACGTGAGCCGGTCCTAGGCGGGCGCGATGTTGTGGTTGAAGCGGAAGACGTTGTCCGGGTCGTACTGCCGCTTCAACTCGCCCAGCCGCCGCATGTTCTCGGGTCCGAGGCCGGCGACCACCCGGTCCCCGCCCTCGTCCCCGGTGAAGTTGAGGTACACCGCGCCGGTGCTCCACGGCCGGACGTCGGCGCGGACGTCCCTGACCCACTGGCGGACCCGTTCGTCGTCGGCCGGGTCCTCCCAGGCGCCGAACGGGTGCACCGCCCAGGGCGCGTCGCGGAACGGCACCGGATAGTCGGCCGGGCCCTCGGCGATGGCGCCGCCCTGCGGCCACACGACGTGCTGGGTGCCGCTGGGCACCGGCATGGAGTCCGCGCGGGCGCAGAACACGTCCACGAACTCGTCGGGCACACCGGTCAGGTACTCCGCCGACCAGTAGTTCCGCATGCCCGGCGGGTCGTCGAGCATGCACTGGAGATCCGCGTAGGGCAGCGCCATCACCATCTCCACCTCGTGCGGGATCGCCAGCAGTGGCGCGACCAGCCGACGCAGGTCCTCCTCGGGGCCCGCGTAGGTGACCAGCGCACCCGCCAGCAGCAGACCGACCAGGTGCGGCGGGACGAACTCCTCGGGCGGGCCGGTCATGTAGATCGCGCCGCCGCCGGCCTCGCGCGGCGCCGACTCCATGATGTCCCGGTACGTGCGGACCACCTCGGGCCCGCGCTCCGGCAGGTACAGCACCATCGCGACGGACATGACCGGCAGCTCGTGCAGCCGCAGCGTCAGCGAGGTCGCGACGCCGAAGTTCCCGCCGCCGCCGTGCAGCCCCCAGAACAGCTCGGGATGGTCCTGCGCGGTCGCCGTCACCATCTCGCCGTCCGCCGTGACCAGGTCCACGCCCAGCAGGTTGTCCACCGCCAGGCCGAACTTCCGGTCCAGCCACCCGGTGCCGCCGCCGAGTACGAAGCCGCCGACCCCGGTGGTGGACACGCGGCCGCCGGTGGTCGCCAGCCCGTACGGCTCGCAGGCCCGGTCCAGGTGGCTCATGACGGCGCCGCCCTCGACGCGGACGGCCGACGCCCCGGGATGGACCGTCACCGCGTTCATCCGGCGCAGGTCCACCACCACACCGCCGTCGTTGAGGCACATCCCGGCGACGCTGTGGCCGCCGCCGCGCACCGCGACGGGCAGGTCGAGCCGCCGCGCGAAGCGCACGGCGGTCACCACGTCCACCGGGTCCTCGCACTGCGCGATGACGGCGGGCCTGCGGTCGATCATCCCGTTGTAGATGGCCCGGGCCTCGTCGTACCCCGGATCGTCCGGAGCGAAGACGTCACCGGACAGATCATCGCGGAGCTCGGCGAGCGCCGTGCCCGCCTTGGACAGGGGAGCCATGGCTGCCCCCTTCCGGAAGCGACGGAAAGGGCATACGACACTTCCAGCGTAGGCGGCGCCGTTCTCCCGAGCCCGCCGGACGGCGGAGGTGCACTAGCCCCCGTACGCCCCGCTCGCCGTCAGGCGCAGGGCCGTGTCGATCAGGGGGACGTGGCTGAAGGCCTGGGGGAAGTTGCCGACCTGCCGCTGGAGGCGCGGGTCCCATTCCTCCGCCAGCAGCCCCAGGTCGTTGCGGAGCGACAGCAGCCGCTCGAACAGGCGCCGCGCCTCGTCGACGCGTCCGATCATCGCCAGGTCGTCGGCCATCCAGAACGAGCAGGCGAGGAAGGCGCCCTCGTCGCCCTCCAGGCCGTCCACACCGGCCTCCTCCCCCGCCGTCGGGTAGCGCAGGATGAAACCGTCGGGCGTGGACAGCTCGCGCTGGATCGCCTCGATGGTGCCGATGACCCGCTTGTCGTCGGGCGGCAGGAAGCCCATCTGCGGGATCAGCAGCAGGGAGGCGTCCAGCTCCTTCGACCCGTACGACTGGGTGAAGGTGTTGCGCTCCTTGTCGTAGCCCTTCTCACACACGTCCTGGTGGATCTCGTCGCGCAGTTCGCGCCACCGCTCCAGCGGGCCGTCCGCGTCCCCGCTCTCGATCAGCTTGATCGTGCGGTCCACGGCCACCCAGGCCATCACCTTCGAGTGCACGAAGTGGCGGCGCGGGCCGCGCACCTCCCAGATGCCCTCGTCCGGCTGGTCCCAGTGGGTCTCCAGGTAGCGGATCAGCTTCAGCTGGAGCAGCGAGGCGTAGTCGCTGCGGGCCAGGCCGGTCATGTGGCCCAGGTGCAGGGCCTCGGTGACCTCGCCGTACACGTCGAGCTGGAGCTGGCCGGCGGCGCCGTTCCCGACGCGGACCGGGCGGGAGTTCTCGTAGCCCGGCAGCCAGTCCAGCTCGGTCTCGCCGAGTTCCCGCTCGCCCGCGATCCCGTACATGATCTGCAGGTTCTCCGGGTCGCCGGCGACCGCGCGCAGCAGCCACTCGCGCCAGGCGCGGGCCTCCTCGCGGTAGCCGGTGCGCAGCAGCGAGGAGAGGGTGATGGCGGCGTCACGCAGCCAGGTGTAGCGGTAGTCCCAGTTCCGGACGCCGCCGATCTCCTCCGGCAGGGAGGTGGTCGGCGCGGCGACGATCCCGCCCGTGGGGCCGTACGTGAGGGCCTTGAGGGTGATCAGGGAGCGGACCACCGCCTCCCGGTACGGGCCGTGGTACGTGCACTGCTCGACCCACTCGCGCCAGAACTCGGTGGTCGAGTCCAGCGCCGCCTCGGCGTCGGGGGCCTCCGGCGCGCTCTTGTGCGAGCGTTCCCAGCTGATGCTGAAGGCCATCCGGTCACCCGGCCCGACGGTGAAGTCGGAGTACGTGGTCAGGTCCTTGCCGTACGTCTGCGCCTCGGTGTCCAGCCAGACCGAATCCGGGCCGGCCACCGCCACCGTGCGTCCGTCGACCTTGTGCACCCAGGGCACGACGCGCCCGTAGCTGAACCGCATGCGCAGCGCGGAACGCATCGGGACGCGCCCGCTGACGCCCTCCACGATGCGGATCAGCTGCGGGGCGTGGTCCTCGCGGGGCGGCATGAAGTCGATGACGCGGACGGTGCCGCGCGGGGTCTCCCACTCCGACTCCAGCACCAGCGAGTCACCGCGGTAGCGGCGGCGCGTGGCGGGCGGCGGCTCGGAGCCCGCCGCGAACGCCGGGCCGATCCGCCAGAAGCCGTGATCTTCGGTGCCGAGAATGCTCGCGAAAACGGCATGGGAGTCGAAACGTGGCAGGCACAACCAGTCCACCGCCCCGTCCCGGCAGACCAGCGCCGCGGTCTGCATGTCCCCGATCAGTGCGTAATCCTCGATGCGCCCGGACACGTGCATCTCCAGTCGAACGGCCACGTCCGCCCCCAGGGGGGCGCTTGCATTGCGCGGTTGCGCGGTCTCCTGTGTGCAGGGAGTGCCGCGTGAGCCCCATGATTCCGTATACCGGCTCGGTTAGGCCGTCCGACGGACTGCTCGGCGGCGATGTGTGCGATATCCGAGCAGGATATGACGGCACCCTAGTGATCTCCTTAAGCCCCGGAAGAATGTGGCTGCTCCAAACGGGTGACCGGCGGCTGCGCGGGCCCGGCCTCCCGCCGCGTCCCGCCGACGGCCCCGTACGGAACCCCCCGCGCCGCGTGGCCGGAGGCGGACGGCTCCGGGCGCTGATAGGCTGGTACCCCGTGGACCGGTGGTCTGCCTGTGCGAATCAGGAGCCCCGAAACCGCAGCTTCGGCGCCCCCTGAGACCCTTCCGGATCGACGGCGGCCGGCGTCGGACGCACCTCACCTCGCGACCACGGGAGCCCCCTCTTGGCGATGCCGCCCAAATCTCTGACGACCAAGCACATCTTCGTCACCGGGGGTGTCGCCTC
Organism: Streptomyces sp. NPDC057010; assembly: GCF_042673805.1. Taxonomy (NCBI): domain Bacteria; kingdom Bacillati; phylum Actinomycetota; class Actinomycetes; order Kitasatosporales; family Streptomycetaceae; genus Streptomyces; species Streptomyces sp. NPDC057010. The sequence goes on along the minus strand of NZ_JBHUSC010000077.1, from coordinate 2,372 downwards.
CTCCCTCGGCAAGGGCCTGACGGCCTCCAGCCTGGGTGCGCTCCTGAAGGCGCGCGGCCTGCGGGTCACGATGCAGAAGCTCGACCCGTACCTGAACGTCGACCCGGGCACGATGAACCCGTTCCAGCACGGCGAGGTGTTCGTCACCAACGACGGCGCCGAGACCGACCTGGACATCGGCCACTACGAGCGCTTCCTCGACGTGGACCTCGACGGCTCGGCCAACGTCACCACCGGCCAGGTCTACAACACGGTCATCGCCAAGGAGCGGCGCGGCGAGTACCTCGGCGACACCGTCCAGGTCATCCCGCACATCACCAACGAGATCAAGCACCGCATCCGGCGCATGGCGACCGAGGACGTCGACGTCGTCATCACCGAGGTCGGCGGCACCGTCGGCGACATCGAGTCGCTGCCGTTCCTGGAGACCGTCCGCCAGGTCCGCCACGAGGTCGGCCGCGACAACGTCTTCGTCGTGCACATCTCGCTGCTGCCCTACATCGGCCCCTCCGGCGAGCTGAAGACCAAGCCGACCCAGCACTCGGTCGCGGCGCTGCGCAACATCGGCATCCAGCCCGACGCGATCGTGCTGCGCGCCGACCGCGACGTGCCCACCTCCATCAAGCGCAAGATCTCGCTGATGTGCGACGTGGACGAGGCGGCCGTGGTCGCGGCCATCGACGCCAAGTCGATCTACGACATCCCGAAGGTCCTGCACACCGAGGGCCTGGACGCGTACGTCGTGCGCAAGCTCGACCTGCCGTTCCGCGACGTGGACTGGACGGTGTGGGAGGACCTGCTGGACCGGGTCCACAACCCCGACCACGAGGTCAAGGTCGCGCTCGTCGGCAAGTACATCGACCTGCCGGACGCCTACCTGTCGGTGACCGAGGCGCTGCGCGCCGGCGGCTTCGCCAACAAGGCCCGCGTCCAGATCAAGTGGGTCACCTCCGACGAGTGCAAGACCCCGGCGGGCGCGGCGGCGCAGCTGTCCGACGTGGACGCGATCTGCGTGCCCGGCGGCTTCGGCGACCGCGGTGTCAACGGCAAGGTCGGCGCGATCACCTACGCCCGCGAGAACAAGGTCCCGCTGCTCGGCCTGTGCCTGGGCCTGCAGTGCGTGGTCATCGAGGCCGCGCGGAACCTGGCGGGCATCGAGGACGCGAACTCCACCGAGTTCGACGCCTCCACCGCCAACCCGGTCATCTCGACCATGGAGGAGCAGCTGGCCTTCGTCGAGGGCGCGGGCGACCTGGGCGGCACCATGCGCCTCGGCATGTACCCGGCGAAGCTCGCCGAGGGCTCCATCGTGCGCGAGGTCTACGGCGACCAGGCGTACGTGGACGAGCGCCACCGCCACCGCTACGAGGTCAACAACGCCTACCGCGGCGAGCTGGAGAAGAAGGCGGGCATCGTCTTCTCCGGCACCTCCCCGGACAACAAGCTGGTCGAGTACGTCGAGTACCCGCGCGAGGTGCACCCCTACCTGGTGGCCACCCAGGCCCACCCGGAGCTGCGCTCGCGCCCGACGCGCCCGCACCCGCTGTTCGCGGGCCTGGTGAAGGCCGCCGTGGAGCGGCAGCAGAAGCAGGGCTGACGCTCGGTAACGTAGACAGCCGGGGCACGGATCGGACCGTGCCCCGGCTGTCGCGCGTTGTGGAGGGCTTCGGGGCATGAACATCAAGGACACGGCGGAATCCTGGGAGACGGTGTCGACCCGGCGGCCGTTCCAGGGCGCGAAGACGGCGGTGGACTCCGACGAGGTCCGGATGCCGGACGGGTCGACGGCCCGCCGCGACTACCAGGTGCACCCGGGCTCGGTGTGCGTGCTGGCGCTGGACGAGGAGGGGCGGGTGCTGGTCCTGAGCCAGTACCGGCACCCGGTGCGGCGGCGGCTGTGGGAGCTGCCGGCCGGTCTGCTGGACGTGGAGGGGGAGAACCCGCTGCTCGGGGCTCAGCGCGAGCTGTACGAGGAGGCGCACGTCAAGGCAGAGGACTGGCGGGTGCTGGCCGACTTCTACGCGTCCCCGGGCGGTTCGGACGAGGCGGTCCGGGTCTTCCTCGCGCGGGACGTCTCGGACGCGGAGGGTGAGCGGTACGCCGAGACCGGCTCGGAGGAGGCGGACATGGAGGTGGCCTGGGTTCCGCTGCCGGAGCTGGTGGCCGGGGTGCTCTCGGGTCGGCTGGGCAACGCGGGCCTGGTGACGGGCGTCCTGGCCCTGTCCGCCGCCCTCGCCTCGGACCCCGGCCTCTCCACCCTCCGCCCGGCCCTCGCCCCCTGGCCGGCCCGCCCGTACGAGGCGTAGCCCGCGGCGCCGGGGGCGGGGACGGGGCGGGGTGTCGTCCGGGACGGGCTTCGATGTTCGGCGCCC
>NZ_JBHUSC010000076.1:0-25568 GCF_042673805.1 Streptomyces sp. NPDC057010 | reverse complement strand
CCGAGTGGTGTCCGGCCCCGGCCGCGTCATGGGCGCAGCCCCTGGATTTCCACCGCCGCGCAGCGCCAGCGGAGGTCCGGGCCCTGTTCGAGGCGGAAGGCCATCGCCGTCGTGCGCTCGCCCGTGGCGATGCGGGCGAAGGCCTCGATGACGCCCGGGCCCGGGGTGAAGCGGCCGCAGCCGCGGACGACCGGGCGCAGGTGGTCGCGCAGGGGGCTGGAAGGGGCCAGGACGACCAGCTGCTCGTAGGCGGGGCCGACGGTGTGGCCCAGGAGCGAGTGGACCGGGCGCAGCCCGCAGACGACCGCCAGCAGGCGTTCGGCGAACCAGTGGTGCGGACCCTGGTGCGGGGCGCGGGGCGGTGCCGAGGGGCCGCGCGGGTCGCGGCGTCCCGCGGGCCGGGTGCGGGCCGGGCCGCCCGGACGGCGGCCGCTGCCCTCGCCGCCGATCCTGCCGCGCATCGTGGTCTCCATGGTGGCCTCCCTCGCGATCTGCCCGTACCAATCGGTAACTTGGTGGATGGGGATCTTCTACGGGCGGCCGAACACGCTCCGCAACCGGACCGGGGCCTGCGTGAGGGGGCCCCGCGGGTTCACCTATCCGGGTGGCCCGCCGTTCCGCGGGCGGGCCCCGCGGTGCGCACGCGCGGACGGAGGTGGACGGCCCCGCGGCCGCCGCGGGCACCCCGAAGGGGTACGCAGGCCGTCACTCTGCCGATGGTCCGGCGGCCGGACGTATCCTGAGGGGGTTTTCCGACTACCGAAAGCAGCCGGCCATGCGCGTGTACGTCCCCCTGACCCTCCCCGGGCTCGCCGAGGCGCACAAGGCGGGTGAGCTGGGCCCCGGCCCGCTGCGGGCGTACGCCGTCACGCCCGGGCTGCGGGAGTGGTACGTCTCCGATGACATCGAGGAGCTGGAGTACGCCGCCCTCAGCCGGGCCGCCGCCGCCTCCCTGCGGCTGATCGCCGCCGATCCCGCCGCGCCGCGCCGGCGCGTCGTCGTGGCCCTGGACGTCGCCGACCGGGCCGCCACCGCCACGCCCGGGCTCGACGAGGCCACCCTCGGCCAGGTCGCCCTCGCCGAGGCCGTACGGCTGACCGTGGCCGCCGCCGTGCACGTCGACGCCGACGACGCCGAGGCGGACGTCGCCGCGGCCGCCGGCGCGATCGACGCCGCCGACCGCGGGGACGACGACGCGCAGTTCGTCGTCGACGGCGCCGAGGACCACGAGCTGCTCTGGTTCGGCGTGCAGGAGATTCCGGGGCTGCTGAAGTGACCTCCACGCACGCACGCGCGCCGCACATCGTCTGGGACTGGAACGGCACGCTGCTCCACGACATCGACGCCGTCATAGCCGCGACCAACGCCTCCTTCGCCGAGTTCGGCTTCCCGCCGATCACCCTGGAGACGTACCGCGACCTGTACGTCGTACCCGTGCCGAAGTTCTACGAACGGCTGATGGGGCGCCTGCCCACCGAGGACGAGTGGACGGTGATGGACGAGACGTTCCACCGCCACTACTGGGCCGCCGCCGAGGACGCCGGCCTCGCCGAGGGCGCCCGCGAGCTGCTCCAGGACTGGCAGCTGGCCGGGCTCACCCAGTCCCTGCTGTCCCTCGCGCCCCACGAGAAGCTCGTACCGCTCGTGCGGTCCCACGGCATCGACCGGCACTTCATCCGCGTCGACGGGCGGATCGGGCCCTCCCACACCTCCAAGGCGGGACACCTCGTACGTCATATGGCCGCCATGGAGGCCACCGGCGTGAGCGCCCGCCGTACGATCCTCATCGGAGACGCGGTGGACGACGCGCTCGCCGCCGCCCACGTGGGCGCGCGGGCCGTCCTCTACACGGGTGGTTCGCACAGCCGCAGCAGTCTGGAATCGGCCGGAGTTCCCGTCGTGGACACGCTGGCGGACGCCGTCCGCACCGCTCGCGAGCTGTCCGAATAGGTTCTGGCACGGGCGGGCGACCGCGTCACTGCGCACATCGTCAAACTTGCGTACACACTTTTGTACAGAACCGGCCGGTGACGTGGTGGGGGTCTGGCGAGATAGCCTTGTACCCGTGATCAGCGCGATAGTCATCGGGGGCGCCGAAGCCCCCGGCCTGCGCCCGGCGCACAACCGTGCCCGGGCCCTTGCTGATCTCCGCCACCGGGACCGGATGACGATGTCTCATTCCCTCCCGGTCGGCTCTCTCGACGGCATAGCGTCGATATCGATTCCGGACGGACACCCCGCCCCATCGCGGCGCTACGTCATTCCTTCCTTCACCTACGTCACGCAATGGCGCGCGACAGGAGCCAGAGGACATGCAGACCAAGCTGGACGAAGCAAAGGCCGAGCTGCTGACGCGGGCGGCCCGGGTAGCTGAGAACAGCCCGGCCGGGGGGCTACTTCCGACTGGGTCCGAGCAGGGGGAGCGTCCTGACCGGGACACCGTGCTCGCCTACCTCCAGCGCTACTACCTGCACACCGCCCCCGAGGACCTCTTGGACCGGGACCCGGTCGACGTGTTCGGGGCGGCGCTCTCGCACTACCGGCTCGCCGAGAACCGGCCGCAGGGCACCGCGAACGTTCGCGTGCAGACCCCCACGGTCGAGGAGAACGGCTGGACCTCCAGCCACTCCGTCGTCGAGGTCGTCACCGACGACATGCCGTTCCTCGTGGACTCCGTCACCAACGAGCTGTCCCGCCAGGGCCGCGGCATCCACGTCGTGATCCACCCGCAGGTCGTCGTCCGCCGTGACGTCACCGGCAAGCTGATCGAGATCCTCGGCCCGGACTGCGACGCCCACGGCCCCCGTACGGCGCGCCCCCACGACTCCCTCGTCGAGTCCTGGATCCACGTCGAGATCGACCGCGAGACCGACAAGGCCGACCTCAAGCAAATCACCGTCGACCTGCTGCGCGTCCTGTCCGACGTCCGCGAGTCCGTCGAGGACTGGGAGAAGATGCGCGAGGCCGCGCTGCGCATCGCCGACGGCCTGCCCGAGGAGCCCACCGCCCCGGACCTGCGCGAGTACGAGCTCGAAGAGGCCCGCGAGCTGCTGCGCTGGCTCGCCGACGACCACTTCACCTTCCTCGGCTACCGCGAGTACAACCTCGTCGACGGCGACTCCCTCGCCGCCGTCGCCGGCACCGGCCTCGGCATCCTGCGCTCCGACCCGCACCACAGCGGCAAGGACGACGGCCACCCGGTCTCGCCGTCCTTCAACCGGCTGCCCGCCGACGCCCGCGCCAAGGCGCGCGAGCACCGCCTGCTGGTGCTGACCAAGGCCAACAGCCGTTCCACCGTGCACCGCCCCTCGTACCTCGACTACGTCGGCGTCAAGAAGTTCGACGCCGAAGGCAACGTCGTCGGCGAGCGCCGCTTCCTCGGCCTGTTCTCCTCCGCCGCGTACACCGAGTCCGTGCGCCGCGTCCCGGTCATCCGCCGCAAGGTCACCGAGGTCCTCGAGGGCGCCGGCTTCGCGCCGTCCAGCCACGACGGCCGCGACCTGCTGCAGATCCTGGAGACCTACCCGCGCGACGAGCTGTTCCAGACCCCGGTCGACAAGCTCCGCGAGATCGTCACCTCCGTCCTGTACCTCCAGGAACGCCGCCGGCTGCGGCTGTACCTGCGCCAGGACGAGTACGGGCGCTACTACTCCGCGCTGGTCTACCTGCCGCGCGACCGCTTCACCACCGGTGTCCGGCTGCGTCTGATGGACATCCTCAGGGAGGAGCTCGACGGCATCAGCGTCGACTTCACCGCCTGGAACACCGAGTCGATCCTCTCCCGCATCCACTTCGTCGTCCGCGTCCCGCAGGGCAAGGAACTGCCCGTCCTCACCGACGCCGACGTCGAGCGCATCGAGGGCCGCCTCGTCGAAGCGGCCCGCTCCTGGGCCGACGGCTTCTCCGAGGCCCTGGTCGCCGAGCTCGGCGAGGAGCGCGCCGCGGAGCTGCTGCGCCGCTACGGCACCTCCTTCCCCGAGGGCTACAAGGCCGACCACTCGCCGCGCGCCGCCGTCGCCGACCTGTGCCACCTGGAGAAGCTCGCCGCCGGCGACCGCCCGTTCGCGCTCTCCCTGTACGAGCCGGTCGGCGCGGGCCCCGGCGAGCGCCGGTTCAAGATCTACCGCACCGGTGAGCAGGTCTCGCTCTCCGCGGTCCTGCCGGTGCTCCAGCGCCTGGGCGTCGAGGTCACCGACGAGCGCCCGTACGAGCTGCGCCGCTCCGACCGCGTCAGCGCCTGGATCTACGACTTCGGCCTGCGGATGCCGCTCGCCTCGGGCAACGGGGACTCGTACCTCGGTGACGACGCCCGCGAGCGCTTCCAGGAGGCCTTCGCGGCCGTCTGGACCGGCGAGGCCGAGAACGACAACTTCAACACCCTGGTGCTGAGCGCCGGGCTCACCTGGCGGCAGGCCGTCGTCCTGCGCGCGTACGCCAAGTACCTGCGCCAGGCCGGTTCCACCTTCAGCCAGGACTACATGGAGGACACCCTCCGCAACAACGTCCACACCACCCGGCTGCTGGTCTCCCTCTTCGAGGCCCGGATGGCGCCCGTCCGGCAGACCGCCGGCAGCGAGCTCGTCGACGCCATGCTGGAGGAGCTGGACGGTGCCCTGGACCAGGTCGCCTCGCTCGACGAGGACCGCATCCTGCGCGCCTTCCTCACCCTCATCAAGGCCACCCTGCGGACCAACTTCTTCCAGCTGAACTCCGCGGGCGAGCAGCACTCCTACATCTCGATGAAGTTCGACCCGCAGGCCATCCCGGACCTGCCGGCGCCGCGCCCGGCCTTCGAGATCTGGGTGTACTCCCCGCGCGTCGAGGGCGTCCACCTGCGCTTCGGCAAGGTCGCCCGAGGCGGCCTGCGCTGGTCCGACCGCCGCGAGGACTTCCGTACGGAGATCCTCGGCCTGGTCAAGGCGCAGATGGTCAAGAACACCGTCATCGTGCCGGTCGGCGCCAAGGGCGGCTTCGTCGCCAAGAACCTGCCGGACCCGTCGGTGGACCGCGACGCGTGGCTCGCCGAGGGCATCGCCTCGTACAAGATCTTCATCTCGGCGCTGCTCGACATCACCGACAACATGGTCGCCGGCGAGGTCGTGCCCCCGAAGGGCGTGGTCCGCCACGACGAGGACGACACCTACCTCGTCGTCGCCGCCGACAAGGGCACCGCGACCTTCTCCGACATCGCCAACGGGGTCGCGGAGTCCTACGGCTTCTGGCTGGGCGACGCCTTCGCCTCGGGCGGCTCGGCCGGCTACGACCACAAGGGCATGGGCATCACCGCCCGCGGCGCGTGGGAGTCCGTCAAGCGGCACTTCCGCGAGCTCGGCCACGACACCCAGACCCAGGACTTCACCGTCGTGGGTGTCGGCGACATGTCCGGTGACGTCTTCGGCAACGGCATGCTGCTCTCCGAGCACATCCGCCTGGTCGCCGCCTTCGACCACCGGCACATCTTCATCGACCCGAACCCGGACGCGGCCACCTCGTACGCCGAGCGCCGCCGCCTGTTCGAGCTGCCGCGCTCCTCGTGGGCCGACTACGACACCTCGCTGATCTCGGCGGGCGGCGGCATCCACCCGCGCACCGCGAAGGCCGTCCCGGTCACCGCGGCGATGCGCGAGGCCCTCGGCATCGAGGCGGGCGTCACGAAGATGACCCCGGCCGAGCTGATGCAGTCGATCCTCAAGGCCCCCGTGGACCTGGTGTGGAACGGCGGCATCGGCACGTACGTCAAGGCGAGCTCCGAGACGCACACCGACGTCGGCGACAAGGCCAACGACGCCATCCGCGTCAACGGCGCCGAAGTCCGCGCCAAGGTCATCGGCGAGGGCGGCAACCTGGGCCTGACCCAGCTCGGCCGCATCGAGTTCGCCCGCAGCGGCGCCGGCGGCGAGGGCGGCAAGGTCAACACCGACGCCATCGACAACAGCGCGGGCGTGGACACCTCCGACCACGAGGTGAACATCAAGATCCTGCTGAACGCGGTCGTCGCGGACGGCGACATGACCGTCAAGCAGCGCAACAAGCTGCTCGCCGAGATGACCGACGAGGTCGGCCGTCTCGTGCTGCGCAACAACTACGCGCAGAACACGGCGCTGGCCAACGGCGCGGCCCAGGCCCCCAGCCTGCTCCACGCGCAGCAGCGCTTCATGCGCCGCCTGGAACGCGAGGGTCTGCTCAACCGGGAGCTGGAGTTCCTGCCCACCGACCGGCAGATCCGCGAACTGCTCAACAACGGCAAGGGCCTGACCCAGCCGGAGCTGGCCGTCCTGTTCGCCTACACCAAGATCACGGTGGCGGACGAGCTCATCACCACCGGGCTGCCGGACGACCCGTACCTGCGCCGCCTGCTGCACGCGTACTTCCCGGGCGCCCTGCGCGAGAAGTTCCCCGAGCAGATCGACGGGCACGCGCTGCGCCGGGAGATCATCACCACCCTCCTGGTCAACGACACCGTCAACACCGGCGGTTCGACCTTCCTGCACCGCCTGCGCGAGGAGACCGGGGCCTCCCTGGAGGAGATCGTCCGGGCGCAGCTCGCGGCCCGCGAGATCTTCGGCCTGGCCGGGGTGTGGGACGCGGTCGAGGCCCTCGACAACAAGGTCGCGGCCAGTGTCCAGACGCGGGTGCGGCTGCACTCGCGGCGGCTGGTCGAGCGCGGTACCCGCTGGCTGCTGAACAACCGGCCGCAGCCGCTGGAGATCACCGAGACCATCGGCTTCTTCGCGGAGCGGGTGGGCCAGGTCTGGGACGAGCTGCCGAAGCTGGTGCGCGGTGCGGACCTGGAGTGGTACCAGTCGGTCATGGACGAGCTCGTCGGCGACGGCGTGCCGGAGGAGTTGGCGGCCAAGGTGGCCGGGTTCTCCTCCGCCTTCCCGACGCTCGACGTCGTCGCGATCTCGGACCGTACGGGTGTGGACCCGCTGGCCGTCGCCGAGGTGTACTACGACCTCGCCGACCGCCTCGACATCACCCAGCTGATGGACCGGATCATCGAGCTGCCGCGGGCCGACCGCTGGCAGTCCATGGCCCGCGCGTCGATCCGCGAGGACCTGTTCGCGGCGCACGCGGCGCTGACGGCCGACGTGCTGGCGGTGGGCAACGGCGATTCGACTCCCGAGGACCGCTTCAAGGCGTGGGAGGAGAAGAACGCCGCGATCATCGGGCGCGCGCGGACGACTCTGGACGAGATCCGGGGGTCGGACGACTTCGACCTGGCGAACCTGTCGGTGGCGATGCGGACGATGCGCAGCCTGCTGCGCGCGCACAGCTGATCGGCCCGACCTGCCGACGCAAAGGCCTCGGCCTCCGGATTGCTCCGGGGGCCGGGGCCTTTGACGTGTGCTTTACCCCGATCGGCACGCCTGGGATGGCGGGGACATGGCACCCCGCTGAGGATGCTCGTGACGGCCGACGCGCCAAGCGGGCCGTCTCTCACCCCCCACGCACCAGTTCACTGGAGATCCCATGCCCGTACCCCCCGAAAGCCATGAGAACGCGCCGGCCGGGCCTGCGACCGGGAAACCGTCGCAGCCGGGGCACCGGCGCCGAGCATGGCTGGTGGGCATCCTGACGGCAGCGTGCGCCGCATCGCTGCCGGGCGTCACCCCCCAGGCGGCAGCAGAAGGCAACCCCAAGCCCGGCCCCGCCACCCGTGCCTACGTGGCCAATGGCGCGGCGGACACGGTGTCGGTGATCGACGTCAACACCAACACCCTCCTCGCCACCGTCGCCGTCGGTGACACCCCGATCGACGTGGAGCTGGACCCCGGCCGTGCCCGCGCCTACGTGACCAATCGTGAGAGCGACTCGGTGACGGTGATCAACACCGACACCAACGCGGTGGTCACCACCATCACCGTCGGCAACGCCCCGTGGGAGGTGGCGGTGGACCCGGGCCGGGCCCGCGCCTACGTGGCCAACGCGGTCGACGGCTCGGTGTCGGTGATCAACACCGAGACGAACGCGGTGGAGACCGTCGTCCCCGTCGGCGCCGGACCCATCGGGGTGGCGGTGGACCCGGGCCGGGCCCGCGCCTACGTGACCAACGGCGACGACGACAACGTATCGGTGATCAACACCGAGACGAACGCGGTGTTGACCACGGTCCCGGTCGGCGATCGCCCGTTCTCGGTGGCGGTGGACCCGGATCGTGGCCGCGCCTACGTGGTCAACGAGTTCAGCAACTCGGTGTCGGTGATCGACACGGACGCGAACGCGGTGGTCGGCACCGTCACCGTCGGCGCCGTGCCGACCGGGGTGGCGGTGGACCCGGGCCGTGACCGTGCCTACGTGGTCAACAGCGACGACGACAACGTGTCGGTGATCAACACCGAGACGAACGCGGTGGTCACCAACGTCACGGTCGGCGACGAGCCGGCCCGGGTGGCGGTTGACCCGGCCGGTGCCCGGGCCTACGTGACCAACGGAGCGGACGACACGGCATCGGTGATCAACACCGACACCAACGAGGTGGTCGACACCCTCACCACAGGTGACGGGCCGGTCGGGGTGGCCATCCTGAACGTGCCGGGGAAGGGCAAGCCCAAGCCCAAGCCCTAGCCCTAGTACGAAGTCCCTGCGCCTGAGGGCAGGGACCACATGAAGCGGTAGGGGTGTCCGGGTCCGCCGGGCACCCCCTCCTGCTGCCGGAACTACCCGTTGCTGAAGGCCTCGTACGCGTCGCAGACCTCGCCGGCCGGCCCGTCCATGCGGAGCTCGCCCCGTTCCAGCCAGATCGCGCGGTCGCAGGTCTCGCGGACCGTGCCGATGCTGTGGCTGACCAGGAAGACCGTGCCCGCGGTGGCCCGCAGTTCCTCGATGCGGGCCTGGCTGCGGCGCTGGAAGGCCGCGTCGCCCGTGGCCAGGGCCTCGTCGATCATCAGGACCTCGTGGTCCTTGGCGGCGGCGATGGAGAAGCGCAGGCGGGCGCCCATGCCGGAGGAGTACGTGCGCATGGGCAGCGAGATGAAGTCGCCCTTCTCGTTGATTCCGGAGAAGTCGACGATGTCCCGGTAGCGGTCCTTGATCTGCTCGCGGGTCATGCCCATGGCGAGGCCGCCGAGGACGACGTTGCGCTCGCCGGTCAGGTCGTTCATCAGGGCGGCGTTCACGCCGAGGAGGGACGGCTGGCCCTGCGAGTAGACCGCGCCCCGCGCCACCGGCTGGAGGCCGGCGATGGCCTTGAGCAGGGTGGACTTGCCCGAGCCGTTGGAGCCGATCAGGCCGATGGCCTCGCCCTTGTACGCGGTGAAGCTGACGCCCTTGACGGCGTGCACCTCGCGGATGCCGGGCGCGGGCCTGCGGGAGAAGATCCGGCTGAGGGCCGCGGTGGCGCTGCCCTTGCGGGTGCCGCCGCCCTGGACCTTGTAGACGACGTGGACCTCGTCCGCGATCACCGTGGGGGACTTCGTGGTGGTGTCAGCCACGGCCGTATTCCTCCTCTGCCTTCCAGAAGTAGACGAAGCCGCCGACGCCGGCGAGCAGGGCCCAGCCGAGGGCGATCGGCCAGACGTGGGGCGGGAGCGCGTGCGCGGGGAAGCTGTCGATCAGGGCGAAGCGCATGAGGTCGATGTAGACGGAGGCCGGGTTGAGCTTGAGGGCCAGCGACACCCAGTGCGGGAGGTGGTCCGTGCTGAGCATCTGGTCGATGGACCACATGACGCCCGAGGAGTACATCCAGGTGCGCAGGACGAACGGCATCAGCTGGCTGACGTCCGGGCTCTTGCTGCCGATGCGGGCCATGACCATGGCGCAGCCGGCGGCGAAGACCGCCATGAGGAGGAGGGTGGGGACGGCCAGGAGCCAGGACGGGCCGGGGGTCTGGCCGAAGGCGAGCAGCAGGATGACCAGCGCGCCCATGGTGACGAGCAGCTGCTGGAAGAGCTGCACGACGGTGGAGATGGGCAGGCTCGCGCGGGGGAAGTGCAGGGCACGGACCAGGCCGAGGTTGCTGTGGACGGAGCGGGTGCCGGCGTTGACGGAGCTGCCGATGAAGTCCCAGACGAAGACGCCGGTGATCAGGAACGGCAGGTAGTCGGGCACGCCGTGGCTGGCGTGCATGACGATGCCGAAGATGAAGTAGTAGACCGCCGCGTTGAGCAGCGGGGTCACCAGGTGCCAGACCTGGCCGAGCTTCTCGGTGCTGTACTGCGCCTGCATGCGGGCGGTCGCGTAGGCGGTGACGAAGTGGCGGCGGCCCCAGAGCTGCGCCACGTAGCGGGGGAGCGTGGGGCGGGCGCCGCTGAGGGTCAGGCCGTGGGCGGCCGCGAGGGCCGCGCGCTCCGCGGAGGTCGTGGGGGCGGTCGCGGGTGCGGTTGCGGTGGTCACAGGGTTCGCTTTCGCCGGGGTCAGGGCGTCGCTCGACGATGGAACGGGTCCGTATCGTCGCTACGGCGAGGTTAGGGCAGTCCTGCGTCGGAACGCAACCGTATCGTCGTGACGGAAGGGTGACGGCGTGCGCGGCTATGCTCGGTGCATGACCACGGACCCCGCCGCCACCCCCGCCCGCCGTGCCCCCGCCGGGGCCGCCGTCCTGCGCGAGGACGTGACCGAGGCGATCCGGGAGGCGGTGGTCGAGGAGCTGGCCGCGGTCGGCTTCTCGAAGATGTCCATCGAGGGCATCGCCCGGCGGGCGGGCGTCGGCAAGACGGCGGTCTACCGGCGCTGGAAGTCGAAGCTGCACCTGGTGCTGGACCTGGTGGGCGCGTTCGCCGTCGACGGGCTGCCGGTGCCCTCGACCGGCTCGCTGTACGGGGACGTACGGGCCCTGCTGGAGGTCATGTCACACGTGCTGCGGCACCCGGTGGCCTCGGCGGTCATCCCCGACCTGCTGGTGGAGGCGGCGCGCAACCCGGAGATCGCGGAGGCGGTGCGCGGGGCGCTGCTCGACGGGCAGCGGCGGATGGCGGCGGGGATCGTGTCGGAGGCGGTCGCACGCGGCGAGCTGCGCGAGGGCACGGATCCGGAGCGGGCGCTGGACCTGGCGATCGGGCCGCTGTACTGGCGGCAGGTCGTCGTACGGGACGCCGTGCCGGGCGGGTACCTCGACGAGCTGGCCCGCTCCGTGGTGGCGGGCCTGCGCGCCGCGTAAGGCGTCTGGCGCCCGGGGCGCCTGCGGACGGTCAGGCGTCCACCGGACGCCAGGCCGGCCCCTCGCCGTCCTGCCGGACCTGCCCGAACACCACGTCGGCGAAGTGGCCGCCGAAGCCGATCGTGCCGGGCTCCGCCAGCTCGGCGACGAGCCGGCGGCGGTGGTCGGCGGTCCGGGCGGGGTCGTGGTCGAAGGCCACGGACCATTCGGGGTGGTCGATCTGGACCGGCGAGTGCACGGCGTCGCCGAAGGCGATCAGGCGCCGCCCGCCGCCGGTGATGACGTATTCGGCGTGCCCGGCGGTGTGGCCCGGGACGATCCGCGCCCGTACGCCGGGGAAGACCTCCTGCCCGTCGGTGATCGTCCGTACGTGCGGTGCGAGGGCCGCGACCTGCTCGGCGTCCAGGTGGTCCCGCCGCTCCCACTCCGGCTCGGAGACCAGGTAGTCGGCGTGGGCGAACGCGTACCGGTCGCCGCCGGGGGCGGGCAGGCACGTCCAGCCGACGTGGTCCGCGTGGAGGTGGGTGAGCGCCACCGCTTCGATGTCCTCGGGGCTGCGGCCGAGTTCGGCGAGGCTGTCCAAGAGCGCACCACCGCCGACCGTGTGGATGGGGCCGTCCGGAATCTCGTGCGCCTGGGGGCCGTAACCCGCGTCGATCAGCAGCGCGCGGTCGCCGTGCTCCACCAGCAGGCTGCCGATGCTCCCCACGAGGCGGCCCGTGGCGTCCAGGTACTCCGGGCGCGCGGCCCACGCCTCCTCGGTGGTGCCGGGGAGCACTTCCAGCGGCCGGAGCCGCACGTCGCCGTCCGGCAGGTAGGTCACCTTCGTGTCGCCCAGGCGTATCGAGCGGATTCCCGAGGGCCGGCGCAGTCGTTCGTTCGTAATCGCCGTCAAGTCCGCCATGGCTGCTCTCCTGTGAGTCGTCGTCAGCTCGCCGCAGTGCTCCCTGCGGCGACGGCGCCCACCATAAGCATCAAGTTGGAATCATTCAAGTTGTAAATATGTGGGCTTGATGGACTTGCTAGGGTGGTGGCATGACGACGCCCCCGCAGCCGCAGGTCATCGCCGAGCGCCAGCTGTGCGGGCTGGTGACTGGACTGGCCCACCGGATCACCGAGCACGTACGGGAGCGCGCCGCGGTCCTGGGCCTCACCGCCCCCCAGGCGACCGCACTGCGGGAGATGAGCGGGCCGATGACCATGCGGGAGCTCGCCGAACGCATGAGCTGCGAGCCCTCCAACACCACCTTCGTCGTCGACAAGCTGGAGAAGCAGGGCCTGATCGAGCGCCACCCGCACCCCACCGACCGCCGCGCCAAGCACCTCGTCCTCACCCCCGAGGGCACGGCACTGCGCGAACGCTTCCTCGACCTCCTTGCCGTGGACGCCCCGCTGTCCGGCCTCACCCCGCAGGAGCAGCGCGTCCTGCACGGCCTGCTGGAGCAGGTCATCACCTCGCGGTGACCCGGCGCCGCCGGCCGGTCCGGCTCAGGGCCGTCAGGGCCAGAGGCGGCCCGACGCCAGCGGCGCCAGGGCCGGGGCGGGCGCCGGGCGGCGGTCCTGCAGGGGGGTGATGGCCGGCACCGGCGTGGGCTGGCCGAGGAAGACGCGGCGGACCACGCGCTCCGCCGCGTGCCCGTCGTCGTACGAGCAGAAACGCGCCCGGAAGGCGGCCCGCAGCTGCGCCGAGCGGGAGCCCTGCCAGTGGCCGGTGGCGAAGATGTCGACCAGTTCGTCCTCGGTCCGGGCGATCGCCCCCGGCGGGAAGGCGCGCAGGTCGAAGTAGGTGCCGCGGGCGGCCTCGTACGCCTCCCAGTCGTCCGCGTGGATCACGATCGGCCGGTCCAGGACCGCGTAGTCGAACATCAGCGACGAATAGTCGGTGACCAGCGCGTCCGAGGCCAGGCAGAGCTCCTCCACCGAGGGGTGGGAGGAGACGTCCAGGAGGCGCGGGTGCGCCTCCCACGAGCGGTCCGTGTCCGCGTACGTCAGGTGGGTGCGCGTCAGGAGCGTGTAGCGCGGGCCCAGGTCCCGCAGGACCCGCTCGAAGTCCAGGTGGTCCGGCCGGCTGCGCCGGTAGTCGCGGTGCGTGGGCGCGTACAGGATCGCCGTCGAGCCCGCCGGGATGCCGAGCCGCTCGCGCAGTTCCAGGACGTCGGCCTCACCGGCCCGGTGGAAGACGTCGTTGCGGGGATAGCCGTATTCGAGGGTCGTGTACGAGGACGGGACCGCCCGCTCCCAGACCAGCGTGGAGTGGCGGTTCGCCGAGAGCAGGTAGTCCCACTGGTCCGCGCCGCGCAGCAGACCCGCGAAGTCCGTCGTGGGGGTGGCCGCCGGCCGGTCCTGGAGGTCGAGGCCCACCCGCTTGAGCGGGGTGCCGTGCTGGGTCTGGACCAGGACCTGGCCCGGGCGCTTGACGAGCGCGCGGTCGAAGTTGACGTTCGTGACCAGGTACGTGGCCCGGGCCAGGGCGGTCCAGTACGCCGCCGAGCCCGGCCGCAGCGCCGCCGTCTCCCGGGGCAGGGTCGAGGCGTGGGCCGGGTCGCAGATCCAGGCCGTCCGCATCCGCGGCGCCAGCTCCCGCAGCTTCGCCTCGATCGCCGCCGGGTTGCAGGCGTAGCCGCCGTGCCAGTACGCGGAGAACACCGCCAGCTCGGGGCGCAGCGGCAGCAGGCGCTGGATCCGGTAGTGCAGGCGCAGCGCGGTCTCGCGCAGGCCCCGCCAGAAGGACGAGGCGGCGCCGCCCGTGGTCACGGCGGCCGAGCGCAGCGCCGACAGCAGCCCGTACGTGCGCCGGACCCCCAGCCGCATCAGCGCGTGCCGCAGCCGGTCGGTGCGCGACAGGGACAGGGGGAGGGCCCCGCCGCCGCCCGGGGCCCGGTGGCGGCGCAGCAGCGCGGAGGCCCGCCGGAAGAACTCGGCGCGGGCGGCGCGCGGCAGGCGGCGCGGGTCGGCGTGGACGGTGCAGAGGTGCTGGGCCATCCGCCGGTGCAGGGCGGGGCGCCAGCGCTCCAGCTCGGGGCGGCTCGCGAGGTAGCCGAAGACCCGGTCGTACTGGTCGAGGACGTCCAGGTGGCGGCGGGTGGTGGTGGTCATGATCGAGCCGGTCCGCCGCTGGCGGTAGTGCACGCAGACCCGGTCCAGGACGGCGACGGACTCGGCGGCCAGCAGGGCCGGGTAGGTCCACGGGGTGTCCTCGTAGAAGCCCGGCGGGAATTCGAGGCCCTCGCGCTCCACGTACTCGCGCCGGTACGCCTTGTTCCACACCACCATCAGCATGCCGAGCAGCGCCGGGCGGTCGGCGAGCCGGAAGCTGGCCGGGCCGTCCTCGGAGAGGCGGTGGGAGAGCTCGTTGCGGACCAGTTCCCCGGTCCAGAAGGTGCGCGCGTAGTCGTAGACGAGGACGTCGGGGGAGCCGGTGGCCTTCAGCCGGTCGGTGATGGCCTGCAGGGCGCCGGGGGCGAGGGTGTCGTCGCCGTCGAGGAAGACCAGGTAGTCGCCCGTGGCCCGGGCCAGCCCCGCGTTGCGGGCCGGGCCCAGGCCGAGGTTGTGCGCCAGGTGCACGGCGGTGACCCGGGGGTCCCGCGCCGCGTACTCGTCGATGATCGAGCCGCAGGCGTCCGGGGAGGCGTCGTCGACCGCGATCAGTTCCAGATCCGGGTACGACTGCGTCAGGACCGAGTCCAGACTCTCCTGGAGGTACGCCTGGACCTTGTACGCGGGCACGATGACGCTGAACCGGGGCACGGCACATCCAGGGGTCGGCGGGCATATTGCACAGGAACCCCCGGCGTGGTGTTCGGGTTACGCAGCGTGCGGCAATCGGGTTACCCAGCGTCAACACCGCATGTCCGGCGCTTGTCGACGCACCGGCCGGTCACTTGACGGCGCCCGCCATCACCCCCGACACGAACTGCCGCTGGAACGCGAAGAAGACGACCAGCGGGACCACCATGGACAGGAAGGCTCCGGGCGCGAGCACGTCGATGTTGTTCCCGAACTGCCGTACCTGCTGCTGGAGCGCGACGGTGACGGGCGGGTGCGCCGAATCCGCGAAGACCAGCGCGACCAGCATGTCGTTCCACACCCAGAGGAACTGGAAGATCCCGAGCGAGGCGATCGCCGGGCCGCCCAGCGGGAGCACCACCCGGGCGAACAGCCGCAGTTCGCCCGCGCCGTCGAGGCGGGCCGCCTCCAGCAGCTCGCGCGGGATCTCCGCGAAGAAGTTGCGCAGCAGGAACACGGCGAAGGGCAGGCCGAAGGCGGTGTGGAAGAGGACCACGCCCGCGGTGGTCTCGAACAGCCCGATCGAGCCGAAGAGTTCGGAGACGGGGATCAGTGCCACCTGTACGGGCACGACGAGTAGCCCGACGACCATGAGGAAGAGCCAGTCCCGGCCGGGGAACTCCAGCCAGGCGAAGGCGTATCCGGCGAAGGCGCCGAGGGTCACCACGAGCAGGGTGGCCGGCACCGTGATCGCGACGGTGCTCAGGAGCGAGTCGGTGATCGTTTCGTTGGCCAGCAGCCGGGAGTAGTTGCCGGCCGTCAGCCGGGAGGGGGCGGTGAAGACCTGCCACCAGCCGGCCTTGTTGAGGTCGGTGGGGGAGAGGAAGGAGGAGATCAGCAGCCCGAGCGTAGGCATCAGCCAGAAGAGCGCGGCGCCGACCAGGAAGAGCCGTAGGGCTCCGCCGGAAAGCCGCGCCACCAGGCCGCCGGCGGTGCCGCCTGCGGCGGGCGCCGCGTTCGGGGGACGGCCCCCGGCTCGACCGGCCGGCGCCCGCTCGGCTGCCGCCGGTTCGGACGCGGGCCGTGTGGGGTCCGGCGGTGTGTCGGGACCGGTCATCGGGAGCGCTCCTTTCGCAGGCGGCGGATGTTCACCAGCATCACCGGGATCACCAGCACCAGCAGGAGGACGGCGATGGCGCTGCCCAGGCCCGGGTCGGCGTCCGTGCCGAAGGAGGTCCGGTACAGCTGGAGCGCGAGCACGTTCGCGTCGTCCTGCACCGCGCCCGGCGCGATCACGAAGACGAGGTCGAAGATCTTCATCACGTTGATGACGAGCGTGACGAGGACGACCACCAGCACGGGCGCCAGCACCGGCACGGTGATCCGGCGGAACACCTGCCACTCGTTCGCCCCGTCCACCCGGGCCGCCTCCAGCAGCTCCCGCGGAACGGCCGCCAGCCCGGCCCCGATCAGCACCATCGCGAAACCGGCCCACATCCATACGTACGCCCCGATGACCGCCGGGGTGACGAGCGTCGGGCCGAGCCACTCCACCCCCGCGTACGCCTCCCGGAAGTTCGACGCGGGCAGCCGCAGCCGCGCCCCGTCGGCCTTCGCGGACAGGGTGAAGGTGCCGTCGGCGCGGGCCCTCGCCGAGTCCACCACCCTGCCGTCCTTGACCGCCTCGATCCGCATCCCCGAGAAGCCCGACTCCGTGGGGTCGACCACGTTCGCCCGGCCGCCCCCGCCCCGCGTGAAGTCCTGCCAGACCGTGCCGGTGACCTTCCCCGGCTCGGGGGCGGGGCTGCCCGCCGTACGGGTCCCCTCCGGCAGGGCCTCCGGGGCCACCCCGACCAGCGGGAGCAGCGCCGGCACGCCCGCCCGTACGGGATCACGGGTCACGAAGGCACCGCCGCCCGCGTCCTCCAGCGGCGAGTCCCGGCCCGGGCGGGCCTTGGGGAACGCCGAGGACTCCGCGAAGGTGTCGTGCACCCCGACCCAGACCGCGTTGGCGACGCCCCGGTCGGGGTCGTGGTCGTAGACGAGCCGGAAGATGATGCCCGCCGCCAGCATCGAGATCGCCATCGGCATGAAGACGAGGAGCTTGAACGCCGTTCCCCAGCGCACCCGTTCGGTGAGCACCGCGAAGATCAGGCCGAGGGCGGTGGCGGTGGTGGGCGCCAGGACCACCCACACCGCCGTGTTCTTCAGGGCCGTGCGGATCGTGTCGTCGCTGAGGATCTCGCGGTAGTTGCCGGCGCCGACGAAAGAGCCGCCCGACCGGTCGAAGAAGCTGCGGTAGACCGAGTAGCCGATCGGGTGCACGACGAGCGCGCCGAGCAGCACGAGGGCCGGCAGGAGGAACGCCGCCGCTATCAGGCGGCGGCGCCGGGCCTCCGCGGAGCGCGCCGTCCGCCCCCTGCCGGGGCGGACGGCCGTGGCCGGGGCCGTCACGGGGCTAGTTCCCGTAGGCCTTGGCCGCGTCCGCCTCCAGTTTCGCCTGGGTGCCCGCCACGTCCGCCGGGTTCGCCAGGAAGTCCTGGAGGGCCTTCCACTCGCCGGCGCCCGGGGTCCCGCCGAAGGCCGCCGGAGCCTGGTCCGACATGTCGAAGCGGAAGTCGTCGCCCGCCGCGATCAGCGCCTTGGCGATGTCCCGCTGGATGTCGTTCGGGTACGCGGACGGGCTGACCGCCTTGTTCGGGGAGACGAAACCGCCCTGACGGGCCTGGATCTCGGCCGCCGCCGGCGAGGCCAGGAAGGTCAGCAGCGCCTGCGCGCCCTTCGACGGCTTCAGCGCGACCGCCACGTCACCGCCCGAGACCACCGGCGCCTTGGCCCCGACCGCCGGGAAGGGGAACACCAGGGCGTCCTTGCCGACCTTGGCCTCCGTCTGCGCGATGTTGACCGCCACGAAGTCGCCCTCGTAGACCATCGCGGCCGCCGGCCGGTCCCCGCCGGTGAAGGTCTGCGTCACCGACTTCGGGAACTCCGTGGCCAGGGCCCCGCTCGGGCCGCCCGCCAGGAAGTCCTTGCGCCCGAACAGCTCGGCCAGCGTGGTCAGCGCCTGCTTGACGCTGTCGTCCGTCCACTTGATCTGGTGCTTGGCCAACTGGTCGTACTTCTCCGGGCCCGCCTGGGAGAGGTAGACGTTCTCGAACCAGTCGGTGAGCGTCCAGCCGTCCGCACCCGCCACCGAGACCGCCGGCGTGCCCGAGGCCGAAAGGGTGTCGGCCGCGGTGATCAGCTCCTTCCAGGTGGTCGGGGGTTTGACCCCGGCCGCCTCGAAGGCCTTCGCGTTGTACCAGATCAGCGACTTGTTGGCGGCCTTGTAGTAGACGCCGTACTGGGTGCCGTCGACCGCGCCGAGCTTCTTCCAGCCCGCCGAGTAGTTCTTGTCGAGCTGCGCCTGGGCCTCCGGGCCCACCGGCTGCGCCCACTTGTTCTGCACCGCCGAGACCAGCGCCCCGACCTGCGGGAGCAGCGCCACGTCCGGCGGCTGCCCGCCCGCGATCTTCGAACCGAGGAAGGTGACGATCGGGTCCTGGGCCGGTACGAAGGTGACGGAGGCGCCCGTCCGCTTCTCGAACTCCTTCAGGACCTTGGTGAAGTTCTCCTGCTCGGGGCCCGTCCAGACCGCCGCGACCTCCAGCTTCTCGCCGGTCAGCTGCGGTAAGGCCAGCTCCGGGACCGAGACCGTGCCGCCGTCGGTCGGTTCCTTCGCCTCGCCGTCCCCGCCGCACGCGGTGAGGACGAGGGTGCCCGCTGCCGCGAGCGCCGCCCAGCTGAGTGTCGTACGGCTCGTTCCGTGCCTGCGCATGGCTGTGCCCCCGATGCCCGTGGTGTGTCCCGGACCACAAGGTCTACGCCGACCCGCCCGCCCCCGCAATACCGCCTCGCGGGCGCGCGGTGCAGGTTACGGCGCGGGTGGGAACAGCACGGGTATCGCCGAGACCAGGTGCGAGGCCCGGTCCAGGGCGCTGGCCAGCAGCGCGAGGTCGGTCGGGCCGTTGCCCAGCTCACGCACCGGGCGGCGGGCCGGTGGATCGCCCATCCGCTCCCACTCCACCGGGACCACAGTCGGCCTCTGGGTCGCCGTCCGCGGGATCCGGCCGGTGACCCGGCCGGCCTGGAACGGCACCGTCCGGCCGTCCGCGTACCGGAGCAGGCCGCGGCCCGGGCCCGGCTGGTCGGGGGCGTCGAGCTCCACGCGCAGGGTCGTCAGCCGGGCCAGCCCGGTCTCGGCCGTACGGTCCGGGCGGGCGGTGGTCGCGACCAGGTGCACGCCGAGCCGGGCGCCCTCACGGGCCACCGCCTCCAGGATGCGGACGACCGAGCCGGCGGCGGGCCGGCCCGTGCTGCCGAGGCCGGGCGCGACCAGCGCGTCGAAGTCGTCGACCAGGACCACCAGCCGGGGCAGCGGACTCGCCGCGGCCGGCTCGGCCCGGGTGACGGAGGCGCGCAGCCGCAGGGTGCCCGAGCGCAGGGGGTCGAGGTCGCCGAGCTGCTCGCCCGGGGAGGGCTGGCGGGGCGACACCATCCGGTCGGACAGTTCACGCCCGGCGTGCCAGTCGGAGAACGCCACGCCGTCGAGCAGCTCGTGGCGGCGCTTGAGCTCCGCGCCCAGCGCCTGCGCGAACTCGCGCATGCGCAGCGGATCGGAGGCCACCAGGTGCGCGGAGACGTGCGGGAGTTCGGTGCAGGGCAGCAGCCCGTCGCCGCGCTCGCCGCCGGCCCCGTCGAGGAGGACCAGCCCCAGCCGGTCGGGCCGGGCGGCCGAGGACAGCGAGGCCGCGACCGAGCGCAGCAGCTCGGTGCGGCCGCTGCCGGCGGGGCCCTCGATGAGCAGGTGCGGGCCGTCGTGGACCAGCTCGGCGCCGACCGCGCCGCGCCGCCCGCTGCCCAGCACGATCTCGGCCAGTCCGCCCACGGCCTGCCCTTGGTCGGTGGCCGCGGCCCAACGGGCCATCAGGGAGGCCGGGGTGGCCCGGGCCAGCCCGAGCTCGTCCAGCAGCCGGGCGGTGGCGGGCAGGGTGGCGGCGGCCGGCCGGTACGGCTCGGCGGGGCCGCCGTCGGCCCGCAGGGGCGCCAGCGCCCGGGCGAACCGCTCCGCCCAGGCCGCGGAGACGGCGTCGGCGGTGGCGGTGTCGCCGACCGGGCCGGGCCGGCCGCCGCGGACCGCGAAGGTCCGTACGGCCGTGGCGACGTCCCCGCTCAGCAGGGCGACGGTGGCGCAGTCCCGGAACGCGGGGGTGCTCGCGCAGGCGGCCTCGTACGTCTCGGCGACGGGTGAGGCCGGTGTGGCGGCCGGTGCCTCGGCGAGCGCCAGTACGTGGATCCCGGCGGCGGGGCCGTGCGAGGCGAGCCGGCCGGTGATGTCGCGCAGGGCGCCCGCGCCGGGGTCCCCGTCCATGACGAGGAGGGTGTAGGGCCCTTCGTACGCGGCGGCGGCCTGCCGCACCTGCTCGGCATCGGCGGCGGCCCAGTTGGCGCCGAGCGGGCCGTCGTCGAGGCGCCGGGTCAGCTCACCGGCGCGGGCGGCGGCCTGGTCGCGGTCGTACGCGAGCAGCAGCCGGCAGTCCTGGCCGTGCGCGGGGCGTACGTGGGGGAGCCAGCCGAGCCAGCCCCAGTCGCGGCGCCGGTCGGCGAGGGGCCGGGCCCGGTCCGTGGAGACGAGCACGATCTCCAGCTGCCCCGGGGAGTGCAGCCCCGCGAGCTGCGCGACGGCCCAGCGGGCCACTCCGGCGAGGCGGGGCCGGGGGCCCGCGATGCCGAGGGCGCCGACGCCGCGCAGGGCGACCCGGCTGCCGGCCCCGAGCCCCAGTTCCAGCACGGCGGGGTGCCCGGGGGTGCGCGACCAGAGCCGGGCGGTGGGCCCCAGCGCGGCCAGCAGCAGCGCGGCGGGGTCGTCCGGATCGGGCACGGCCGCGACGGCGACGGCCGGCTCGGCCACCGCCTCCGCGGCCTCCTCCCCCCGCACCCACTTCCGGGCCCAGGCTCCGAGCCCCTTCCGCCGCCCACCACCGGCCCCGCCGGCCGGGCCGGAGGCGTCGGGGTGCGCGGGGCGGAGCCCCGCCTGGTCGGGGTCGGGGGCGGAGCCCCCGTTTCGGGAAGGGGCGGGGTGGGGGAAAGTACCGTACGGTTGCCCGCTGCCGCTGCCGCTGCCGCTGCCGCTGCCGCTGCCGCTGCCCGCCGCCGCGCCGGCACCGCCGTGCCCGCCCGCGCCGTGCTCAAGCCCGCTCCCGGGCCCCCAGCCCGCGCCGGAGGCGTCCCCGGCCGAGCCGGACCCGTACCCCCCGCCGGAGGCGGACCGGGGCCCCCCGTCGGAGCCGGCGGCAGCCGAGGGGCGGGGGAGGGCGAGGTGGCCCTCCAGGTCCGAGGACACCGCCAGGGGAGCGGCCCCCGTCCCCGCCGGGGCGAGCCGCAGCGTGGACTCGCCCACCCGCAGCAGCGCCCCCGCCGGCAGGGCCACCGGCTGGGGGCCCACCGGGGCGCCGTCCAGCGTGGTGCCGTTCGTCGAGTCCAGGTCGGCCACCGCCACCCGCCCGTCCCCCAGCACCGTCACCGCGCAGTGCAGCCGGGACACGTCGGGGTCGTCCAGCGGGACATCGGCGTCGGCGGACCGCCCGACCCGGATCTGCCCGCTGTGCAGCAGGTGCACGCCGCCCGCGTCCGGCCCGGACACCACGTGCAGCTGGGGCGCGCCGAGGCTCTCCTCCGGCAGGACGTCCGGCACCGGCCCGTGCAGCGCGAGCACCGCCCCGTCCACGAGCGGCGGCTCCCCCAGCACCCGCCGCTGGAGGTCGAGCCGCTCGGCGCCGGCGTAGAGGATGACCGTGCCCCCCGTGTCGGGCCCGCCGACCGTCGCCGCGAGCCCGGAGGCGACCGCGGCCAGCGCGGTTCCGGCGGGCGCGGTGACGAGTACGTCACAGCTCACGGGTGCGGTCGCGGTCTGGTGGCCGCTGCGCGACCCAAGGACGGTCAGCCGGATCTGCATCGCCGTCAGCGGTCCCTTCTGCGCGGTGCGCGGTGTGTGCGCCCGGCAGGGGGAAGTCCCGGACATGGCTGCCCGCTCACACCCCCCACCCGGCACGGACGCGTCGTCCGGTCAGGTCTGCCGGAAGGCGGGGCTCCCGTCCCGTGCCGTTCCGTACGGGTGCATCCTCGCACCTGTCGCCGACAACACGCCCGGCACCCGCCAACAAATGATCTTGATCGGTCGCGGGCCGCAACGGAAGCGAGGAAAGCAGAGGAAAATCGCCTCCGGCATACCCCCCAAACGTCACTCTTCGTACATATGTGCGGCAACCAACCTCCGGCACCCGACGTCTTCCACAGGGACACCCCATAGAGTGGGCCGGAAAACCCACCAGCGGACCGACCACAGCAGACGACAGCAGGGGAGCGCGAGACGTGCGGCCAGTCGGCAGCAAATATCTGCTCGAGGAGCCGCTCGGGCGCGGCGCCACGGGCACTGTCTGGCGTGCCCGCCAGAGGGAGACCGCCGGCGCCGAGGCGGCCGTCGCCGGGCAGCCCGGCGAGACCGTGGCCATCAAGGTCCTCAAGGAGGAGCTGGCCCAGGACGCGGACATCGTCATGCGCTTCCTGCGCGAGCGCTCCGTCCTGCTGCGCCTGACGCACCCCAACATCGTGCGCACCCGCGACCTCGTCGTCGAGGGCGATCTGCTGGCCCTGGTCATGGACCTGATCGACGGCCCGGACCTGCACAAGTACCTCCGCGAGAACGGCCCCTTCACCCCCGTCGCGGCGGCCCTGCTCACCGCCCAGATCGCGGACGCGCTCGCCGCCAGCCACGCCGACGGCGTCGTCCACCGCGACCTGAAGCCCGCCAACGTCCTGGTCGACGAGCGCGGCGGCCAGATGAAGCCGATGCTCACCGACTTCGGCATCGCCCGCCTCGCCGACTCCCCGGGGCTGACCCGCACCCACGAGTTCGTCGGCACCCCGGCCTACGTCGCGCCCGAGTCCGCCGAGGGCCGCCCGCAGACCTCCGCCGTCGACATCTACGGCGCCGGCATCCTGCTCTACGAACTCCTCACCGGCCGCCCGCCCTTCGCCGGCGGCACGGCGCTCGAAGTCCTGCACCGCCACCTCAGCGAGGACCCGCAGCGCCCCCCGACCGTGCCCGAGGCGCTGTGGACCGTCATCGAGCGGTGCCTGCGCAAGGAGCCGAACGAGCGCCCCAGCGCCGAGAACCTGGCCCGCGGCCTGCGCGTGGTCGCCTCCGGCATCGGCGTGCACAGCGCCCCCTCCGAGGTGGAGGCCGCCCTCGGCGTCGGCGCGCTGCTCGCCCCCGACCCCTCGCCCGCGCCCGTACCCGGCACCCCGGGTCCCGCGGACGCCACCCAGGTCCTGCCCGGCGGCGGGGGCGCCGCCTCGCCCATGGGCGCCTACGACCCGAACGCCATGACCAGCGTCATGCCGCCGGTCGGCGCGAACGACGCCACCTCCGTGCTGCCGAGCACCGGTCCCGCCGGGGCCGACCCGACCTCGGTGATGCCGCCGGTGGAGCGCCCGGACCAGCCGCACCCGTGGCAGTCGCAGATGGCCGCCGCCCGCGACCGCAACGAGCAGACGCAGATGCAGTACCTCGACCCGAGCGAGGACCCGCTGCGCCGCCGCCCGCAGCGCCAGGCGCCCCCGCCGCCGCAGTACCAGCCGCAGCAGCCGCCGCCCCCGCAGCAGTACCGGCAGCCGCCGCAGCAGCAGTACCAGCAGGGTCAGTACCAGCAGCCGCAGCAGCCGCAGTACCGGCAGCCGCCGCCGCAGCAGTACGCGCCCCCGCCGCAGCCCCAGCAGTACCAGCCGCAGCAGCACCAGCCCTACCAGCAGCCGCAGGCCCCCCGGCAGCAGCCCCCGCAGGGTCCGCCGCCCCGGCAGCAGGTTCCCCGCGAGCCGCGCGAGCCGCGCCGCCGCAGCGCCAACCCGGTGCGGATCCCCGGCCTCGGCTGCCTCAAGGGCTGCCTGGTCATGATCCTGGTGTTCTTCGTGGCGGGTTGGCTCATCTGGAAGCTGACCCCGCTCCCGGAGTGGATCGGCACCGGCAAGAGCTGGTGGGACCAGCTGTGGACCTGGGGCTCCGACATCGTCGACTGGATCGGCGCCCTCGGGGATGCCGCGGAGTCCACGGGTTCGGGGTCCGGCAAGCCCTGAACAGAGCCCCGTAGCGCCGAGTTCGTGGATTTGTCGACTTCTGGGACATGTTTTCGCCCGCAGAAGTGAAGGTCGCCGCGAATCCGGCCCCCTGCTGGCCCTCAACCCCCACCCGGCCGCGTAGCTTTGGGTGCGTTGGGCCAGCCGCTGAGGGAGCAGTCGTGGCACGGAAGATCGGCAGCCGGTACACCGCGCACCAGATCCTGGGGCGCGGCAGCGCGGGCACGGTGTGGCTGGGCGAGGGGCCTGACGGGCCCGTCGCCGTCAAGCTGCTGCGCGAGGACCTCGCGTCCGACCAGGAGCTGGTCGGACGCTTCGTCCAGGAGCGCAGCGCGCTGCTCGGCCTGGAGCACCCGCACGTGGTCTCCGTCCGCGACCTCGTCGTCGACGGCAACGACCTCGCCCTCGTCATGGACCTCGTACGCGGTACGGACCTGCGCACGCGCCTCGACCGCGAGCGCCGGCTCGCCCCCGAGGCGGCCGTGGCGATCGTCGCGGACGTGGCCGACGCGCTGGCCGCGGCGCACGCGGCCGGGGTGGTCCACCGGGACGTCAAGCCGGAGAACGTCCTGCTGGACATGCAGGGGCCGCTCGGGCCGGGCGGCGCGCATCCGGCGCTGCTGACCGACTTCGGGGTGGCCAAGCTGATCGACACCCCGCGGCGGGCCGCCGGGGTCCGGGTGTCGGCCCCCACCACCCGGATCATCGGGACACCGGACTACCTGGCGCCGGAGATCGTGGAGGGCCTGCCCCCGCGGGCGGCGGTCGACATATACGCCCTGGCCACCGTGCTGTACGAGCTGCTGGCCGGTTTCACGCCGTTCGGCGGGGGGCACCCGGGTGCGGTGCTGCGGCGGCACGTCACGGAGACCGTCGTCCCCCTCCCCGGGATCCCCGACGAGCTGTGGCAGCTGATCGTGCAGTGCCTGGCGAAGGCCCCGGCCTCGCGGCTGCGGGCCTCGGAGCTCTCGGTCCGGCTGCGGGACCTGCTGCCGCTGCTGGCGGGGATGCCGCCGCTGGACGTGGACGAGCCGGACGACGCCGATCCGGAGCCGGGTCCTTCGGACGAGCCGGCCGCGGATCCCGTACGGCGGCGGGGCGTGGTCCCGCTCGTCCCCGGCTCCGCGACGGACTCCAACCGGGACACGCACACCTCGATGCGGGTGCCGGGGCCGGACGAGCTGGCGGGCGGTGCGCTGGGCACCGCCCGGGTCCCCCGCCCGGCCGGGGGCCACCGGCCGGGCTCCGCCCGGCACCGGGCGGAGGCGGCCCGCAAGCGGCGGCTGGTGCTCACCGCATCGGCGGCGGCCCTTGCGGTCGCGATCGGCCTGGGCACGTGGTTCGCCGTGTCCGACGGGGACGCCCCGCCGCCGCCCCAGGACGGCAAGCACTCGGCCCCCGCCAAGCCGTAGGGCTGCCGCCGGGTGCGGTGACTCCGGTGCGGCGCCGCTCCCGGGGCTCCGCCCCGGCCCCCGCGCCTCAAACGCCGGCGAGGCTGGATTCGCCTCCGGCGGCGCCTCAAACGCCGGCGGGGCTGAGTTTGCCCACCCGGCCGCGCCAGGCAACCCCCGCC
>NZ_JBHUSC010000075.1:0-25984 GCF_042673805.1 Streptomyces sp. NPDC057010 | reverse complement strand
CCTTCGCACGGCGCCCCGGTCAGGCTCTCCGGCCCGCCCTGCGCAGCGCGGCGCGGACACCGGCGCAGAGGACGGTGAGCAGTGCGAGGGCCGCCATCGCGAGCAGCCAGTTGCGTACGTAGTCGAGCGGCAGGACGGTGGGGTTGGCCACGGCGCCGGGCCGCAGCAGCGGAGGGAGGGCGATCGCGGTCAGGGAACCCGCGACGATCAGGGCCCCGCGAAGTACGCCGCGCAGGCGCAAGCCCGCCGCGGCGGTGAGGGCCGCGATCGCGATCACGAGGGGCGCGATCAACCCGTCGTGCACCACGACCGCTCCCGCGAGCCAGACGGCGATCCGCCACGGCTCGGGCTGCTGCAACAGCAGCCACCCGCCCCAGCCCGCGAGCACCAGCCCGAATCCGCCCACCGCGTATCGGAAACCCATCACAGGACCTCCAGTCGGCCGACCCACTTGGTCTGCAGGACACCGGGGCGGTTCGGGGCGATGATCCGCGCCGGATGGCCGTGATCCAGGGACAGCTCCTCGCCGTTCAGTCGCAGTGCCAGAAGGGTGAGCGGGTCCTGCGCGTAGAGCCGTCCCATCTCCATCACCCGGTAGGCCCCCACGGCTTCCAGGGACACCACTCGAACCCGCGCTCCCGGGCCGCCTCCCGCACGCTCCAGCAGGTCGCGCACCCGTACTCCGGTCCAGTGCGCGGACTTGCTCCACCCCTCGACGCACGCGAGGGGCAGGATGACCTCGTGCTGCGGCATGGCGCGCAGCTCGTCCAGCGTGAGGGTGAAGGGACGCGGTCCGGCCACGGTCAGCCGCCAGTCGGCCAGCAAGGCCTCGGTGACTCGCGCCGCGGCGGCCGTACGGTTCACGGGCAGCCCTTGGACACCGTGGGCGGGGCTGCGCGGGCCGAACAGCTCCAGCGGGCCGAGCGCGGTCACGGACTGTCCCACCGTCGTGAGCGTCACCGCTCCGACCGCGGCCGTGACGCCGAGGAGGAGTTGGCGGCGGTCCGGTCCGTCGGCCTCGGGCAGGGCCAGGGTTCCGGGGGAACGGATCGTGAAGTGGTCCCGGATCGTCGGCCACTGCACGGCGACGTGCAGGAGCAGCGAGCCCAGCAGGAGCCAGGCGACCGCGTAGTGCACGGGAACGAAGCCGAACGGCCACGGGTACCACTGGAAGGTGTTCAGCAGCCCGGTGAACAGCTCGAACAGTCCGGCGGCGACGAGGACGGCCACCGAGATCCGCTCCAGCGCGTGGAGCGCCGACCGCACCGGGGGCCAGGCGAACAACCGCGGGTACACCGCCCACAGTTTCGCCGTCAGCAGCGGGATCGCGGCGATCCCGGACGCCACGTGCAGCCCCTGGGTGAGCCGGTAGCCCCAGTACGGGCGGCTCGGCAGCCGGTCGGCCAGCCAACCCGGCGGGTGCTGGAGGTAGTGGCTCACCAGACCGGTCGCGAAGCAGACGAGCACGGCCAGGCCCAGCCAGCGGCCGATCGCGGTAGCGGTACGGGCATCGTGCAGGCGCGCCTTGAACGTCACGGGCGGCCCCGGAGGCAGGGTGAAAGGCATGCCCCCATCACACCCCCGGCGAGCCCTGCGCAGGGGGCCGGAACACCTTACGAAACGCGGACGGCCAGGGCGCCGCCCACCGGCGGACAGCCGATTGCTGGGACGCTTCCGCAGGTGAAACCCCACACTGCCCGCACGCCCCGCGCCGGGCTCCCCGTCACTGCCCTGACCCTCGCCGCACTCACGACGGCCCTCGTCTTCACCCTCCGGTACGGGGGCTACTTCAGCGACCCCGTCGGCCTGTTCCGGTGGTACGCGGCCTGCTGGGTGCTCTTCGCCGTGGCCCTGCTGGCGCTGCGCCGCGTCCCCGGTCGCCAGGTCGCACGGTTGATCGTGGCGGGGGCCGTCGCCGTCACGGTGACCGGGCTGGTGGGTCCGCCGCGGACGAGCACGGACTCGTACCGCTACGCCTGGGACGGCCGCGTCCAGTCCGCCGGCATCTCCCCCTACGACCACGCCCCGCAGGACCCGGCGCTCTCCCGGCTGCGCGACCCGTGGCTCTTCCCCACGGGCGCCGCCTGTACGGGCCCGGACCTCGCACCGATCCCGCCGGCCGACGGCGCCCGCCACTGCACCCGCATCAACAGGCCCGCCGTCCACACGATCTACCCGCCCGTGGCCGAGGCCTACTTCCTCGCCGTCGACCGGCTCGCCCCCGACGGTGCCCGACTGGGGCCGCTCCAGACCGGTGCCGCCCTGATCTCCCTCGGCGTCACGGGCGTTCTCCTGCTGATCCTGCGCCGGCGCGGCGACGACCTGCGCAAGGCCGCGTACTGGGCCTGGTGCCCGGCCGTCCCCATCGAGGCGGTCAACAACGCCCACATCGACGTCCTGGGCGTGCTCCTCGCAGTCGCCGGACTCGGCCTCGTCGCCTCGCGCGCCCTGACCCGGCGTGCGGCGGGCGGCGTGCTGATCGGCGCCGCCATCGCCACGAAGCTGATGCCCGCCGTCGTCCTCCCCGGCGCCCTGTCCGGCGTCCGGCGCATCCGTGACGCGGCCGCCGTACTGCTGCCCGCCGCGGCCTTCGTCGTACTCTCCTACCTCCCCTACGTCCTCGTCTCGCACGACTCGGTCTTCGGCTACCTCGGCGGCTACGTACAGGAGGAGGGCTACGAGGACGCCTCGGCCGGGTCCCGCTACTCGCTCCTGCGCCTGGTCCTGCCCGACTCCTGGGCGCTCCCCGCACTGGTCGCCATCATCGCCGCCGTGTCCCTGTACGTGATGTGGCGCGGGGACCCGCGGCGCCCCTGGAGCGGCGCCCTCCTCGTCACCGGCTGGGCGTTCGTCCTCCTGACCCCCGGCTACTCGTGGTACGCGCTGCTCCTGATCGCACTCGTCGCCCTCGACGGACGCTGGGAATGGCTGGGCATCGCACTCGCGGGCGCCGCCGTCTACGTCCTCGGCCCGGCCTTCGGCTACCGGCCGACGCTCGGCACCCTCGCGTACGGCACCACAGCCGCCCTCGTCCTCACCATGGCCTGCCTCCGACGGCGGGTCCCGGCGCCGGGGTCGCGTCGTGACATGCCTCCGGGAGACGAAATCCGTAGCAGACGTCCAGGACTTCGCCGATACGGCTCTCGGTGACTCGAGCGTCAAGGTGTGCTACGAGGTTGACTCGGAGACGGCATGCGCCGACCGCCCTTCGGGCCTGAGGCCGAAGAGCCGGCTCCTGCCGCCTCCTCGAATTGTCGGCCTGTGCGCTGGGGACTAGCGTGGCAAGGGTAAGCCTCGCCGGTTTCGCGGAGGCCGCCATGGCGCAACTCGCCGATCAGGCCGTCAGAGCGCTCAGTGACCGTGTCAGGGGAGACGTCCTGGGGACGGAGCATCCGGGGTACGACGCCGCCCGCGCCGTCGCGAACGGGGCCATCGACCACCGTCCCGCCCTGCTCGTCCGCTGTCTGGGACCCGAGGACGTCGCCGCCGCGCTGGCCTTCGCCCGTGACGAGCACGTGGAGGTCTCGGTGCGCGGCGGTGGTCACAACCCGGCCGGAGCCGCCGTCTGCCCCGACGGCCTGGTCGTCGACCTGACGGCGATGCGGCGGGTCGAGGTCGACCCCGGGGCGCGTACCGCACGCTGTGGCGGCGGAGCCACCCTGGCCGAGCTCGACGCCGCCACTCAGGCCCACGGCCTCGCTGTGCCGTCCGGCACCATCAGCCATACGGGTGTCGGAGGCCTGACCCTGGGCGGTGGTATGGGCTGGCTCACCCGCCGGCACGGACTGACCGTCGACAATCTGCTGGGCGCCGAGGTGGTGCTGGCCAACGGCACTCTGGTGCACGCGTCGGCGGACGAGAACCCTGATCTGTTCTGGGCGCTGCGCGGAGGCGGCGGCAACTTCGGGGTGGTCACGGCCTTCGACTTCGGGCTGCACCCGGTGGGGCCCGAGGTGCACGTAGGTGTCTTCTTCTGGGACATGTCGGTGGGCCGCGAGGCGTTGGAACTGGTACGCGAGGTGCTGCCGGCGCTTCCGCCGCGGCACAGCGCGTTGATCGGCATCGGGCTGAGCGCTCCGCCGGAACCCTTCGTGCCGCCCGAGCACCACGGCAAGCTCGGCCACGCGCTGATCATCGCGGGCTTCGCGGGCGCGGAGGAGCACGCCGCCGCAGCCACCCTGTTGGACGGCGGTCCGCCGAGGCTCTTCGAGATGCGGACCCCGCTGCCCTACACCCACCTGCAGAGCATGCTGGACGACTCCTCGCCGTACGGGATTCTCGATTACGAGAAGGGGCTGCCCCTCGCGGAGCTCAACGACGACGTGATCGCGCTGCTGAACGACTACCTGCTGCGCAAGACCTCGCCGCTGACCTTCTGCCCGGCCTTCCGACTGGACGGTGCCTTCGCCGAGGTCGACGAGGATGCCACGGCCTACGGGGGCACGCGCGACCCCGGTTACATGCTGGCCCTCACCGCCCTCACCTTCGACCCGGAGGAGCTCGTGGCGGACACCGCCTGGGTCAGGGGACTGTGGACCGAGCTGCTGCCGTCCGCGGTCGGCCCTGGTGGCTACGTCAACTTCATGGCCGAGATCGAGCAGGATCGCGTCCGGGCGGCCTACGGGCCGGAAAAGTACCAGCGGCTGGCGCAGATCAAGGCCAAGTACGACCCGGAGAACGTCTTCCACCGCAACGCCAACATCGTGCCGTCACTCGCCTGACGCGCCGACAGGTACAAGGCCCCCAACGGTTTGCCGCCGGGGCCCGACGTCGGCCGCGACCGTCATCACCTCGCCCGGCGGACGCGGGTCAGACCCGGCCGAGCTCCGCCGCACCGAAGGAGACGTCGAAGCGGTCGCACCAGATGGTCACGCTCGTGTACTCCGCAAGCTGCACTTCGGCGGGGATCGGGTAGTTCTGGTCCCCCTTGTTGCCCTTGAGCCTGCCCAGGCTGACGTGCTTCCCGTCGTCGAACACGCGCCATCCCGCCACCCCCTCCTTCACCGGGGCATCGGTCAGCCAGACCCGCAGGTCCGGACCGTTGCTGGTGTCCAGGTTCTCTAGGCGGAGCGCCCACGACCCGTCGGGCAGTTGCACGATCTTCGCCGTGCCGGTGGTGGTGTGTTCGTGGCTGATGAGCCCGCCCTGAGCGATGGTGCGGGGGCCGTCCGGTGCGGACGGGGCACCGGTCGAGCCGGGTTGGGGCGAAGCGGTCGGCGCCTGCGGTCGGGCCGCCGCGCTCGGGAGCGCCTCGTTGACCGTCTCGTCCGTCCACAGCTTCCAGGGCTGGAACCAGTACAGGCCCACGCCCATCAGCACCACTGCCACAAGCATCGCGCCGAGCACGACCGTCCGCCGCTTCCCGTTCCGTGCCACCACGCCGACCTTCCGTCCGGTTACTGCGCTCCAGGACGATTCAACCCCGGCTCCCGTCCCGGCCTCCAGCGTCGGCGGATGACGATTCCCTTACGCGTTGCAACGCCGCATCCCCCGAGGACCAGGCCGCGCTCCCCACGCGCCGGGCGGTCACATGCGGGTCGATCACGAACCAGGCGCAGGTTGTGCGACAGCCTCCGAAGGAATCAGGTGCCAGAGTTGTCGACGAACCCGACGATATCGAGGTATTCGATTTTGGGCGGGGCGCCGTAAATCCCCGTCACCTTGCCGACCAGCTCCTCCGTGAAGAAGGAGCGAGCTTTCTCCTCGTCATCCCAAACGTAGAAGTTCTTTGCGTGAACGCCGTCTTCGTCGAGCATGAAGCTCTTGAAGCGAAGGCCGGCCATGCCTTCGAACGGCGTTCGGAGTTCGCCGGCGATCTTTGCGAGAGATGAACGATCGAACTTGTCGGTCTGCGTGAAAGTCACGAGCACGCCGATCATCAGGTTTCCTATCGATTGGGTGAGCAAAGGTCGATCGAGAGACGCTAGCGGCGGATCGTAATACAAGCGGCCGGAAGTTCCGGTTCATTGGGCCGCGAGTCGGAGGGGCGGCTCGCGGCCGGCGATGCGGCCAGGAGCACAGCTGACCGACGCGCGCCCGGCCGGGAGCGGGGTGGGGCGGGCTCTCTCGGCCAAGACCCAGCGGTTGGCAGCCAGCGCGTCGTCCGGCTCGGGTAGCGGGCCTCGGCCGTGCAGCACAGTGAATTCGTACGGGGTGTGCACCGCCACCGTCCAGCCGCGGGCCGCGAGTTCGGCAGCCGTGTCCGGCCTGCGGCCTGTGGCGAACAGCGCCGGCAAGTCGATGCCGAGCCGCTGCCGGGCAGCGAGGTAGACCGGGGCGTTCCGAACCGCCGCGGATTCGGCGACGACTTCCTTCAGCTCGTACGCCAGCGTGCTGCCGGGAGCGCTCAGTGCGTGAACGCAGGCCATGAGCCGCTGCTCGGCATCGGCCGGGAGGTAGAGCAGCAGGCCCTCGGCGAGCCAGGCGGTCGGTACCGTCCGTTCAAAGCCCGCGCGGATGAGGGCGCCGACCCAGTCCCCCCGCAGGTCGGCCGGGATTGTCCGGCGCGCCGCCGCGGGCCGTGCGCATGTGCGATCCAGGACCTCCTGCTTGAACGTCAGCACCCCTTCGGTATCGATCTCGTGGACCGTGCAGCCCGCCGGCCAGTCGAGCCGGAAGGCCCGCGCGTCGAGGCCCGCGCCCAACAGCACCACCTGACGCACACCCGCCCGTGCGGACCGAAGCAGGTGGTCGTCCAATACCCTTGTCCGCAGGCCGAAGTAGCGGCCGAGCCGGCCCCAGAGCGGATCGGCCTCGCCGTCGGGCACCCCGTCGGGGTGGACCGGCCAGCGCGCCGAGACGGGGGCTGCGCGGACGAAGTGCTCGGCCAGCGGGTCGTGTGCCAGGGCGTCCGGCCGGTGGGTCTCGATGGCGCGGGCCGCCGCGACGAGCAGTGCGGTGCGGCCCACGCCGACGGTCACCCCGCCCGGGGCACCGCCGTCCGCACGAGCACCCCCTGACCGGGCTTCCGCTGGGATGGTCAGCCTCCGGACGCCGGGCACGCCCGCTCCTTCCGCGGCTGTTCGGGCGACGTCCAGGCCGCGGGATCGTCCCGAGTCAGGGTCCGGGCTCCGTACAGGGTGCGGGCGAAGCCCAGCACCTCTTCGTAGGGCAAGTGGAGCGAGGTGGTGCAGTCCGCGAGGACGGTGATGTGGTGGCCCTTCTGGAAGGCGGTGCGTGCCGTGGAGTCCACGCACACGTC
This sequence comes from Streptomyces sp. NPDC057010, assembly GCF_042673805.1. Classification (NCBI taxonomy): domain Bacteria; kingdom Bacillati; phylum Actinomycetota; class Actinomycetes; order Kitasatosporales; family Streptomycetaceae; genus Streptomyces; species Streptomyces sp. NPDC057010. The sequence goes on along the minus strand of NZ_JBHUSC010000075.1, from coordinate 18,783 downwards.
GGCGAACAGGCCCGCCAGGATCAGGTGGCCGATACCCCGGGCCATGAGGTGCTGCTCGAAGCCCTCGGCGAGAAAGGCGTCGAAGCAAGCCCGCTTGGTGAAGACCCGCTCGCCCGGGGCTGGGGAGACCCGGTGGAACTCCGCGCCCCAGCTCCCCTCCAGACACTTGGGCGGCCTGCCCCGGCGCTGATCGCGCGAGCGCCAGGCGGGCCCTTGATGGGCGGGATCACCGACGAAGCGGACGAACAGCAGCTCCACGCCCCGCCGTCGCGCCTCGGCCACCGCCTGCAGGCTGCCCTCGGCCACACGCTCCAAGACGGCGGGATCCCCTGCGAAGCGGGCGGTGGCGACCGGGCCGGCACAGAAGTCGTTTTGCAGGTCCACCACGACCAACGCGGTGGCGGTCCCGGTGGCCGCGATCGGATCCGGATCCGAGGCTGCCGCCATGGCGCCGCTCATGAACGGTCGGCCGATGCGGCGTGAGCCGGGCCGACCGCCTGGGGCGTGCGCAGCAGGTCGACCAGTGCTTCGGCTACGGCGGTGGTGGAGTGCTCGCCGCCGAGGTCCGGGGTTCCCACCCCGAGGCGCGCCAGCTCGGTGAGGGCGGCCTCAACTGCTCCGACGGCGCCGGAAACGCCCGCATGCCGCTCGGCGACCCGTGCGGCCGCGCGGATCGTGGCCACCGGGTTGACCAGATCACGGCCCGCCAGATCATCGGCGGAGCCGTGCACGGTCTGGTATTCGACCAGTCCCGCGTTGCCGAGGCCCAGGCAGACGTTCTCGGTGCAACGGTTCTCCTGCCGTTCGGAGCCGAAGCGGTCCAGCAGGACGACGTGCATGATGTCGGCCCACTCGTTGCCTGCGATGAGCAAAGTGCGCTCGGGCAAGCCGTGGGCAATCAGGTTCCGGTTGACCGTGTCGGGCTGGAACACCTCGATCCGCAGGCCGAGTCGGTCGGCGATGCCGGCCACCCAATGGTCGAACGCGCCGTCCAGCAGATGGAACTTGTAGGCCATGACAACGCGGTCGATCCGCCCGTCCGGCCACTCCAGCCGGGCCCGTCGCACCGCGTACTCGATGACCGCCTCGGTGACTTCCCGACTGAACGTCAAGGTGCGGGTGAGACGGCCCGGGGCGTGCTGGTTCTCCCCCGTATAGAAGCCTTGGGCCTGGTCACGCACCAGCAGCAGGGAGGATCCGTCGGCCCGGAGCAGGTCCACCTTGACGGCGCGCAGGCGTTGGCGCACCAGGTAGAGCGACTGGGCGTTGATCGCGGTGCGGAACAGCGCCGTGGCACCCCGGGCGGCCAGGGTCCGGCAGAAGTCCTCGTAGTGGTCGGCGTCCTGCGCGGTCAGCCTCTGGACACGGGCCGGATCACCCTCGGCACGCAGCGAGACGTACGAGTGGTAGAGGCGGTCGGGGCGCAGGATCCGCACCCCGGTCGGGTGGTCGGCGGTGAGCGCTGCCAACACCCGCTCGAAGACGACGGCGAGCTCCGGGCCGGTGCCCCGGCCGGCCGCGAGCCCGATCACGGGCGCGGCCGGGGCACCGGCGCCGAGGGCGCCGGCACCGATCTGGTGGCCGATCACAGTCACCGTGCCGCGTTCGAGACCAGCTGGTCTCCCGCAATGCCGGCCTTTTCGGGCCGGTAGTAGTCGCGGATCGCCCCGGCCCAGACCGCCACCTCGACACGGTCACCGTCGACCGGGCCCAGAGCATCGAACAGTGCCTGGATATTGGGGAGTTCGAAGCCGATCGCGGTCATCAGGGCGACGAAGTCGGGCCGCGTGACCAGCCGGTCGCCATCCGGGTCGCCGAGCCCTGCCAGAGCCTCGGCGAACTCGTCCACCACGGCGTGGAACCGCTGCGGATCGAGCACCACGGCCGTGAACTCCTCGGGGCTGATCCGGCCGTCGCCGTCCGCGTCCAGCTCACCCACCAGGGTCTCCCAGTAGCGGCCCAGCGCGGCGGCAAGCCGGTCCTTCGCGACAGCACCGGCCTGCGGCAGCGCGGCCGCGATCCGACTCGTCATCAGGTCGAAGTCGGCCGACTCGATGACACCGTTGCCGTCGACGTCGAAGAGCGAGAACACGAGCCCAATGCGGTCGGTGGCCTCGAAAGTGGGCATGACGGAACGCCTCTCGGTCAGAAGGAAGGGATGGCAGCCGAGGATCACGGCCCGGCCGTTGATCCAGTATCCGGTCCCAGCCGGCGCCCAAGGGCGCCAACGGGTATCAGCCAGACCTTTGCACCCGATCGAGCTAATCCACCGTCAGGCGGGATGACTCGTCGAGAACGGGCTACGGGGCAGCGTGGACAGCTCCCCCTCCCGCCCGCAGCGTCACACAAAGGTGCCTGCTGACGGCCGTCGTCCCTTGTCGGCGAGCCGGACGACGTCGCTGCCCTTGGCAGAGTCAGCCTCACCGATGCCGTGCCGGACGGATCCGAACGCAAGGCCCCCGGGCCGGACGGTCGACGTCACGAGCCTCCGGCAGGCAGCCGTCCTGATCGCGGGATGGCTCTGCGGTGATCACCAGCCGTCGCTGGCATCCGTACGCGGCCGGAGCAGCCCGGAATCCAGGACATGCCGGGCCGGCGGCCCGAACGGGCAGCGAGCGGCCACAGGCGACGTGCTCGACCGTCTCAGCGAGCCGGGATCCGGCCGACCGCGGCAAGGCGCCCACGCCGATCCCGAACTCGCACATGGTCATCGCACACGACCCCGCGGTTTCAGGTGAGTTGGGGGAATCTCGGGTGCCGGGATCGGGGGGCCGTCGTAGCCCTTGACCTCGCCGAATCGGGTTCCGTTCATCCAGTCCTCGCGGGCCTGGACGATCTCTTCATGACTCCTGGCCACCCAGTTCCAGAACATGACGATCTCCTCCTCGAACGGCTCGCCGCCCAGGAGCATCAAGCCCGCGTCGGAGACCGCGCGCAAGGGGAGCTCGGTGCGGCCGCAGCCCAGGTAGAGCATCGAGCCGGGCAGGACCGGGACGCCGTCGACGTGGGCTTCGCCGGACATCGACAGGACCGCGTACTCGAAGTCCGGGTCGAGGGGGAGGCGGGTCTCGGTGCCCGCCGCCAGGGCCAGGTCGGCGCCGACGATCGGGGTGTAGGCCGTGCCGGGCGAGGTGGCGGTGTCCAGGGTGCCCAGGATGACCGTCGCCGTCAGGCCCGGGGCCGTGACGTGCGGGAGCTCCGCGTGGTGCTGGAAGTGCGGCTCCACGTCCCGGTGGGCGTCCGGCAGGGCGACCCACAGCTGCGCGCCGTGCAGGAAGCGGGCGTGCGGGCGCGGGCTCTCCTCGGAGTGGCTGATGCCGCGGCCGGAGGTCATCAGGCCCAGCTCGCGCGGGCGGACCGTGGCGAGGCTGCCGACGCTGTCGCGGTGCAGCACCTCGCCCTCGTGGAGCCAGCTCACCGTCTGGAGCCCGGAGTGGGGGTGGGGGGCGACCTGCATGCCCGGCTCGTCGGCGATGTCGTCCGGGCCGTAGTGGTCCACGAAGCACCAGGCGCCCACCATGCGGCGGCCCAGGTTCGGCAGGAGTCGGCGTACCTCGGTGGACTCCCCGAGCCTGACCGTGCGCGGGCTGAGGAGCTCGCGTACCGGTTCGGCCACGACGAAGCCGCGGCCGCCGCAGGCGGAGAGAGCGGGCTGGCGATCGAGATTGCTCATGCTGACAACCTAGTCCCGAGAGCCTTGAGGCGGCGGCCGCCTCGTATGGAATGTTCCGTCGGGCGGGCTTGTTCGAGCGGGGGAACCAGGAGGAAGGAAGAGACAGCATGACGAACGGGCCGACGGCTTACCTCGGGCACGGAACGGCAGCCGAGCGCTGGGACCGGGCCCGGCTGTTCTTCGACGCGAAGGAGTACGCGACGGCCGCCCGCGTCCTGGACCCCCTCGCGGCCGAGGTGCCCGAGCAGCTGGCGCCGCGGCTGCTGCTGGCCCGCGCCTACTACCACTCCGCCCAGCTGTCCCGTGCCGAACGGGAGCTGCGCGCCATCCTGGAGCGCTGGCCGGTGGAGGACTACGCGCAGCTGATGCTCGGTCGCACCCTGGAGCGGCTCGGCCGGGCCGACGAGGCCCGCCCGTACCTGCGCACGGCCGCCGCGATGGCCGGCGACTTCCCCGAGTAGGGGGCGCGGAGCAGGGCCGATCGGCCCCAGCCGGCGCGGGCCCGGCCCGTCCGGTCGGGGGCCGGGCTCCGGCTCGGTTAGCCTGGGTCGCATATGAACCGCCTGACCACGCCTTTCGGCTCCTACGAGCTCACCCGCTTCCCCGAGGACCCGCGCGACCGGCTCCGCGCCTGGGACGCCGCCGACGAGTACCTGCTGCGCCACCTCGAATCCGGTACCGGGGAGCGCGGTCCGGTGGACCTGGCCGCCGCCTCCGGCCGGATCACCGTGCTCGGGGACCGCTGGGGGGCGCTGACGACGGCGCTCGCCGCCTTCCACCCGACGCAGATCACCGACTCCGCCCTCTCCCGCTCCGCCACCGCGGCCAATCTGGACCGGGCCGGCATCGGGACGTCCAAGGCGACGGTGACGCTGCTGACCACGCAGGACCCGCCGCCCGAGCGGATCGACGTCCTGCTGGTGCGCGTGCCCAAGAGCCTGGCCCTGCTGGAGGACCAGCTGTACCGGCTGGCCCCGCACGTGCACGCGGGCACCGTGGTCGTCGGCACCGGCATGGTGAAGGAGATCCACACCTCCACGCTGCGGCTCTTCGAGAAGATCCTCGGCCCGACGAGGACCTCCCTCGCGGAGAAGAAGGCCCGGCTGATCTTCTGCACGCCGGGCACCCCCGGTGCCATCCGGCCCACGGCCGCCGACCCGTGGCCGCTGACGTACACGGTGGACGAGGACGGCGGCTCGGGCGCCGGGCTGACCGTCGTCAACCACGCCGGGATCTTCTGCGCGGACCGGCTCGACGTCGGCACCCGCTTCTTCCTCCAGAGCCTGCCGACCAACACCGACGGCGCCCGCGTCGTGGACCTGGGCTGCGGCAACGGTGTCGTGGGCACGGCGGTGCAGGTGCACGACCCCGACGCCGAGGTCGTGTTCACGGACGAGTCCTACCAGGCGGTCGCCTCGGCGCGGGAGACGTACAAGGCGAACGTCCGCGAGGGCCGGCGGACCGCCGAGTTCTTCGTCGGCGACGGGGTGGCGATGCTGGATCCCGGCTCCGTCGACCTGGTGCTCTGCAATCCGCCGTTCCACTCCCACCAGGCCACGACGGACGCTACGGCGCTGCGGATGTTCGCGCAGTCGCGCAAGGTGCTGCGGCCCGGCGGCGAGCTGTGGATCGTCGCCAACCGGCACATGGGCTACCACACCCACCTGCGCCGGCTGTTCGGCAACAGCGAAGTCGTCGCGAGCGAGCCGAAGTTCGTGGTGCTGCGGGCGGTCAAACGGCGCGAGCAGCCGCGGCCCGTGTGACCTGCCGGTGCGGGCCCTTGTGACCTGCCGGTACGCAGCCTTGTGACCTGCCGGTACGTCCTACACTCGGCCGCGTGAGCAGCAGTCAGGTGGAGGACGTGAGCGGTGGCGGGCGCTACCGCCGCGAGGACGTGGCCCGGGCGGCCGGTGTCAAGGTGCGCAACCTGCGCTACTACCAGGAGCGCGGGCTGCTGCCGCCGCCGCGCCGCGAGGGCCGGATCGCCTGGTACTCCGACGACCACCTGACCCGGCTGCGCCTGATCAGCGACCTGCTGGGGCGCGGCTACACGGTCAACGGCATCGCCGAGCTCCTGCAGGCCTGGGAGGACGGCGGCGGCCTGTCCCAACTGCTGGGCCTGGAACGGGAGATGACCCGGGACTGGGTGCAGGAGGAGCCGGTCACGATGACCCGCGCCGAGCTGCGGGAGCTGTTCGGCCCGACGGCCACCGCCGAGGACACCCTGCGGGCGGCGGAGCTGGGGTACGTGACGGTCGACGGGGACCTGGTCACGCACCCGAGCCGCAGGCTGCTGGACGCGACGCTGACGCTCGTACGGCAGGGGGTGCCGCTCGCCGAGATCCTGGACGCGGGGGACTTCGTACAGGCGCAGGCGGCCGCGCTCGCGGACCGGTTCGTCGGACTGTTCCGGCGGCATGTGATCGGTGCGCAAGGGCTGGAGCGGCTTTCGGCCACGCAGCTCCAGCACATCACGGCGGCGGTGGCCGCACTGAGGCCGGTGGCCGGCGAGGTGGTGGCCACGGAGTTCGCGCGGGCGATGGCGCGCCGGGTCGACGCGGAGGTCGCCGAACTGCTGCGTACGGAGCAGTAGGAGTCGGCCGAAAGGGTGCGCTCGCACAACCTTGCCAACCACCATTGGCACTCTTACATTCAACTCGTCGGTAACAACGGTGCACAGCCGAAATAAGGGACGATCTCATGGCAGATTCCCCCGAGTTACCCGAGATTCCGAAACCGCTCGCATCCCCCGCAGTGCCCTACGGTGCCGGACGCGTCCGCTGGCGCCGGTTCGCGGTGCTGACCGTCCCCGCCGTCGCCGTCACCGCCGGCCTCGGCATCGCCCTCGCGCAGGGCGCGCTCGCCGCCTCCTTCGCCGTGTCGGGGCAGCAGTTCAAGGTGTCGGCGAAGAGCCTGGAGGGCGAGGGCTTCGCCCAGTACGGCAGCGTCGACGTCAACGCCCGCGAGGAGCTCATCCCCGTGGCGGTCACCGCCATCCGCGAGGCGAAGCTGAACAGCCTCTGCCAGTCCGTGGTCACCTCCCTGCCGGTGATCGGGGACATCTCACTCAACCTCACCGCCGGTCAGAAGACCCCGGTCGAGGCGAGCAACCTGTTCGTCGACGCGACGCAGCTCGCCGGCGACGCCGTGTTCTCCAACATCGAGATCGGGCGCGACGCCTCCACCCTCGACAAGGGGCCGGCCGAAGCCCAGGGGATGCAGGACCTCTTCGCCCAGCAGGCGGACCGGGTCAGCATCACCAACCTCCAGCAGACGGCGTGGGCGACCAACGCCGGCACCTTCAAGCTCTCCGGGCTCGCCATGGGCATCAGCAAGGGCAAGAAGGAATGCTTCTGACCCGCTGGCGGCGGTGGCGGCGCAGCCGGCCGTTCTGGGGAGGGCTCCTCGCGATCCTCGCCGGGACGGAGATCTGCCTCCTGCCGCTCGCACCACTGAAGGTCATGCTCCAGCAGGGGGTGGCGGGCATCCCCTCCGTGCTGATGGGCATCGTCATGATCGTGCTCGGGCTCACCGCCTGGTTCTCACCCCCGCAGCGGAACCTGTCCGGTGTCCTCACCACGCTGATCGCCACCGCGGCCCTGGTCCTGTCGAACCTGGGCGGGTTCCTGATCGGCACCCTGCTCGGGATCCTCGGCGGCGGCCTGATGTTCGCCTGGCAGCCGTACGCCGCCACGCCGCGCCCGGGCTCCTCCCCCAGCCCCACTCCCCCTCCCACCCTGCACCAGGATCCCCAAGGAGCACAGCCATGAGCCGTACGCGCACCGCGCTCGCCCTCGGGTTGGCCGCCGCCGGAGCCCTGTCGGTGGCCTCGGTCACCGCCACCGCCACCGCCGCGCCGTTGCCCGCGGCCGGGTCGACCACCGTCACCCCGGCCGGGCACTCCTTCAAGGCCACCCTCAGCGGGAAGGCCACCCTCAAGGCCGGGTCGGTGACGGTGACCTGTACGGTCTCCGTCTCCACCGGCACGGTGCCGGCCGCGCCCGGCAACCACAACGCCGCCGGGCCGGTCTCCTCGCCGATCTCGCCGCCGACGTACAGCTCCTGCACCTCCAGCATGCCGGGCGTGACCCCCACGGTCACCACCAGCGGCGCCTGGTCGGTGTCGATGCAGGACGGCTCCCCCGTCACCGCGACCATGACCGTGCCGGTCGGCGGGCTGGTGGTCAAGACGACGGGGCTCGCCTCCTGTACCGTCACGGCGGCGCCCACGGCCGCGGCCAACGTCGGCGGCACCTGGGCCAACGGCGCGCCGTCGAGCCTGACCTTCACCAACGCCTCCGTGCCGGTCAAGGTCACCGGCGGGTTCGGCTGCCCGACGAGCGCGACCTCGTCCACCTTCAACGCCGTCTACCTCGTCGCCGACACGACCGACCCGGCCCAGCAGATCACCGTGGGCCCCTGACCCCGCGCACGAGTGGCCCGCCGCGCCGGCCGCGCCTACGGGCGGGCCACGACCACCCGGTAGTGGGTCGTCAGCCGCCCGTCCTCGCCCAGCACGTGGAAGGCGACGGCGGGCGGCTCGTCGAGGTGGACGTGGTGGTCGGGTGCGGTCTGGACCTCCCAGGGGAGCCGCAGGGTGGAGACCACGCCCGGCGCGACCAGCAGCGGGCGCCCGGCGAAGGTGGTCGCCGCCGCGGTGTGGGCGTGCCCGCACAGGAAGGCCTTGAGGTGCGGGTGCCGCTCGGCCAGCGCCGCGAGCCGCTCCTCGCCGAACTGCCGGATCTCGTCCACGTACGGGGTGTGCAGCGCAGCCGGCGGGTGGTGGAAGGCGACCAGCACCGGGGTCTCCCGCGGCGTGTCGGCCAGTACGCCGTCCAGCCAGCCGAGCGTGGACTCCTCCAGCAGGCCGTGGTCCTCGCCGGGGACGGAGGAGTCGCACACCGCGAGCACGAACCCGTCCCCGCGCAGCACCTGGTCGACCGGTGCCGCGGCCGCGGCGGGCCCCTCCCCCAGCAGCCCCTGCCGGAAGGCGACCCGCTCGTCGTGGTTGCCGGGGCAGATGACCAACGGGTGCCGGGAGCGCAGCAGTTTGGCGGCTTCCTCGTATTCGGCGGCGGTGGCGTGGTCGGCTATGTCACCGCTGACCAGGACGGCGTCCAGGTCGTACGGCAGGCTGTCGAGGTACTCCATGACGGCGCGGGTGCGGTCGGCGGCCCGCGTGCCGCCGTCGAGATGGACATCGCTGAGGTGGGCGATCACGATCACGAGCGGTGACTCCTTCGTCTCTGATCAAGAGAAGTGATCATCCTAGTCAACAGGGCTGCCGGCTCCGGGGGCTTGGGACGGTCGGGCCGGAAATCGGCTCGTGGTTTCCACGCGTACAGCGGGTAGGCTTGTGAACGCAGCTGGTTCGCTCCCGTCCGCCAGGCGGGACGCGTCGCAAGAGGGAACCCGGTGGGAATCCGGGACTGCCCCGCAGCGGTGAGCGGGAACGACCGCCGTCATACGCACTGGGACCGGAACCGGTCCTGGGAAGCGACGGCCAGTAGGTGCCGCCTCTCGAAACAGAGGTCGGTGTGCCCGCGAGTCCGAAGACCTGCCCGTTGCCCGTGCGCGAACGACCGCGCACGGTTTCCCGGTGACCTCGTGGGCGGGTCGGCGTGCACCTCAGGCGGGTCTCCCGTCGCGTACCCAGCCGTACGCGACCCCGGCGGGCCGCCCGTTCCGGCACCCCTTCGCGCCTTCGGCCCTCACCGGGCCATGGAGACAGGCTCGCGAAGGAGAGTTCCGTGACAGACAAGTCCGCAGCCGCGGCAGCACGGCCCACCGTGTACGGCTACCCCCGGCAGGGTCAGAACCGCGAACTGAAGAAGGCCGTCGAGGGCTACTGGAAGGGCCGCGTCACCGCCGATGCCCTCCACCGCACCGCCCGGGACCTGCGCCGCTCGAACTGGCGGCAGCTCGCCGGGGCCGGCATCACCGAGGTGCCGACCGGCGACTTCTCATACTACGACCACGTGCTGGACACCAGCGTGATGGTCGGCGCCGTTCCCGCCCGGCACCGGGCGGCGGTCGCCGCCGACGCCCTCGACGGCTACTTCGCGATGGCCCGCGGCACCCAGGACGTGGCGCCGCTGGAGATGACCAAGTGGTTCGACACCAACTACCACTACCTCGTCCCCGAACTCGGCCCCGACACCGCCTTCACCGCCGACTCGGCCAAGCAGGTCGCGGAGCTGCGCGAGGCCCTCGCCCTCGGGCTGGCCCCGCGGCCCGTGCTCGTCGGCCCGGTCACCTACCTCCTGCTGGCCAAGCCGGCCCCCGGCGTCGCACCCGGCTTCCAGCCGCTGACCCTCCTGGACCGGCTGCTGCCCGTCTACGCGCAGGTCCTCGCCGACCTGCGGGCGGCCGGCGCCGAGTGGGTGCAGCTGGACGAGCCGGCCCTCGTCCAGGACCGGACCCCGGCCGACCTGGGCGCCGCGGCCCGCGCCTACCGGGAGCTCGGCGCGCTCACCGACCGGCCCAGGATGCTGGTCGCCTCGTACTTCGACCGGCTGGGCGACGCCCTGCCGGTGCTCGCGAAGGCGCCCGTCGAGGGCCTGGCCCTGGACTTCACCGAGCGGGCCGCCGGCAACCTCGCCGACCTCGCCGCCGTGGGCGGCCTGCCCGGCAAGCGCCTGGTCGCCGGCGTGGTCAACGGCCGCAACATCTGGATCAACGACCACGCGAAGTCCCTCACCACCCTGGGCACGCTGCTGGGCCTCGCCGACCGCGTCGACGTCGCCGCGTCCTGTTCCCTGCTGCACGTCCCGCTGGACGTCGCCGCCGAACGCGACATCGACCCGCAGGTCCGCCGCTGGCTGGCCTTCGCCCGGCAGAAGAGCGCCGAGATCACCACGCTGGCCCGCGGCCTGGCCCACGGTACCGACGCGATCGCGGCCGAACTCGCCGCCAACCGGGCCGACCTGGCCTCGCGGGCGAGCTCGGCGCTCACCCACGACCCGGCCGTACGGGCCCGCGCCGCCGCGGTCACCGCGGCCGATGCCCGCCGCCCGCAGCCCTACGCCGACCGGGCCCCCGCCCAGCGGGCCCACCTGCGCCTGCCCCCGCTGCCCACCACCACGATCGGCTCCTTCCCGCAAACCCCGGAGTTGCGCACCGCCCGCGCCGACCTGCGCGCCGGACGCCTCGGCACGGACGGCTACGAGGAGCGCATCGAGGCCGAGATCCGCGAGGTCCTCGCCTTCCAGGAGAAGGCGGGCATCGACGTGCTCGTGCACGGGGAGCCCGAACGCAACGACATGGTCCAGTACTTCGCCGAACAGCTGACCGGCTACCTGGCCACGCAGCACGGCTGGGTCCAGTCGTACGGGACGCGCTACGTCCGCCCGCCGGTCCTCGCCGGCGACATCTCCCGCCCCGACCCGATGACCGTCCGCTGGACCTCCTACGCCCAGGCGCAGACGGGCCGTCCCGTCAAGGGGATGCTGACCGGCCCGGTCACCATGCTGGCCTGGTCCTTCGTACGCGACGACCAGCCGCTCGGCGACACCGCCCGCAAGGTGGCCCTCGCCCTGCGGGACGAGGTGAACGACCTGGAGGCCGCGGGGACTTCGGTGATCCAGGTGGACGAGCCCGCCCTGCGTGAAACCCTTCCGCTGCGGGCCGACGGGCACGCCGAGTACCTGGCCTGGGCCACCGAATCGTTCCGGCTCACCACGAGCGGGGTCCGGCCGGAGACCCAGATCCACACCCACATGTGCTACGCGGAGTTCGGCGACGTCCTCCAGGCCATCGACGACCTCGACGCGGACGTCATCAGCCTGGAAGCCGCCCGCTCCCACATGCAGGTGGCGGACGAACTCGCGGGCGCGGGCTACCCGCGCGAGGTCGGGCCGGGCGTCTGGGACATCCACTCGCCGCGCGTCCCCTCCGCCGACGAGGCGGCCGCCCTGCTGCGCAAGGGGCTCCGGGCGATCCCGGCCGAGCGGCTGTGGGTCAACCCGGACTGCGGCCTGAAGACCCGCGGTTGGCCGGAGACCCGGGCCTCCCTGGAGCACCTGGTCGCGGCGGCCCACACGGTCCGCTCCGAGCTGACCTCCGGCTGACCGGTCCCGGGAAACCAGCGAGGGCCCGGCGGCATCCGGCCGCCGGGCCCCGCGGCACGTGGGGCACCTGGGGCACGCGATCCAGGCGGGATACAGAAGAAGTACAAGAATTGCTCAGATCGTGCGCACCCGGGTGCACCGCCCGGAATCGCGGTGCGAGGATGAGCCCGCCATGACACCAGGCCCCTGTTCCCGAGCCGCCCGGGCTGCGATGTTCGCAGCCGTCTGCGTGCTGCTCGCGGCCACCGGCCACCACCTCATGACCGCAACGGCCTTACCCTGGTGGGCCGTTGCCGCTGCGGGGGCCTGTACGACGGCCACGGCCTGGGGGTTGGCCGGGCGTGAACGCGGCCTGCCCACCGTCACCGCGGCGGCCGTGGCCGTCCAGGCGGCCCTCCACGCGGGCTTCTCCCTGGTCCAGGCCGCCGCCCAGCCGTCCCTGCCGGGCGTCGGCTCGTTCGCCGGGCGGTGGGGCGCGTACCTGGCCTGCGCGGGCGGACCCCGGACGTCGATGCCGGCCATGCCTGCGATGCCGTCGATGCCCTCGATGGCGGACACAGGCGCACACGCCCACGCCCACCACGCCCTGCACGGGATGGCGGCCACGTCTCCCTCCGGGATGGGCCCGGCCGACATGTCACCCGGCGGCATGTCACCGACCGGCATGCTGGCGGCCCACCTGCTGGCGGCCGTACTCGCCGGCCTGTGGCTCGCGTACGGGGAGCAGGCCGCCTTCCGGATCCTGCGCGCGCTCGCCGGGTGGCTCCAGGCGCCGCTGCGCCCGCTGTTCGGCCTGCCGCGGGTCCCGCACCGGCCGCACGTCCGGATACGCCGCGCCCGCCGGAACGCCGGCCTCCGGCAGCTCCTCCTCGTCCACGCCATCACCTCAAGGGGTCCGCCGACGGGAACCGCTGTCCTCTGACAGCCGGCTCCCCGAGCGCGCACCGGCCTCCGCGCCGCGCCTCGGGCATCGGCCATGCCCTCCGGCAGGCCGTACACCCATCACCGGCCTGCGGCGTGCCGCGCCGGACACCCCTTCACCGTAAGGACCTTGAGGCGATGACCCCTGCCCTCCTGCCCACCCGGCAGTCCCCCGCCGGCCGCACACCGGCCCGGCACACCCCCGATTCCGACGCGGCGGTGACGCGCCTGGCCCTCGCCGCGCGCGATGGAGACCCGGCGAAGGCCGACCGGTTCGTACGGGCCCTCCAGCGCGACGTCTGGCGCTACGTGGCCTACCTGAGCGCCGACCCCCAGGCGGCCGACGACCTCACCCAGGACGTGTTCCTCCGCGCGCTTGGCGCCCTGCACCGGTTCGAGGGCCGTTCCTCGGCCCGCACCTGGCTGCTCTCCATCGCCCGCCGCACGGTCGTCGACAGCCTCCGCCACTCCGCCGCCCGCCCCCGGCTGTCGGACCGCCACGACTGGCAGACCGCGGCCGAGCAGACCCAGCCGCAGGGCGTCCCCGGCTTCGAGGACGGCGTCGCCCTCGCGGAGCTGCTGGCGACGATCCCGGCCGAACGCCGGGAGGCCTTCGTCCTCACCCAGCTCCTGGGCCTGCCCTACGCCGAGGCGGCCGAGGCGATCGGCTGCCCCGTCGGCACCGTCCGCTCCCGCGTCGCCCGCGCCCGTACGTCGCTCATGGCGCTCCTGACGGACACGGACACGGACACGGACGCAGCGGCGGTCACGGGCACGGACGCCGACGCGGCCTCGGCCACGCGCGCCCAACAGCCCCCCGCCCGGGGCCGCTACGGATCCTCGGCCACAGTAGGGTCGACGCCCGCTTTCGCACCCTCGCCGGTTGCCTGTGCGGGCGTCAGCTCTGCGGCGTGATGCCCAAGGACCGGATGAGCTGGGCGAGTTCTTCGCGGAAGAGCTTCTCCGGGCTGAGGGTCTGACCCTGCATATGGCCGTAGATCTCCAGTGACACCAGGCCGTGCAGATGGCTCCAGATGCGCAGGGCGAGGGCCACGCCGGCCGGGGGGAGGTCGGGGTAGGCCGGCCGGACCTTGCCCAGCAGACCCGGGTCGAAGTCGGACCACTCGAAGTCACTGTCCGAGTAATGGAGTTCGGCGTGCGGCCAAGCCGCGGCGGCGAGTGCGGTGATGCCGGTGCAGACGCGGTGGGCGGCTTCGGGCGCTGCGCCTCCCTCGGGGGGCAGGTACCCGGGGACGGGGTCGCCGTAGATGAGGCGGAAACCCTCGGGGTTGGCCAGCGCCCACTCCCTGAAGGCGCGGGCCCATGCCTGGATCCGCACGGCGGGGTCCTCGGCGGGGGCGGCGGCCCAGGCGGCGTCCACGGTGTCGGCCAGCGAGGTGTAGACGTTGCCGATCAGCGTGGTGACCAGGTCGTCGCGCGTGGCGAAGTAGCCGTAGATGGCGTTGGCCGTCATGCCCATCTCGCGCGCGATGGCCCGCAGCGTGATCGCGTCGGGCCCCCCTGAGGCCATCAGCCCCAGTGCGACCTTCTTGATCTCGGCGGTCGTCTCGGCCCTCAGCCGCTCACGGCGCCCCTTGGTGTTCCCCACGGTTCCCATGGCCACTCACTCTACAGCGTCACAATACTGACCCGCGTATCTCAACTTTACGCCGTATAGTCTCTGCATGCCGTGAAGAACGGTGCGCTGCACACGACCAACCAGGGAGAGCCATGCACATCGGAGTCATCGGGGCCACGGGCGGCATCGGTAGTCGCGTCGTCGCCGAAGCACTCGACCGGGGGCACCACGTCACGGCATTCAGCCGCGACGCCACGCGGATCGACGAGAACCGAAAGAACGTCGTCTGGCGGAGCGTCGATGTCCTCGACCCCGACAGCATCACCGCCGTCATATCCGGCCTCGACGTGCTGATCAGCGGCTTTCAGCCCGGAAACGCCGCCAGGGACATCGCCGACACCGTGGCGCGTTCGATCGCCGACCCCACGGTGTACGCCACGGCCGCGCGAGCGCTCCTGAAGGCGCTCGAGAGTCATCCGCGGATCCGGCTCATCGTCATCGGCGGCGCCGGCAGCCTGGAGATCGCGCCCGGAGTCGTACGGGCCGACTCCGACGCACTCGTGCACGAGACCCTCGACGCGATCGGCCTGCCCAGGGAGTACTCCGCCGCGGTGCGCGGCCACCGCGACGCCCTGAACGTCCTGCGCACCTCCAACCGGCTGTGGACCTACTTCAGCCCCGCGGAGGACATCGCACCCGGCGAACGCACGGGCCGCTTCCGGATCGGCGGCGACCAGCCGGTCCTCGACGCGGACGGGCGCAGCCGCATCTCCATGGAGGACGCCGCCGTCGCCCTCGTCGACGAGGCGGAGCTCCCGCGCTTCGTCCAACGCCGCTTCACCATCGGCTACTGACGGCGATACGTCTCCAGCAGGCGCAGCCAGACCTCGCTGATCGTGGGGAAGGCGGGGACCGCGTGCCACAGGCGGTCGATCGGGACTTCCCCGGCGACCGCGATGGTCGCCGAGTGGAGCAGTTCGGCGGCGCCCGGGCCCACGAAGGTGGCGCCGAGGAGGACCTCGCGGTCCAGGTCGACGACCATCCGGGCGCGGCCCCGGTAGCCGTCCGCGTACAGGCCGGCGCCCGACACCTTGGACAGGTCGTAGTCGACGGCGCGCACCCGGTGGCCGGCCCGTTCGGCCTCGGCCAGGCCGAGGCCGACAGCCGCCGCCTCCGGGTCGGTGAAGACCACCTGCGGGAGGGCCAGCGTGTCGGCGGTCGCCGCGTACGGGCCCCAGCGCCCGGTGTCGGCTCCGGTCTCCGCCGGGGCGGCGGCCGCCGCGCGGGCGGCGATGGCGGCGCCCGCGATCCGGGCCTGGTACTTGCCCTGATGGGTGAGGAGCGCGCGGTGGTTGACGTCCCCGACGGCGTACAGCCAGTCGTGTCCGGGCACCCGGCAGCTCTCGTCGACCCCGATCCACTCGCCGGGGGCCAGCCCCACCGTGTCCAGCCCGATGTCCTCGGTCCGTGGCGAACGGCCCGTCGCCATCAACAGCTCGTCGCCCACCACGGTCTCGCCGCCCTCCAGCACGACGGTGACGGGCCCGGTCGAACCGTCCCGTACGACCGCCTCGACGGTCACGCCCGTACGGACCACCGCGCCGGCCTCGCGCAGCGCGTCGGCGACCAGCTCGCCCGCGAAGGGCTCCATGCGCGGGAGCAGCCGGGAACCGCGTACGAGGAGGGTGACCTGCGATCCGAGGCCCTGCCACGCGGTGGCCATCTCCGCGGCCACCACCGAACCGCCCACGATCAGCAGCCTGCCGGGGGCCTCCTGGGCGGAGGTCGCCTCCCGGCTGGTCCAGGGACGGGCCCCGGCGATGCCCGGCAGGTCGGGGACCACGGCCCGGGAGCCGGTGGCGACGACCACCGCGTGCCGGGCAGACAGCACGTGGTGCTCGCCCTCGGGGCTGGTGACGGCGACCTTCCGGATCCCGTAGAGCCGGCCGTGGCCGCGGTACAGGTGGGCGCCGATCGAGTCGAGCCAGTCGAGCTGGCCGTCGTCCTTCCAGCTGCCGGTCCAGTAGTCGCGGTGCGCGAACACCGCCGCCGGATCCAGCGGCCCCCGGACGGCCTCCGACAGACCCGGGACCCTGCGGGCGTCGGCCCGCGCCAGCACGGGGCGCAGGAGCGCCTTGCTCGGGATGCAGGCCCAGTACGAGCACTCCCCGCCCACCAGCTCGCTCTCCACCAGCGCCGTGCTCAGCCCGGCGGCGCGGGTCCGGTCGACGATGTTCTCGCCGGCCGGTCCCCCACCGAGCACCACGACGTCGTACTCCACGGCTTCGGTCATACGGGCCAGTGTCACCGCCCGGCCGCGGCCGCGTCACGCACTCAGGCCTCCGGCGTGCCGGACTCGCCCGCGGCCTGCTGCCCGGCGGCGATCTTGGCGCGGACCTCGTCCATGTCGAGGGCCCGGGCCTGGCCGATGAGGTCGGTCAGCGCCGCCTCCGGCAGGGCGCCGGGCTGCGCGAAGATGGCCACCTGGTCCCGGACGATCATCAGGGTCGGGATCGAGGTGATCTGGAAGGCCCCGGCCAGCTCCTGCTGCGCCTCGGTGTCGACCTTCGCGAAGACCAGGTCGGGATGGGCTTCCGAGGCCCGCTCGAAGACCGGGGCGAACTGCAGGCACGGCCGGCACCAGCCCGCCCAGAAGTCGATCAGCACGAACGGGTTCTCGCTGACCGTCTGGTCGAAGTTTTCCTTGGTGAGCTCGACTGTAGCCACGGTTTCCAGACCTCCTGATTGAGCCGTCTGCTCCCTGAACGAACGACCGGCCCGCATCATTCCGCGCGGGTCAGAAGGGATGACCGGCGGGGGCGGTGCGGGCGGTGGTCCAGCGCAGCTCCGTGAACGCGTCCAGGTTCGCTTCCCCGCCGAAGCGGGCGCCCGTGCCGGAGGCGCCGACCCCGCCGAAGGGGGCGACGGCCTCGTCGTTGACCGTCTGGTCGTTGATGTGCGCGATCCCGGTCGGGATCCGTTCGGCCAGGTCCAGTCCGCGCCCCGCGTCCCGCGTCACGATCCCGAGGGAGAGGCCGTACGGGCCCGTCGAAGCCAGCTCCACCGCCTCCTCCTCCGTCGCGAAGGACCGTACGGGCGCGACCGGGCCGAAGACCTCCTCCGCGTAGGCGGGGGTGTCGTCGGCGACTCCCGCCAGCACGGTCGGCCGGTAGAAGAGGTCCTGGTGGGTGCCGCCCGCCACGAGCTTGGCGCCCTGCTCGGCGCTCGCCTCCACCAGGGCGTGTACGCGCTCCAGCTGGCCGCGGTCGATCAGCGGGCCCAGGTGGACCTGCTCGCGGTACGGGTCCCCCACCACCAGGGCCTCGGCCCGGGCGGCGAGCCGCTCCACGTACTCGTCGTACAGCGAGGCGTGCACGAGGTGGCGGCCGGCGGTCATGCAGATCTGGCCCTGGTGGAAGAAGGATCCCCAGGAGGCCTGGGCGACGGCGGCCTCGACATCGGCGTCGCGGAGCACGACGAGGGCCGAGTTTCCACCCAACTCCAGGTGCGCACGCGTAAGGTGACGACCAGCCAGCTCACCGACGACCCGGCCGGTGGCGGTGGATCCGGTGAAGGACACCACCCGTACCAGAGGATCGGCGACCACCGCGGCCCCCGTCTCGGCGCCCCCGGGCAGGACGTGCAGGAGCCCGCCGGGCAGGCCCGCGGCGGCGAAGACCGCGGCGAGGGCGAGGCCGCCGCAGACGGCGGTCCGGCGGTCCGGCTTGAGCAGCACCGCGTTGCCGAGCGCCAGCGCGGGCGCGACCGAGCGGATCGACAGGATCAGCGGGGCGTTGAACGGGGCCACGACCCCGACCACCCCGGCCGGCACGCGCCGGGTGAAGGACAGCCGGGGGGCCTCGCTGGGCAGCACCTGCCCGGTCGGGCGGGAGGCCAGCGCGGCGGCCTCGTAGCACTCCTGCGCGGCGACGTGCAGCTCGAAGGCGGCCTTGCCGGGTATCGACCCGGATTCGCGCACCAGCCATTCACCGAGCTCCTCGGCATGCGCGGCGAACAGGTCCCCGGCACGCCTGAGCACGGCCGCCCGCTCCAGGTGGGTGGCGCGCGCCCAGTCGCGCTGGGCGGCCCGGGCTCGTACGGCGGCCTCGGTGACGTCGGCGGGCGCGGCCAGGTCGATGGTGGCGAGGGTCCGGCCGGTGGCGGGTTCGACGACCGGCGCGGCGCCGCCGGTGAGGGTGGGTCCGTCCTGCCAGAGCGTCGGGTCGAGGAGCGGCATGGCGCGGGGCCTCCGGGTGAGGATGGGCGGGGGGCGGCAGCACGCGCCATCGTGCCAGACCGGCAGCTCCACTTCTGTTCAGTTATTGGGCAGTTGACACCCCACCATGACCGGAAACGATCGCCCCCAGCCGCCGAGGCCGGGGCCGGGGGCGGGGTGGGGTGTCGGCCGGGACTAAAACGAGATGATTTCGGCGCGAGCCCCCGCCGGACGAAGCAACTCCGGAAAGGGCGCCGAACATCGAAGCCCGTCCCGGACGACACCCCACCCCGCCCCCGGCCCCCCGCCCACCCCACCCCGCCAA